>NZ_JBEVLL010000079.1:0-3715 GCF_040509215.1 Devosia sp.
CACCTCCAACCTGAAGCACAAAGCAACATCGGCCTATAGCATCCGCGAATACCAACTGGCGAACTCCATGATGGACGCCAGCCACCAAAACTCGCCCGAACGCAATGATCTCCTGACACTACGTGCCTGGAGCTACTTCCACCTGCGCCGTTTCCGCGAGGCCGAACGCATCTTCGAGGCCGTAGCCGCCACCGGCTATGGCGACGCCCTGTCCGGCCTTGAAGCCTCGCGCGCCTCGCTGCGCAGCGCGCAGAGCCAATAGCTCAGCCGAAAGGGCGCCGCGCCCTTTCGAACGCCACCGCCCCCGTAAGAACCTTGTCGAGCGCCTGCCGCCACCCCTTGAGCTTTGCCTTGCGCAGCGCCGGGGCCATGCGTGGCTGGAACTCCTGGTGAAATTCGCCCCGCGCCCCAAAGCTTTCGGCATCGGGCCAGAGCCCGGTCTTCCAAGCCGTCAGCCAGGCTGCCCCCAATGCCGTGACTTCGGGGACGCGCGTGCAATCGACCGGCAGATCGAGAATGTCGGCCAGAAACTGCATGGTCCAGTCCGACGCCACCATGCCGCCATCGACGCGCAGCACCATGGCATGTTCGAGCTTGAGATCGCGCCGCATGGCCTCGAACATGTCGCGCGACTGGTAGCCGACCGCCTCGAGCGCTGCCCGCACCAGTTCGGGCCGACGGCTGTTGCGCGTCATGCCCAGCATGGCCCCGCGCGCCTCATTGTCCCACCAGGGCGCACCGAGCCCGGAAAAAGCCGGCACCAGATAGACCGCTTCCTCCGGATCTGACGCGGCCGCCAGCGCATCGGCCTCGGGCCAATCCTTGATGATCCCCAGATCATCGCGCAGCCATTGCAGCGCTCCGCCAATGGTGAAAATCACCCCTTCAAGCGCGTAGGTGGTCTTGCCACCCAGCCGATAGGCAACCGTCGTCAGCAGCCGATGGCGGGAATTGACGCAGATGTTGCCGGTATTGAGCAGCGCGAAACAGCTCGAGCCATAGGTTGACTTGGCCATGCCGAGCGACAGGCATCCTTGGCCGATCAGCGCTGCCTGCTGGTCCCCAACCACACCATGGATCGGAACGGCTGCGCCGAGCACACCCGGATCGGTCAGCCCGAAATCATCGGCACTATCGAGCACTTTGGGCAGCATGGACGCGGGCACGTCGAAGAGGTCAACGAGGTCGGCATGCCAGTCGCCGGACTTCAGATCATAGAACAGCGTCCGGCTGGCATTGGTGGCGTCGGTGGCATGCACCCGGCCCCCGGTCAGCCGCCAGATCAGCCAGCTATCGACCGTACCGAAGGCCAGTTCACCCCGCCGCGCCCGCTTGCGTGCCCCCTTAACGTGGTCGAGGATCCACTTGACCTTGGGCGCCGAGAAATAGGGGGCGAGCATCAATCCGGTGCGGCGGCGCACCAGTTTGTCCGCGTCCGGCTGGCTTTGCCGCAGCCGGTGGCAGGTGTCGGCGGCGCGGATATCCCGCCACACGATGGCATTGTGGATGGCCTTGCCGGTTTTCCGGTCCCAGACGATCGTGGTTTCGCGCTGATTGGTGATGCCGATGCCCGCAAGATCGGCCGCCGTGATGCCGGCCTTGCGCAGGGCAGTCTTGCAGGCCCAGAGGCAGGTGGCCCAGATTTCCTCGGGCACATGCTCCAGCATGCCGGGCGCGGGCTGGTGCTGGGTGAAATCCATTCTGCCCATGCCGACAATATTCTGCGCAGCGTCGAAAATCACGGCGCGACTGGACGTCGTGCCCTGGTCGATGACCAGAATATAGGCTCCCATGACGCCGCCCGCCCCTATACTTGCCCATCTCAAGTAGAGCGCCAAAAATCCACTTTGGGCAACAGCGCCGTCTCGTGCTCAACGCCAGGAACTGCTAGATTTGATCGCCCTTGCGAAAGCACACGTTCATGGTGAAGTCCGAGCGTCGTCTGGTTCCCATCGTCTCGGTCGACGTCGTCGGCTTCTCCCGGCTCGTCCTGCACGATGAACCCAAGACCGTGCGGCTCGTCCGCCAGACCTATGGCTACTTCACCAAGGACATCGGCGATCGCGGCGGCACCATCTTCAAAACCATGGGCGACGGGTTCCTCGCCGAGTTCAGCAGCGCGCTGACCGCACTCGACTGGGTGGCCGACGCGCAGCGCGATCTCCATCAGCGCCAGATCAAGGTGCCGGGCGGCGAAGTGCTGCAGGTGCGCGCCGGCATCGTCATGGCAGATGTGCTGGTGCATGGCGACGATCTCTTTGGCAATGGCGTCAATCTCGCCGTGCGCGTGCAGGGTGTGTCTCCGCCCGGTGGCATGGCGGTGACCAAGTGGATGCACGCCTATCTCGGCGGCCAGACCGATCTCGTCTTTACCGATATCGGGCCAACCATCCTCAAGAACATCCCCCGCACCGTGCATCTCTATGTCTGGCACCCGAGCGGGGCGGCAAAGGCCCTGCCCAAGAAGGACGACGCGCCTATCCTCGCCCCCTCGAGCCGGCCATCGGTTGTCGTACTGCCCTTCGACAATCTCTCGGGCGAGGCCGACCAGACCTATTTCGCCGATGCTGTCGTCGAAGAAATCACCGCCACCCTGGCGCGCATTCGCGACTTCTTCGTCATCGCCCGCAATTCGGCTTTCTCATACAAAGGCCGGGCCCTCGACGTGCGCCAGGTGGGCCGCGAACTGGGCGTGCGCTATGTCGTTGAAGGCAGCGTGCGCCGCGTCGGCAACAAGGTGCGGATCACGGCCCAATTGGTAGAGACCGAGAGCGGCAACCACATCTGGTCCGACAAGGTCAATGGCACGGTGGAAGACCTCTTCGACCTGCAGGACAATATGGCTGCGCTCGTTGCCAGCGCCATCCAGCCTTCCATCCGCCAGGCCGAAATCGAGCGGGCGCTGTCCAAGCGCCCCGATACGCTGGCGGCCTACGATCTCGTCATGCGAGCCATGCCCCAACTCTGGGCGCATCAGCCGGCCGCCAATCGCGAAGCCATTGTCTTGCTGCAACAGGCCCTGGCGCTCGAACCCAATTACGGTCTCGCCGCCGCCCTTGTCGGTTGGGCCCATGGCCAGCAAATCGCCTACAACTGGACCGACGATATCGCCGGCGAGCGGCGCGAGGCGCAAAAGGCCATCGAACGCGCTTTGGAAACCGCCATCGGCAATCCCACGGCCATGACCGCGCTCGCCTCCGCCATCATGCAGATCGGCGGCGATGTCGCCCGCGCCAAGGACCTTGCCGAACGCGCTCTGGTGCTAGACCCCAACCACGCCTGGGCCTGGCTGCGAAAAGCCTATGGGCTCGTTTATCTCGGCCGCCCCGACGACGCCATCAAGGCCTTCCAGTCCTCGTTGCGCCTGAGCCCCATGGACCCCTTTGCCTTCAACATGCTCTTGGGCACGGCCCTTGCCCATTTCGCCGCCGACCGCCCGGAGGAGGCCGTGGAATTTGCCAGCCGCGCCATCGCCGAACGTCCGGGCCTGAGCTGGCCGTTCCGCGATCTGGCGAGCTATTATGCAGCGCTCGGCGACATGACGGCGGCTCAGGCGGCTCTCGACAAATTCCGCCACGAGCGGCCAGGAATTGACCTGGCAACCATCCGCGACAGCCTGCGCTTCATGCACCCGGACCTCTTGGAGAAGTATCTTGCCGGCCTCGCAAAGGCGGGACTGGAGGAAAGGGCGGAGGCGGTTTAGCCGCCCCCGCGC
>NZ_JBEVLL010000080.1:0-10098 GCF_040509215.1 Devosia sp.
GCGTGCGGTTCGGCGCGAAGTTTCTGCGCCATGATGTGGTGACGTGGGCGCTGCGGCTGACCGATGCCAGCGAGTTCGAGCGCGAGTTTTCGTTTATCACCGATGGCTGCCGGGAAGTGGCGGAGTTTGGCGCCCAGCATGGCGTTGTCACCAGCGTCGAGGACCATGGCTTCTTCATGAATGGGGCCGAGCGGCTACTGCGGCTGCATCATGCGGTGGGGCACCCGAACTTCAAGCTGACGGTGGATGTGGGCAATTTCCTCTGCGTCGACGACAATCCCTATGTCGCGACGCGGCGCACGCTGCCGCATGCGAGCTTTGTGCATGTGAAGGATTTTTACACGCGCCGCGCCGAACCGGGTCCGGGCTGGCTGAAGACGGCGGGCGGGGAGTTCATCCGCGGGTCGGTGTTTGGCTATGGCGATCTCGACACCAAGGCGCTGCTCGAGAGCGTCGTGGCTTCGGGCTATGACGGGTTCTTGTCGCTCGAATATGAAGGGGCGGAGCCGAGCGCTTTTGGGTGCGAGGTGGGGCTCAATAATATCAGGCGGATGCTGGCGGAGATTGGGGGCTGATCGCCCACGCGCGTCACCCTCGGGCCTGACCCGAGGGTTCTATACTTTCCGTAAAGTGCAGTGTCCTCGGGTCAAGCCCGAGGATGACCGCCGGTGGCGGGGCGGCTGATCTTACAGCCCGACGATCCGATCGAGCCGGGCCTTGATATCGGCCAGACGCTCGCGGTTGCCGCCGGGGACTTCGGCGGAGACCCAGCCGTTGTAGCCGGACTTGGCGAGGGCGCGGTTGACGCCGGCCCAATCGATGTCGCCTTCGCCCAGTTCGACCTCAAAGCCCTTCCAGGGGCCTTCGGCGTTCATGCGGGTGAGGCTGTATTCCTTGATGTCGATGCGGAAGATGCGGCTGCCGAGGGCTTCGATCCAGTCCGTGGGGCTGCCGTAGCGCATGACGTTGCCGACGTCGAAGTACCAACCGAGGCGGGGGTTATCGAAGCCGTCGATCAGGTGGGCAGCTTCGAGGGGGCTCAGAAGGAAATTGTTCCAGACGTTTTCGAGCGCGATGGAGATGCCGATTTCTTCGGCGTGCGGCAGGAGGCGATCAATGCCTTCGACGGCGCGGTCATAGGCGGTGGCGTAGGAGGTCGTGGCGTTGACGACGCCGGGGACCAGCAGCATGGTTTCGGCGCCGTAAGACTTGGCTTGTTTCATCGCTTCGATCGATGCGGCGACGCAGGCTTCGCGTACGGCCAGATCGGGGTCGGTGAGGGGCGTTTTCCAGTGGGCGGAATTGACGACGCCGGGGATGGCGAGGCCGGTCGCGTCGCGGGCGGCGAGGATTTCGGCCTGGTTCAGGTCGTTCGGCGAATCCAGCTCAATGCCGTCAAAGCCGAGGTCGGCGATCAGCTTGAACTTGTCGAGGATGGAGAGGTCTTCGTCGATCATCGACCATTTGAGGCTCGTTCTGGCCATGGGCCGGGCGTTGGAATTGGTCATGACGGATATTCACCTCTCTTGTTGAGGCGATGCTAGACCAGCGCGCTCGCCGGGGCCAAGGCGCGAAATGTCCCAGCCCACAAACAAAAATGCCGCCCGGTGAGGGGCGGCATTTTCGGGTTCGGTTGCGAAGAATTACTTCTTGATCGTCAGTGGGCCAACCATCTGTTCGGGCTTCACTTCGGCGTCGAATTCTTCGCCGGTGAGGAGGCCCAGTTCGATCGCGGTTTCGCGCAGGGTGCCGCCGCTCTTGTGGGCGGTCTTGGCGATCTTGGCGGCGTTGTCGTAGCCGATCTTGCGGTTGAGTGCGGTGACGAGCATCAGCGACTGATCGACGAGCTGCTTGATGCGCTTGCGGTCGGGCTGGATGCCGATGGCGCAATTGTCGTTGAACGATTTTGCGGCGTCGGCGAGGAGGCGCACGGACTGCAGGAAATTGTAGGCGATGACGGGCTTGAAGACGTTGAGCTCGAAATTGCCCTGCGAAGCCGCGAAACCGATGGCAGCGTCATTGCCCATGACATGGGCGACGACCATGGTCATGGCTTCGGACTGGGTCGGGTTGACCTTGCCCGGCATGATCGAGGAGCCGGGTTCGTTTTCCGGGATGGTCAGTTCGCCGAGGCCCGAGCGGGGGCCGGAAGCAAGCCAGCGAACGTCATTGGCGATCTTCATGAAAGCAACGGCGAGCTGCTTGAGGGCGCCCGAAGTGCCGACAAAGGCGTCGTGGCCGGCCATGACGGCGTACTTGTTCGGGGCGGTAATGAACTCGTGGCCCGAGAGCGTCGAAATTTCAGCGGCGACGGCGACGGCATAGTCGGGGTGGGCGTTGAGGCCGGTGCCGACGGCAGTGCCACCAAGGGCGAGCTCGCGCAACTGGGGCAGGGTGACTTCAATCGCCTTGATGGCGAGGTCGATCTGGGCGACCCAGCCACTCATTTCCTGGCCGAGCGTCAGGGGCGTCGCGTCCTGGAGATGGGTGCGGCCGATCTTGACCACATCCATGAATTCTTCGGCCTTGGCATCGAGCGTGTCGCGCAGGATTTTTACGCGCGGGAAGAGGTAGTTGACGACCGCCTCGATGGCGGCGATGTGCATGGCCGTCGGGTAGGTGTCGTTGGACGACTGGCTCATGTTGACGTGGTCATTGGGGTGCACGGGCTTTTTGGAGCCCATGGTGCCGCCGGCCATCTCGATGCCGCGGTTGGAGATAACCTCGTTGACGTTCATGTTCGACTGGGTGCCGGAGCCGGTCTGCCAGACGACGAGGGGGAAATGGTCGTCAAGCCGCCCCTCGATGACTTCATCGGCTGCTGCAACGATGAGGTCGCGCAGCGCGGGATCGAGCAGGCCAAGCTTGGTATTGGTGATTGCAGCGGCCTTCTTGAGGATGGCAAAGGCGGTGATGATTTCCTTGGGCATCTTTTCCCCGCCAATGTCGAAATTGGCGAGGCTGCGGGCCGTCTGAGCACCGTAATACTTGTCGGTCGGCACGTTGATGGTGCCCATCGTGTCCGATTCAATACGCATGGTCATTTCAGGCGCTCCGAGTTTGCTGGCCGCTCTTATCGGCGGAATTCATGACGAAAAACAAAACGGCCGACCCTTCTGAGAAGGATCGGCCGCTGAAATATCAGGTCGCGCGCATCAGCGCCGCAAGCCTTTCGGCTTAGCTCTTGACGGCGAGAATCTGCCGGCCGCGATACATGCCGGTCTTGAGGTCGACGTGATGCGGACGACGCAGCTCACCCGAATCCTTGTCTTCGACATAGGTGGGGTTGGCAATCGCGTCGTGCGAGCGGCGGAAGCCGCGCTTCATCGGCGAGGTCTTTCGTTTTGGCACTGCCATGGTCGGTACTCCGAATTCAAAAATCGTTGTGCCGCCAAAAGCGGCCCAGAGACACGTCTCTGTTGGGGTTGTCGCGCTCTATAGAATAGTTGCGCGCGCTTGGCAACAAGGGGATGGGGGGATTCACCGGCGACGACAGGGGATTCTTTTGTCCCTTTGCCGACGCCGGAAGTCTCTTAGAAAAGCGGCGGCAGGGTGGTGATCGGGAGGAGGCCCGAGGAGAGCGTGCCGGTGCGGAAGTTGAGCTGGTTGGTGTGGCGGCCGTTTTCCTGCGGGACGCCGAGGACAAGGGTACGCCAGGGCTCTTCGATCAGCGGGCCGATGCGTTCGGCGACGCCCATGGAATCGATCGTGATGCTGCCATTGGGGAGGCCCTGCGCGTCTAGGGTGAGTTTGCCCGAGGCCTTGAGGTCGGCATTGGCGTCGCTCATGCTGATGCCGACAATGTTGAGTTCGCCGCCGGCTCGCTGCCAGGCGGGAAGGATGGGCTCGGCGCCGATGGCATTGAGATCGTCGGGGACGCCGCTCACTTCGGCTTCGATTTCAAGTTCGGTATCGGTGAGCGTTGCGGCGGGCAGATCGAGGGCATCGGCTTTCACGTAAAGCGCCAGAGAGGCGAGATTGCGCTCGGCATCGTGGGCTTCGGGGATATCAAGCAGGTGCGCTTCGGCATGGGACGCCTTGGCCAGTACGGTGTCGCCCAGCAACAGGTCATTCCAGGAGAGTTCGTCGCCCACGATCGAGAGGCGGGCGATACGATTGTCCTTGAGCCGGAGGCTGGCATTGAGACCGGTCCAGGAGAGGGCCGAGCGCTGTCCGGTAAAGGCATCCGAAATCTGGGCGGGGCCGCGCGCGGCGGCAAGGGCGTGGGTCAGGTCATAGACCATGACGCTGACGCGCACCGCCGGGATTTCGGCCATGAGATCGCCCGAGACCACAACGGCATCGACGCATTCGATATCGAAGGCGAAGGGATAGCCGCCGATATTGAGGCTGGCGCAGGTTAGCTGGGGGCTGGTTTCACCATCGGCAAAGGCGAGGCGTTCGACCTCCTGCCGCACGATGCCCGAGGCATAGAACCAGGCGCCGCTGGCGCCAAGAATGACGAGCAGCACCACGGCGCCCAGAATGATGATTCGTTTCTTCATGGAACGGTTTTAACCTTGGACGGGCGAAAGGCAAAAGCGGGTCGCGCTACTCAGCCTTTGTTCATACAAGTTTTGCCTAAGCTGTGGTTGTGGCCGTGGCGAGGCTGGGTTTCAATCGTGTGATGACAGACAGTGGGTGAGAGCGGACTGGTGAGCATGAGCGCAGTGGATGAAACGGAAAATCACTGGGTCTTTGGCTACGGTTCGCTGATCTGGAATCCGGGCTTTCCGTTCGTCTCGACGCATCTGGGGCGGCTGAAGGGCGCGCATCGCTCGCTCTCGATCATTTCACATCACCATCGCGGCACGGTGGAACAGCCGGGGCTGGTGTTCGGGTTGACGCGGGGCGGCTCGGTGCGCGGCATTGTCTTTGAAGTGGCTAGCGCCGAGTGGCCGTCGGTGCGCGCCTATCTCGAAGCGCGCGAGCAGGTGACGACGGTCTATCGCGATGTGATGCGGCCGGTACTGCTCGACGATGGACGAAAGGTTTCGGCGCTGACCTTTGTGGTCGACGAGCGGCACGAGCAGTTTGCCGGGAACCTGACGCTCGACGAGCAATTGGCCATGGTGCGGGCGGGCGTCGGCATTTCAGGGCGCAATATCGACTATGTGGTCAATACGGCGCGGCACCTCGAAAGCCTCGGCATTCGCGACCGGGTGCTGATGGACCTGGCACGCAAACTCGAAGCCGAGAGTCAGGCGGCCTGATCGAAGGGAGCCGGCACGGCGCCTTCGAGGTCTGCAATGATGGAGAGGCGTTCGCCATCCATCTCGGGACGCGGCAGGCGGAAGACGCCATCGGCACGGCTGAGGGCATTGCGGAATTTGAGGCGGATGGCGGGTTCGGCAACAAGGTCGAGGCCGCAGCCGACCCAGAGGACGGTATTGCCACGGGCGATGAGGTAGAGATCGGCGCCTTCGAGAATGAAGTCGCGCAGGTTCTCGCTTGCCAGATGATAGGCGCGGCCCGAAAGGCCGAGCCACTGATTGACCCGCTTCTGTCGCGTTGCAGGCTCGAGGCCGGCTTCAATCCACGAAAGCATCCCTGTCCCCCCGTGTGAGTAGAACAAAACTAGAACAAATACCGCGAATCAGTCAAGTCGCGTCATTTGACTACTAGATGTGGTGCTTTGTGGCTTTGTTGCGTCAAGATGAGGGGCTGCGTTGCCGCGCCGCGGCGATACGTGCAGCCAGGTCCGCATCGATGGGGCGGGAGAGGCCCGAATCGACCGAGGCGAGGCTGAGGGCGTCGGAGCGGGTTTCTATGGCGCGTCTCAGGCGCTCGGAGAAAACATCAGGCGCTAGGCCTGGCTCGATGGCGGGGAGCAATTCGGCCCGGGCCGTGCCGGGCCAGATGATGAGCGAATTGCGGCCCCAGAAGAGGCCGGAATTGAGCGCGACCGGCACGACGGGCACGTTGAGTTCGGTATAGAGACGGACGATGCCCTGACGGTAATCGGCGGGCGCAAGCGCCGCCTTGCGGGTGCCTTCGGGGAAAATGACGATGCGGCAGCCGCGATCGAGCGCGGCATGGGCTTGGCGCATCATTTCAGGAATGGCCTGGGCGCCCTTCTTGCGGTCGATCTCGATGCAATCGAGCGAACGGGCGGCCCAGCCGAAGAAGGGGATGTTCATCAACTCCTTCTTGACGATGTAGGCGGGGCGGCCGGTGTGGGGGAAAATGGCAAAGACGTCCCAGTCGGACTGGTGCTTTGAAGCAATGATGCAGCCGCCGGGCGGGATGTTTTCCGTGCCGGAGACTTCGGTGCGCACGCCGGTGATGAGGCGCAGGAGCTGCACATTCGACCAGCACCAGTATTTCGCTAGGGCCCAGGTGAAGGGCGTGCGACCGGCAATGAGCGCGATGATGCCAATGGTGATGGCGATAAGAGCCGTCTGGCCGATGAAGATGGCGTAGAAAAGTGCCGTGCGGATCGCCTGGATCACGGTTTTCAAGGCTATTCGTCCTCCCGCCCCTTGGGGCTTTCCTCTTCAATAAAGAGGAGAACACGGAATGGCGAGATGGGTTACCTCAGGATGCTTCGCTGAGGTAACGCCGGACGGTAAGGCGCGAGGTGACGGCGGTCAGAACCGCAATGACCGGCACGACGAGCGCGATGAAGATTATACCGTCGACCCCGAGGACAAAGCTGCCAAAGACATAGCCGACCTGGGCGGTGGCTTCGGTGGGTAGAACCGAGCCGGCGGCCGTGCTGATCAGAACGAAAAAGAGGGCCGCGAGAATGGAGCCGAGGAGGCCCCCCTGCAGGCCAATGGACAAGAAGCGCCCCTGGAATTCACCGGCAATGAATTTGTTGGATGCCCCGATGAAATGGAGCACGTCGACAATTTCGCGGTTGGACGCCATGGCGCCGCGTGTCGCGAAAATAATGGCGAGGACGGTGGCGACCCCGATCAACCCCAAAACAAGGAGACCGGAGACGACGACGGTTCCGGCCATGGTGTTGAGTTGTTGTCGCCACGCGGCGTGGGTATCAAGGCTCGCGCCCTTGATCGCCTGGAGATTGCGCTGAAGCTGGTCGATATCGGCATCCCCGGGGTCGGCAAGCTGCACGACGACGAGGCGCGGAATGGCGATGGCCGAGAGATCGAGACCGGCGCCGAGCCAGGGTTCGAGCAAGGCCTGGCTTTCCTCGATGGTGAGGGCACGGGCGCCGGCAACACCGGGGGTGGTTTCGGCCAGCGAAACGGCGGTGCGCAGGTTGCTTTCCATCACCTCGCCCTCGACCGGGCGGATCTGGATGGTCATTTCGCGGCCGACATCGGCGGACCAGGCGATGGCGGATTTTTGCACGAGCACCACGCCACCAAGGGTGACGGCGGAGAGGAAGCTCATGATGGTGATGAGAAGGAGGAGCGTGCGGCCGGCAACGGAATGCTCGGGCACGATGGGGGCGCCGCCGCCGCGACGCGGGAAGGGCAGCCAATGGGGCAGGCGGGAAAGGAGGCTCCTAGTCATGGATGGTCAGAGCCCCTTTGTTGAGCACCATGCGCGGATAGGAGAACCGATCGAGCAGCGGCAATTCGTGCGTGGCGAGAATGATGGTCATGCCCAAAGTGCGGTTGAGTTCGGCAAAGAGATGGACGAGGCGGCTCGACAGGTCCGGATCGACATTGCCGGTCGGTTCGTCAGCGAGGAGAATTTTGGGGCGGGCGATGACGGCGCGGGCAATGGCGGCGCGCTGCTTTTCGCCGCCGGAAAGAACCGTGGGCAGCGCGTGCATGCGCTCGCCGAGGCCTACCCATTCGAGCAGTTCGGTGACGTTGGGGCGATATTCGCTTTCCGGCTGGCCGAGGACGCGCAGCGGCAGGGCGACATTTTCAAAGGTCGTCAGATGGTCGAGCAGGCGAAATTCCTGGAAGACGATGCCGATATGGCGGCGCAATTGCAGGAGGCTATCCTGATCGAGCTTGCCCACATCCTCATTGAACATCGTCACCTTGCCGCGGCTTGGTTTGAGCGAGAGCAGCAGCAGGCGCAGGAGGCTGGTCTTGCCCGAGCCGGAGGGGCCGGTGAGGAAATGGAAGGAGCCGGGCTCGATGGAAAAGGTGAGATCGCTGAGGATTTCAGGACCATTGCCATAGCGCAGGCCGACATCGGAAAAATCGATCAAGAACGGGTGCTCCCCAGCTCGTCCGGTGGTCTTGCCGCAAAAAGCGAATCACGAGTGGGCCGCATCATAGCAGCGCCGACGTGTGTTCGCGGCATTGATGCCCGCTATGCCGGGGGGAAAGCGGCACAATTGTGATTTCTCATGGGTTTGAGGAGTATTAACCCAAGCAGGGATAGGGTCAGGGCAATACCCGAAACGGCTGCCGGCTCGATGATCATTACCTGCCCCAATTGCCAGACCAAGTACCAGGTGACCTATGAGGCCATCGGATCGGTTGGCCGTAAGGTGCAGTGCGCCTCGTGCCACCAATCCTGGCAACAATCGGCGCTGCCCGACCCAAAGCCGGACCTGAGGCTGGTGCCGAAGCCCGATCCCGAATCGGACAGGCTGTTTGAATCCATGGCCGAAGAGGCGCTCGATGCTGCCATCGAGGCCGAGGAAAAGACCATAGTCGATGTCGAGCCGCGGCCGGTCGAACCGATCGAACCCAGGCCGACCAAGAAACGCGAAACCGCTGCGGAAATGCGCGCGCGCCAAAAGGCGCTGTCGCGGCGACAGACCGCCATGGTCTCGCGCCTGCCGCTGGCGCGGATGCGGCGCTATGCGCGGGTGGTGGGTGCGGTGGGTCTCGCCGGAATTCTGGCCATTGCCTATTTTGGCCGCGTACAGATTGTCGAGCGCAACCCCGATCTTGCCGGTCTCTATGAGGCAGTCGGGCTGGGCGTGAATGTCGTCGGGCTTGAGCTTTCGCACCTGCAATCGACGCGTGGTCTTTCCGAGGGCAAGGAAGTGCTCGTTGTTTCGGCCCAGCTTGTCGGCTTGATGCCCAATCCGGTCTCGATACCGCCGGTGCTGGTGAGCCTTCTCGATGCGACGGGCCACACGATTTACGAATGGAGCGTCACGCCGCGCATTCGCGACCTGATGGCCGGCGAGAGGGCGACGCTCGATACGCGCCTGCCGCTGCCGCCTGCCGAAGCGGTCAGGGTGCGCCTGACCTTTGCCGGTGGTCGCACGGCTACCAGCAGTGGCGAACCGGCCGCGGCTACGTCCGGAAATCCGACTGTGGCCGAAGCGGCGCCGGCGCATGGCGAGGCGGAAAGTCATGCTCCCGCTGAGGGTCACGCTCCTGCGGAGGACCATGCTGCTGCAGAGGAGCGTGGCGAAACAGCCGGTCATGGTGGGGAAGCGCCGCCCAGCGGGGATGCAGGTCATCCGGCTGAACCTTCTGTTGAAGCTGCTGCGCCCGCTGTTCACCACTGATGGGATCGTTCCTATATTGAAGTCAGCGTGTGGCCTGTCACTTTTTGCCCCTGACAGGCCCGGTTGGTACCGCAAGGCCGCCGCCCGCCGCCCGGAGACTGCCTATGGCCCGAATACTAGTCGCTGAAGACGATCCGTCCGTCCGTGCATTCGTGGTGAGCGCGCTCACCATGAAGGGCCACGAGGTCGTGGCCGAGGAAGACGGCGGGCTCGCTGCCGAAACCATGGAAGCCGAGGGCGGGAAATTCGACCTGCTGCTTTCGGATATCAAGATGCCGGTGATGGACGGGATTGCGCTTGCCCTGCAGGTGGGCTCGGCTTTTCCCGATGTGACGATTGTGCTGATGACCGGCTTTGCCGACCAGCGCGAGCGGGCGCATGGGCTCGAGGCGCTGGTCTACGATGTGATCGTGAAGCCGTTTACGCTGGCGGAACTGCTGGCGAAGGTCGAGGATGCGCTTGAGGGGCGGCCGGTGGAAGTGCTGTCACTGGCGCGGCAGGCTCGGGAAGAGTAGGGGCGGGCCGAAGGCCCCCTCACCCGCCGGCTTTGCCGTCGACCTCTCCCCCAGAGGGAGAGGTGTGAGCGTGCTTAAGTCGCGGAGCGACACCTCTCCCTTTGGGGGGTGAGGTCGGCCCATAGGGCCGAGTGAGGGGGCCTTAGCTCACACCCAGTCGGGCACCGAATCCAGCGCCAG
>NZ_JBEVLL010000081.1:0-9168 GCF_040509215.1 Devosia sp.
TGGTGAAGGTCAGCGACTTGGCGGCTTCGTCAGCAGTCCATTCCGAAGCAAGGCCGGGCGCGAGAACGGTGGTGTCCTCGGCGGCGTACTGCACCAGGTGGTCATAAAGGTTGGCGTTGATTTCGCCGGCCGAGAATTCATAGGCCTGGGCTGGATCGAGCGCGACGATATCGTCGATGTTCTGGGCAATCACCAGGGCATCGGCCGGGGTAGCGGCATAGACTGCGCCCGCTGCCAGCGGCAGGCTGAGCGCGGATGCCAAGAGGGCAGCGCGGAAGAGTTTCATGTGCGTTTCTCCTTTGAAATGACTTTTTTGCGGACCGGCTTGTTGACGCCGGTTTTGGGTTTCGCGACCACCTGACGCGACGGACGCGCCGTGGAGCGGAAGAGTGCGAGCGTGCCGGTCCAGAGGAGCTTGGCAGGCTGATCGGTGTGATTGGCCCAGGAATGGGGGCGATTGCCGCGGAAATGGAGGCTATCGCCCGCGCTCATCACCATTTCCTCGCCATCGAGGCGCTGAGTGATCGAGCCATCGAGCACGTAGAGGATTTCTTCGCCCTCATGCGACACCGTTTCCGAGCGATAGCCGGGCGGCACGAGCATGATGAAGCTTGAAAGCTGGTTGCCGGGAAAGTCGGCGCCAAGACGCTCGTAGATGATGGACGAGCCATCGAGCGAGAAGCGATTGCGGTCCCCTGCCCGCGTCAGCGCATTGTGTGGCGCCGGGGCGGAAACGAAATATTCGATGGAAACGCCGAGGGCCCGCGCGATCTGGGCGAGCGTGCCGAGCGAGGGCGTGGCATGGTCGCGTTCGACCTGGCTGAGATAGCCCACCGAAACCTCGGCCACGGCCCCCAGATCCATCAGCGTCATATGCTGCTGTCGACGGCGCGCACGGATGAGCGCACCCACCTTCGGGTGCCCCTGCTCCACTTCTGCGAGAGCGCTCTGTGCCATCCATCCCACCAAAATTTTTTTGATATAAGCAAAGTTTCTTGTATGGTGAAAGGGAAATGTGAAGGTTTTGCAACCCGTCGGCAAACTGGTCGACGGCGCTAGAACCCTGTTCTTACAAGAGGATTTCGTGTGACGACTGAACAGCCGGCGCTGACCTCGCCACCGCCAGAAAAACTAACGAGCAAGCGCAGAAGACGACAAATCGGCGCCGTCGCGACCTTTCTCGTTACGCTTTTCCTCACTTTTTTGGGCCTGCTTGCCATCACCTTCTTCATCGGGCGCGTGATCCCGATCGATCCGGTGCTGGCCGTGGTCGGCGACCGTGCCACACAGGCGCAGTATGATGCGGCCAAGATCGCCATGGGCCTCGATCAGCCGCTCTACATGCAGTTCATCAGTTACGTCGGCAATGTTTTTACCGGCAATCTGGGCATGTCGGTGTCGACCGGTCGTCCGGTTGCGGCCGATCTCAGCCGCTTCTTCCCCGCCACGTTCGAAATGGCGACGCTGGGCATTCTCATCGGCGTCGCGATCGGTGTGCCGCTTGGGGTGACCGCTGCGGCGCGGCAGGGAACGTGGCTCGATCAGGCTATTCGCGTCGTCGGCCTACTCGGCTATTCCGTGCCCGCATTCTGGCTTGGGCTTGTCGGTCTCGCGATCTTTTACGCCCGGCTGCGCTGGGTTGGCGGACCGGGTCGACTCGACATCTTCTACGATGGTCTCGTCACGCCCATTACCGGCATGATCCTGATCGACAGCCTCGTGCAGGGTGAGTTCGATATTTTCTGGAACGCGGTCTGGCACATCGTGCTGCCGGCGTCCGTGCTGGGCTTTTTCAGCCTCGCCTATATCGCCCGCATGACGCGCAGCTTCATGCTCGACCAGTTGAGCCAGGAATTCGTCACCACGGCGCGCGTCAAAGGCGTGCCGGAGCGGATCGTCATTTGGCGCCACGCTTTTAATCCCATTCGCGTGCCGCTGATCACGGTTATCGGCCTTTCTTATGCGGGTCTGCTTGAAGGGTCGGTGATGATCGAGACGGTCTTTTCCTGGCCCGGTATCGGCAACTATCTGACGACGGCCCTGCTCAATGCCGACATGAACGCGGTGCTCGGCTCGACCCTGGTCATCGGCGCGGTCTTCATCGTCATCAATAAAGTTTCGGACGTGCTCTATCGCGTCCTCGATCCGAGGGCTCGCTAATGACGACGCGTGACTGGCTTCTCGCCGATTCCCCCACTTCGCGCTGGCAGGCCAATGCCGGCCGCGCTTATCGGGTGTTCACCGCCCTCCTCCGCAATCCGCTTTCGGTGCTGGGCGGTGTCATCATCCTCGTCCTGCTACTGACGGCCCTCTTTGCGCCGTGGATCGCGCCGTTTTCGCCGACCGGGCAGAACCTGAGCCAACGCCTCTTGCCGCCGTCGGGCGTCAACTGGATGGGCACGGATGAACTCGGCCGCGACATCTTCTCGCGCGTCGTCTGGGGTTCGCAGATCACGCTGACCATCGTTTTGCTGGTGGCGCTGATCTCGGCGCCGCTGGGGCTGCTGATCGGGGCTATCTCCGGCTATTTCGGTGGCTGGGTCGATCGCGTGCTGATGGGCTTTACCGACATCTTCCTGTCGCTGCCAAAACTGATCCTGGCGCTGGCCTTCGTGGCAGCGCTGGGGCCGGGCATCAACAATGCCATCATCGCCATCGCCATCACCTCCTGGCCGGCTTACGCGCGCATTGCTCGCGCCGAAACGCTGACCATTCGCAATGCCGAATATATCTCGGCGGTGCAGTTGGCTGGTGGCGGCCCGATCCGCGTGATCGTACAGCACATCCTTCCGCTCTGTACTTCGTCGATGATCGTGCGCGTGACGCTCGACATGGCCGGCGTGATCCTGACTGCGGCGGGCCTGGGCTTTATCGGCCTTGGTGCACAGCCGCCGCTGCCCGAGTGGGGCGCGATGATTTCGCGTGGCCGCACTTTCATTCTCGATCAGTGGTGGGTCGCGACCATGCCCGGCTTTGCCATCATCATCGTCTCGCTCGGCTTCTGCTTCCTTGGCGATGGCCTGCGCGACGTGCTTGATCCCAAGAGCGAGGGCAAGTCATGAGCACGCTCCTCGAAGTCGAAAATCTGCGCGTTTCGTTTCCGACCCATTCCGGTCGCGTTGAAGTCGTGAAGGGCCTGTCCTTTACCCTTGGCCGCGAGCGGCTGGGCATTGTGGGCGAGAGCGGGTCGGGCAAGTCGATGACGGGCCGTTCGATCCTCAAACTCATCCGCAAGCCGGGCGAAGTGACCGCCGACAAGCTGCGTTTTGAGGGGATCGACATCCTTGACCAGGACGAAAAGCAGATGCGCGCCATTCGCGGCGCCCGCATTTCCATGGTCATGCAGGACCCCAAATTCTCGCTCAATCCGGTGATGACCGTGGGCGAGCAGATCGCCGAAGCGCTGGTGACGCACCAGAAGCTCGGCCGCAAGGAAGTGCAGCAGCGCATTCTCGACATGCTTGTTGCCGTGCGCATCAATGATCCCGAGCGCGTGGCAAAGCTTTATCCGCACGAGGTTTCGGGCGGCATGGGCCAGCGCATCATGATCGCCATGATGCTGATCCCCGAACCGGAACTGCTCATCGCCGACGAGCCAACCTCGGCCCTCGACGTTTCCGTGCAGGCGCAGGTGCTGGACATCATCGACGACCTCGTGACCCGCAAGGGCATGGGCCTAATCCTGATCAGCCACGATCTGGCGCTGGTCAGCCGCTATTGCGACCGCATCCTGGTGATGAATTCGGGCCGCGTGGTGGAAGAATGTGCCGCGGGGCAGCTCGACCAAGCAAAGCACCCCTATGCGCGGGGGCTGCTGGCGGCCATGCCGGTGATCGACGAAACACGCGACGAATTGCCGGTGCTCGACCGGACACAATGGGCGGGCACATGAGCGCACTTACCCTCAAGAACCTCGACATTTCCTATGGCGACACCAAGGTCGTGCATGGGGTGAACCTCGACGTGCCGGAAGGCGAAAGCTTTGCCCTCGTGGGTGAAAGCGGCTCGGGAAAATCGACGATTTTGCGCGCCATTGCCGGGCTCGCGCCGGAATGGACCGGCGAGATTTCGGTGCTGGGCAAGCCGCGGACCCATGGCGTTGACCGGAATGTGTCGCGTCAGGTGCAGATGGTATTCCAGGACCCCTATGGGTCGCTGCACCCGCGCAAAACCATCGACTCCGCGCTCTCCGAGCCGCTTGCCATTCATGGCATCGGCAATCGTGGCGAGCGGGTCGAAGCGGTGCTGAAGCAAGTCGGTCTCGACCAGCGCTTTCGCTTCCGCTTCCCGCACCAGCTTTCGGGCGGCCAGCGCCAGCGTGTCGCCATTGCGCGGGCGCTGATGCTCGAACCCAAAGTCTTGTTGCTCGACGAGCCGACTTCGGCGCTCGACGTTTCGGTGCAGGCGGAAATCCTGAATCTCCTCAAACGCCTGCGCCGGGAACAGAACCTCACCTTCCTGATGGTGACGCATAACTTGCCCGTCGTGAGCTTCCTCTGCGACCGGCTAGCCGTGATGCGGCATGGGAAAATCGTCGAGATTGCCGACGTCACCCAGCTCAAGCAGGGCGACCTCAAGGAGCCCTATTCGCGCGAATTGCTCGCAGCGACGACCGCCTGATTTTTAGACCAAGGACTATTCGAATGACTGACCATTCCGCCGCCCTCGCTGCTTTTGACGCAGCCATTGCCGAGGCCAAGGGTGTTGAGGCGGCGTTTGCCGCGCTGCAGACGCTGACCGAAGCCACCGTGGGCGTGAAGCTTTTTACCTATATGACCGTCGACATGGCCAATGAACTGGCCCGCCGCGCCTATACCAGCGATGCCGTCAGCTACCCGACCTCGGGCACCAAACCGATCCATTATGACGCCTGGTTCGACATCGTGCACAAGCAGCACGCCTATTTCGTCGCCAACACCATCGAAGACATCTCCAAGGTGTTTCCGGATTATGAGCTGATCAACTCGCTTGGCTGCCAGTCGGTGGTGAACATGCCTGTCATCCTTGGCGGCGAACTCGTTGGTACGGTCAACATGCTGCACGAGACGGATTTTTACACGCCGGAACGTGTTGATGAGATCCAGGCCGTGCTGTCGATCCCGGCCAAGCTTGCTGCGGCAGTTGCTGCACGCTGATTTTCTATCAAGAATAACATAGAGATTGAGGCCCGCAGCTGATGCTGCGGGCCTTTTCTTTTAGCTCGCCGTAGCGATCAGCGTAGCATTGCCGCCGGCCGCCGTGGTGTCGATGCAGACGTGGCGTTCGTGCTGCAGGCGGGCAACATCCTCGGTAGTGGTCAGCACCGGCAGGATCGGGCCGTCGCGACCGGCGAGGGTTTTGCGGATGGTCGACAGCGTCGCGTCATCGCCGAACCAGGCGACGGCGTCGAACGTGGTCGCAACACCAAGCATGTCCTTGTCTAGCGAGGCGACCAGCGGCACGCAGCCGGCCTGGCCGGCCATGACCTTCTGGGCCGAGATATCGGCTTCGGTCGGGCCGAGGCACAACAGGGTGCCGCGCGGCGAGACGTGGAGCACATTGCTTTCGCCTGTTGGGCCCGGCAGCGTCTCGGCGGCAGCCTGCAGGCCGGAATGGCCCTTGGTGAAGCGCGCGACATAGTGCGGGCCGCCAGCCTTGGGCCCGGTGCCCGAGAGGCCCTCGCCACCAAAGGGCTGGGAGCCAACGACGGCGCCGATCTGGTTGCGGTTGACGTAGATATTGCCGGCATGGACGGCGGCCGAGACCTTCTTCACCCGGCTCGAAATGCGGGTGTGCATGCCGAAGGTGAGGCCGTAGCCGGAGGCGTTGATGGCGTCGATGACGCTGTCCAATTCGTCAGCCTTGAAGGTCGCGACGTGCAGCACGGGTCCGAAGATTTCTTCCGGAATTTCCTCGATGCCACCGACCTTTACCACCGTAGGCGCAACGAAGGTGCCAGATGCCGGCGCCTTCATGGCGTGAATCACCTTTGCCTTGTTAAAATCCACATAGGACTGGATTTTCTTGCGCGCCGGCTCGTCGATGATCGGGCCGATATCGGTGGCGAGATCCCAGGGATTGCCGAGGGTCAGTTCGTCCATCGCGCCCTTGAGCATTTCCACGGTCCGCTCGGCGGCATCTTCCTGAACATAGAGAACGCGGAGCGCCGAACAACGCTGGCCCGCTGACTGGAAAGCCGAGGCGAGGATATCGCGCACGGCCTGTTCGGGCAGCGCGGTCGAGTCGACGATCATGGCGTTGAGACCGCCGGTTTCGGCAATCAGCGGCGCCTTGGCGTCGACATGCTCTGCCATGGCCCGATCGATACGGTGTGCGGTCGGCAGCGAGCCGGTGAAGGCAACGCCGGCAATACGCGCATCCGAAGTCAGCGCCGTGCCGACATCGGGGCCGCCCGGCATGAGCTGGATGGCATCGGTCGGAATACCCGCTTCGTGCATGAGCTGCACGGCGCGGAAGGCGATGAGCGGGGTCTGCGGCGCCGGCTTTGCCACCACCGGATTACCGGCGACGAGCGCTGCGGCGATCTGGCCGGAGAAGATGGCGAGCGGGAAATTCCAGGGCGAGATGGCGACAAAGGGACCGCGGGCTGCGGCCAGGGGCTTGGTCTCGGCTTCGGCCGCATAGTAGCGCAGGAAGTCGACGGCCTCGCGGACTTCGGCAATGGCATCCGCCCACGACTTGCCGGCTTCACGGGCCAGTAGCGCAAAAAGTTCGGCGCGGTTGGCTTCGTAGAGGTCCGCGGTCTTGCGCAGGAGTTCAGCGCGGGTGCCCACGGCAGTCTGCGACCACTTGCTGGCGATGGCGGCAGAGATCGCTGCAGTCACGCCCTTGGCCGAGGCCGAAACGACTTGGCCAACAATGTCAGTGGGGTCTGCAGGGTTGATGACCGGAGTAGTCTCGTTCGACGCCTCGGCGACCGGAAGCGGCGTTGCCAGCCACTGGGTCTTGCAGAAGGTTTCGCGGGCAGCTTTGACGGCGCCAAAGGCAACCGGGTCGGTCAGGTCGAGACCAGCCGAATTGCGGCGTGCGCCGAAGACGGCGTCGGGCAGCGGGATGTTGGGGTTGGCAAAGCCATCGAGCGAGAGGAGCTTGGTGATCGGGTCTTCGGCCACCTTGGCGGCCGGGATGTCTTCGTCGGCGATCTGGTAGACGAAGGAGCCATTGGCGCCGTTTTCGAGCAGACGGCGCACGAGATAGGCCAGCAGATCCTTGTGCGGACCGACGGGCGCATAGATGCGTGTGGTCGTGCCATGATTGGTGCGCAGCACTTCGTGCAACCGCTCGCCCATGCCGTGGAGGCGCTGGAATTCATAGGTATCGTTGAGGCGACCGGCTTCGGCGGCGAGATGCAGCACGGCGGCGGCGGTGTGCGCATTGTGCGAGGCGAACTGGGGGTAGATGCGCTTCTTGGAGAAGAGTTTCCGGGCCGCAGCGATATAGCTGACGTCGGTGATGGCCTTGCGGGTGTAGACCGGGAAACCCGGCAGGCCGAGCACCTGGGCGCGCTTGATTTCGGCGTCCCAGTAGGCGCCCTTGACGAGGCGAACCATGATCTTGCGATCGTACTTTTCGGCCGTGGCTTCGAGCCAGTCGATCAGCGGCAGGACGCGCTTGCCATAGGCCTGCACGACGACGCCAAAGCCTTCCCAACCGGCGAGTTCGGGCGTCGCCAAAACGGCTTCGATGATTTCCATCGAGAGATCGAGACGGTCGGCTTCTTCGGCGTCAATATTGAAGCCCATATTGGCTTCACGGGCGGCGATTGCCAGTTTCCGAGTCGCATCAACGAGTTCGGTCAGCACGCGCTCGCGCTGCGCGAACTCGTAGCGCGGATGCAGCGCCGAAAGCTTTACCGAGATGCCCGGATTGTCGCGCACGGCCGAAGAGGTGCAGTGCGGCGCCAGCGTCGCGATGGCGTCCGAGTAGGCCTTGAAATAGCGCTCTGCGTCTTCGGCCGTCCGCGCGGCCTCGCCCAGCATGTCGTAGGAGTAGCGATAGCCCAATGACTCCGGCTTCTTCGCATTGGTGACGGCTTCGTCGATGGTACGGCCGAAAACGAACTGGCTGCCGAGGAGGCGCATGGCCTGGCCGACGGCGGTGCGGATGACCGGTTCGCCCAGGCGGGCAATGGCGCGGTGGAGCGCATTCTTGGGGCCCACTTCGGGATCGCCCAAGACGTCAGCAGTCAGGTTCAGCGCCCAGGACGAGAAATTGACCAGCGTGTTCGACGACCCACCGAAATGGCTGGCCCAATCGGAACCGCCGACCTTGTCGTGGATCAGCGCATCGACGGTTTCCGCATCAGGCACACGCAGCAGCGCTTCGGCCAGAGACATCAGCGCCACGCCTTCGTCGGTTGCGAGACCATATTCGGCAAGGAAGCTTTCCATCAGCCCGAGCTTGTTGCCGGTGCGAACCGCGGTCACCAGTTTCTCGGCATGGCCGGAAATGGACTGGCGCTGAACTGCATCGAGGCCGGTGGCCTCGATAAGCTGAGGCACAAGGATGTTTTCATCCGCATAGATGCGGTTGCGCATGGTGTCGCGAAAGGCGGTCGTGTCGGTCATGGAAGAGCACTCAAAAGCGTTGCCTTAAAATGCCAGAAGCCAGGAAGTCGTTTCGCCTATTTATGTGGCCGCCTCGCGACGACAGTGGTAATTTTGACCCTTCAGACAGGCGAAGAGACCATGAAAACAGTCATTCTCGAAACTTTAGACCAGATCGACCGGAAGATTCTGGACGAGTTGGCGCGCGATGGCCGTTTGAGCGTCGCTGAACTGAGCCGCAGGGTCAATCTTTCCAAGACGCCGTGCCAGGCGCGGATCAAGCGCCTCGAGGCCGAAGGCTATATTCTCGGCTACCGCGCCGTCATCGATCCTGAGCGCCTGGGCCTGCCCCATGTTGCCTTCGTGGAGGTCAAACTTTCCGACACGCGCAAGGCCGCGCTAGCGGCTTTCAACAAGGCGGTCCGCGCCCTGCCCGAGGTCGAACAGGCGCATATGATCGCCTCGAGCTTTGACTATCTGCTCAAGGTCCGCACCAAGGACATCGCCGCCTATCGAGAAGTGCTGGGGGAAAAAATCTCGGCCCTGCCCCATGTTGCCCATACCAGCACGCATGTCTCGATGGAGGCGGTTAAGGACGACGCCGAATAGTTCTGCGAATTCA
>NZ_JBEVLL010000082.1:0-3637 GCF_040509215.1 Devosia sp.
TCGACTGCTTCACCGCGTCATGCAGCTCCCACAGCGAAGGCAGCACTTTCAGCTTCACGCCCTCGGCAGCAATGGCGCCGGGCAAGTCATCTAGAACCTCTAGCCCCACGGGTTCTATGGCGCCATAGGACACCCAATATCCGGCGCCCTCGTCCTGCAGCACAAAGCCATCATTGGGCATGGCATAGCGGTGCAACTTTCCCGCCCGCAGCCGCTCCACCCAATCCTCCTCGATGGCAATCACCACCGCTTCATCACCCAGAAACCGCTCGACATCCGAGCCAACACTTTCCGGCCCGGCGCGAAAACACACGCGTGGGCAATCGCGCGGCAGCAGATAATTGGCGATGCGCTGGTCCGAAATCGCCCAGACCACCGGCTCCTCGGTATAGGCCGATGGACGGGGCTCGAACCGGGTGATCCCCGGATCATCGCTGAGATGAAACAGCCTCACCGCGTCGCGAGCCTGGTCTTCTGCTGCCCGTTCGCGTCAAAATTATCCGGGCTTAGCCAGCGCTCATATTCAGCCCGCAGAGCCGGCCATTCGCCGTCGATCATCGAGAACCAGGCCGTATCCCGGCTTTCGCCCTTCAAAATCATGTCCTGCCGGAACACGCCTTCATGGGTGAAGCCGAAGCGCGTCGCCGCGGCCTTGGAGGGCTCGTTGCGATCATTGCACTTCCACTCAAAGCGCCGATAGCCGAGATCGTCAAAGGCATGCCGCGCAAAAAGGTAGAGCGCCTCGGTCGCCATCTGCGTGCGCGCCATGGGCAGGCCCCAATAGACCCCGCCGATCTCAATGGAACCGTGTTCGGGGCGGATACGCATCCAGCCCTGCTGGCCCAGCGCCTTGCCGCTGGCCTTGTCCACGATCGCCACATAGGCCGGATCAGTCCCGGCCTTGGCCTCCTCGATACGGGCTTCCATCTCATTGAGGCTCGTCGGCGCATTGCTAAAGAGCCAGCGATATCGTTCCGCGCCCCCGTCCATCGTGGACACGGCCAAGAGATCAGCGGCGTGGCGCTTGTCCAGCGGCTCAAGCCAGACATAGCGGCCTTCGAGTACGATGCGCTCAGGTGCAGACTTTGCGGGTTGGAGGCTCATCGAAAATCCTTCCAGATGGCATCAAGGCCAGTCTGATAATTGGGGTAAAGCAACTCGATCCCGAGCGCTTCTTTTATGGCCTTGTTCGAAACGCGCTTGTTGTCGCGATAAAAGCTGCGCGCCATCGGCGTCATGTCCGCGGTTTCGAAATCAATCTCGGCCGGGGGTTCGACACCCATCTTTTCGGCCGCATAGGTGATGAGGTCTTGCGGCGGGCCCGGCTGGTCATCTGCCAAGTTGAAATTGCCGGCGAGCCGCCGCTCCGCCGCCAGCATGGTGACGCGGGCAATGTCTTCGACATGGATGCGGTTAAACACCTGACCCGGTTTTATGACGCGCCGCGCTGTCCCATCAGCCAGCTTGTCAAAACTCGACCGCCCCGGCCCATAAATTCCGGCGAGCCGTAGAATGCAGAGCGGCACGCCGCGCGCCCTGGCATAGTCGATCCACTCTTCCTCGGCGCTGGCGCGCACGCCCGAACGCAGGTTGCGCGGGCTCAGCGGCGCCGATTCGTCGATCCAGGCGCCCCCGAAATCCCCGTAGACCCCAACCGTGGAATAATAGCAGAGCCATTGCAGATCAGCCATGGCATCGAGATCCGCGCGATGGTGCCGCAGCACCACATCGCCGGCCTCGTCGGGCGCGATCGAGACCACCACATGCGTGCAATCCCGCAGCGCCGCGCCCACGTCCGGCCCCGGCGCGGTACCATCGAAAACGACCGCCGAAATGCCTTCTTCGGTTAACCGATTTGCCTTGTCCGACGTTCTCACCGTTCCCAGTGTGTCAACGAATTCACCGCTCTTTGCGAGCAGATGCGCACTCGCCTGCGACGAGTAGCCAAGGCCAAAAAAGAATGCGCGCATAAGTTATCCCCGGCCCCCACGGCAGCGACTTAAAAGTCGAGGTCGGCATAACCCTTGCTCGGCGGCATGGCAACGACGCGATCGTTGAGCAGCGTCCTGAAGGCCGGGCGCGATTTCAGCCGCGAATACCAGTCTCGCGTTTCGGCGGCCTTGGACCAGTCGATATCGCCGAGATAATCGAGCGTGGAGAGGTGCGCCGCCAGCGCGAAATCGGCCAGCGTCATTTCTTCGCCGGCCAGCCATTTCCGGCTCGCCAGCAGCCAGTTGAAATAGAGCATGTGCTCGGCAAGGTTGGCCTTGGCCGCCCGCAATACCGAAGGCTCGGGCGTTGCGCCCTTGAGGTCCCGCTTGGCGATCTTTTCCTCAACGAGATAGCGCGTCACCTCGTCGTTGAATTTGACCAGCATCCATTCGACCAGCCGCCACATTTCGGCGCGGTCGAGCGGATGGGTCGGCATCAAACCGCCAACGGTTTCAAGGGTGTAGATATCTTCCACGACATGGATCGACGCCAGAATGCCGATGATCGGCACCTCGTCGTCGGTGACGAGAATTGGCAGCGTTGCCGCGGGGTTGAGCTCCAGCAGATGCGGTTCACGCAGCCACGGCTTGATCTCCTCCACATCCAGCGGCACGCCATATTCGGCACACATAAGCCGAATAAGTCGCGAGGCAGGATCGAGAGGATGGTGCACGAGTGTCGGCATGAAGGGGCCCCGGTTGACGCGAAGCTGCCTTGCTTGGTCCCTCGCTTGGCGCGGTTGACGAACACCGTTAAGAGAGGGGGCAAAACGGCCCAAGAGACGAGTTAGGAGATCAGATGAACGCGGATCAAGGTCTTTTTGTGCCCCTTATTCTGGGAATTCTGGAAGGCCTTACCGAATTCCTACCGGTCAGCTCCACCGGACACCTTTTGTTAGCAGGTCATTTCTTCGGACTGACCCAGCCGACGACCTTCGTTGTACTCATTCAGTTGGGTGCAATTCTTGCTGTTGTCACGGTCTATTTCGCAAAATTGGGCATGCTCATTCGCGATGCTCTGACCGGCAAGCGCTACGCTTGGCAGTTCGCCCTTTCGGTCATTCTCGCCTGTTTCCCCGCCGTCATCGCTGGGGTTCTGCTGCGCGATTTCATCCAGGGCGACCTGTGGGAATCGGCGGCGCTGATCTGCTGGACCCTCCTCATCGGCGGCTTCATCCTGCTCATCGTCGACCGCCTCAAACTTGAGCCAAAGTACGACGATATCTACACTTTTCCCTGGCACCTGGCCGTGATCATCGGCCTTTTCCAGATGCTGTCGCTGGTCCCCGGCGTTTCCCGTTCTGGCTCAACCGTCGTGGGCGGCATGCTCTTTGGCGCATCCAAGCGCGCTGCCGCCGAGTTCACGTTCTTTGTCGCCCTTCCCATCATGGTCGGCGCCTTTGGCTATGACCTCTACAAGAGCCGCGACCTCATCGACGCATCCATCGCGCTCAATGTCGCGGTCGGCTTTGCCGCCGCTTTCATCGTCGGCGCCGTGGTCGTGCGCTACCTTCTGAATTTCGTGTCGCGCTATGGCTTTGCCCCCTTTGCCTGGTGGCGCATTGCCGTCGGCATCTTCGGGCTCATCGGCATTTATTTCTTCGGCAAGTAGGCTTCAGCCTCCCGCCTCCACAAACAAAAAGGCC
>NZ_JBEVLL010000083.1:0-2877 GCF_040509215.1 Devosia sp.
CCCGGCCGCGACCACACACTGCCCCATGCACCCTCGGTGATAAAACTCTGAAAGTCGGTATCGAACGCGGTCATCTTGGCCGAAGCATTGTCCACATGGGCATTGCCCAAAACCGAGCGGCGCGTCGCCATGCCCCGCTCATAAAGCGTCGTGTCAGCCATGACCGGCCTCCTTGAAAAATTCGAGCATCAGGCCGGCCAGTTTCTCCGGCGCCTCGATGGATGGAATGTGCCCCACGCCGGGGAAGATTTCGAACCGCGAACCAGAAATGGCCTCGGCAGTCGCCCGCACCTGCGCCACCGGCATGGCGAGATCCTGCTCCCCCGCCACAAGCAGCGTCGGCAACGCAATCGCGCTGACTCTTTCCCGCAGATCTGCGTCGCGCAGCGTGGCGCAGGTCGCGGCATAGCCCCGCGCATCACAGCGCAGAAACATGTTGCGCCAGCCGGCCAGTTCCTCGATCCGCTCCGCGCGAAACTGCGGGCTAAACCAGCGCTCCATGATGCCATCGGCAATCGAGGCAACGCCTTTCTCCAGCACGGCCTTCATCCGCGCCGTCCAGAAAGCATGATCGCCCGATTTCGCCGCCGAATTGCAGATCACGATTGCCGCCAATCGCTCCGGCGCCCGCGAAGCCGCGGCTTGGGTAATCAGGCCGCCAATCGACACGCCACCGAGCGCAAATCGCCCAATGCCCAGATGATCGACCAGCCCAAAGAGATCATCGAGATGGTCATCGAGGCTATAGTCGCCTGCCGGAATATCGCTCAGCCCATGCCCGCGCTTGTCATAGGAAACAACGCGATAGGTCGCGGCCAGCCGCGAAATCACCCCGTCCCAGATGCGCGCATCCGTGCCGAGCGAATTGGCGAGCACGACCACCGGCGCCCCTTCGGGTCCAGCCAGACGATAGTGCAGCAGCACGCCATTGATGCGGGCAAAGTTCATGGGGCCTCCCTCTCAGTCTCGGTTTAAGACGCCCAAAACCCCAAGTAAAATGATTAGCTCTGGACGAGTTATAACCTCTGAATTATCGATGGGTTCAAGAAGCGTAGAAAATACGCCCTGAAGTGCCATTCGCATAACCGGAGGAGCCACCCGTGGCGCAACGCATCATCGATCCGCGCATAAAGCTGCGCCACATCGCGTGCTTCCTCGAAGTCGCGCGCCTCAGGAGCGTCGTCAACGCCGCCGAAGCCCTCAACATCTCCCAGCCCGCGGCCAGCAAGACCGTGCAGGAACTTGAGGAGTTTTTGGGCAATACGCTCTTTGATCGCTCGCGCCGAAAACTCTTTCTCACCCCCTTTGGCGAAACGTTCTATCGCTACGCGTCCACGTCCATCGCCGCCCTGCGCCAGGGCATCGACGCCGCCCGGTCCGGCGGCGAAGCGACCACGGTAAAAGTCGGCGCACTCCCCACCGTCTCCGCCCGCATTCTCCCCACGGCGGTAAGAACCTTCACCGCCGAAGATCCGGGCGTCCACACCCGCATCATCACCGGCCCCAACAATTACCTGTTGTCCCTGCTGCGCACCGGCGACGTCGATCTGGTCATCGGCCGCATGGCCGAGCCCGACGTCATGATCGGCCTCGCCTTCGAGCATCTCTATTCCGAGCGCGTCGTCATGGTCGTCCGTCCCGACCATCCGCTCCTCAGCATCCCGGATTTCAACCTCGGCTTGATTGAACCCTATCAGGTGCTGATGCCCACGCCCGACGCCGTCATCCGCCACCATGTCGACCGCATGCTGCTCGCCCACGGCATCACCAATATCCGTGACGAAGTCGAAACCGTCTCCAACGCCTTCGGCCGCTCTTATGTGCGGCAGACCGATGCTATCTGGATCATCTCCGAAGGCGTCGTGGCAAAAGATGTCGAGGAAAACCAGCTCGCTCTATTGCCCGTCGACACCAGCGAAACCACCGGCCCCGTCGGCTTTACGACGCGCGCCGATACCATTCCAACCCTCGCGACAACCGCCCTGATGCAGGCAATCCGCACCGTGGCGGCAGGCTTCCGCTAGGCGCGCCGCTTCGTTGTGTCGAGCGTAACCACATTGCCGGCCGGCGTGTCGGCGACCTCGCCCGGACGTCCGAAATAGTAGCCCTGGGCATGAGTGCAGCCATCGGCCGCGATCATCTCCTGCTGCTCCTTGCTCTCGACGCCCTCGGCCAGCACCGGCACATTGATATTGCGCCCCAGATCGGCAATCGAGCGGACGATAGCGCGCGCCTGCTTGTCCTCGCTCATGGCGGCAATGAAGCTGCGGTCGATCTTGATCTTGTCGAACTGGAAGGTTCGCAGATTGCTCAGCGAGGAATATCCGGTGCCGAAATCGTCGATGACGATCCGCACCCCATGGGCCTTGAGCGCATGCAGCATGTCGCGAGACAGCGCCTCGTCTTGCAGCAGGACGGATTCGGTGATTTCAAGCTCGAGCCGATGCGCGGCAAGGCCGGTCTCCTGCAAGATCGCAAAGACCCGATCGGCAAAGTTGCGGCGACGGAACTGCACGGCAGAAACATTGACCGCAACGCTCAACTCGTCCGACCATTGGGCTGCCGTCCGACAGGCCGAACGCAACACCCATTCGCCCATCGTGTTGATGGCGCCGCTCTCCTCGGCAATGGGAATGAAGATAGAGGGCGGCACCTCGCCCAGGTCCGGATGGTGCCAGCGCAGCAGCGCCTCATAGCCGACGACCTTGCCGGTTTCCGCCGTCACCAGCGGCTGGAAGGCGGTGCGCAATTGCTTGCGCCGGATCGCCTGGCGCAGTTCGGCCTCCATCCGCCGGCGTTCGCGCAATTCCTGGTCCATCTCGGTCGAGTAATTGGCCGTGATCCCCCTGCCGGTGGACTTTGCCCGATAGAGTGCAA
>NZ_JBEVLL010000084.1:0-11069 GCF_040509215.1 Devosia sp.
GATCCGGGCGGCCCATGCTTTTGAGTGGGGTAGGGAGAGATTATTCGGCGGCGATCTTCATGCCGTCGATGAGGGCGGTGTGGAGGCCGAGTTTGCCGAGGGAGGCGAGGAAGTCGTCGGCGATGTCGTCGCGGTCCAGGGCATAGGCGACGTTGGCGGTGAGGAAGCCCACCTTGGAGCCGCAATCGAAGGACTGACCTTCATATTTGACGCCGGCGAAGGGCTGGGCGTGCATCAGGGTCTGCATAGCGTCGGTGAGCTGGATTTCTCCGCCGGCGCCGCGGGGCTGATCGGCGAGGAGGTTGAAGATTTCGGGCTGCAGGATGTAGCGGCCGGAAATGATCAGGTTGGAGGGGGCGTCCTGGGGCTTTGGCTTTTCGACCATGTCGGTGATGCGGAAGCCGGCATCGGTGCCTTCGCCACGGCCGACGACGCCATAGGACGACACTTCCTGATGCGGCACTTCCTCGACGGCGATGATGTTGCCGCCGATTTCCTCATAGGCTTCGACCATCTGCTTGAGGACGCCGCGGCGGCTCTTGAACAGCATGTCGGGGAGGAGGAGGGCGAAGGGCTCGTCGCCGACGATATCCCTAGCGCACCAGACAGCGTGGCCGAGACCGAGCGGCTCCTGCTGACGGGTGAAGCTGGTGCGGCCGGCCGAGGGCAGATCCCTTTGCAGGGCTTCGAGGGCCGCGGTCTTGCCGCGGGTTTCGAGCGTGGTCTCAAGCTCGAACTGGCGATCGAAGTGATCTTCGATAACGCCCTTGTTGCGGCCGGTGACGAAAACGAAGTGGGTGATTCCCGCCTCGCGTGCCTCGTCCACTGCATATTGAATGAGGGGACGATCGACGACCGTCAGCATCTCTTTCGGCATGGCCTTGGTGGCCGGCAGGAAGCGTGTTCCGAGGCCTGCGACCGGGAAAACGGCAGTTTTGACGCGTTTTACCATGGCTTTCTCCTGATTGAGGGTAACAACAGGTTGAATTGGAGCATGTAGACCAAAGTCGATCCAGCCAAATTGGGTTCCAGAACCGCATGGCTCAATTGCAGTTTTGCCCTCGATTCATTTTGCCTAGTTTCAAGGCAATTGGCCACATAGGCGCCATTTTATCGAATTCGTGTCAGTGTCTGTTCGCAAGTAATTCGATACTTTCACAAGTCTTGACCTGGGGGGCGGCGTTGCGGCGCAAGTAAATTCGGAAGGGGCAGCCGATTCAGAAATACGACACGAAAAACGCTCCGCTACGCAGTCGTGAAGGCCGGACGTATTTTATTCTGTCTGCGAGGGGTGTATTTACCGGACGCTGGTAGGAAGAAGGCTGCGGCCCAAATGGCGCCGCGTGACAAGAACCCCGCCAGATGGAGGATGAACGTGGACGGTGACAGGCCTGAGGATGGCGCGGCCCGCAAGGCGCCCCTGGCAGCCCCCTCCGACACCAGCCCGCGTGCGCCTTTTCCCTGGCCATGGGGCATGGTTGCCATCGGTGTGATGGCGCTGGCCTGGGTCGGCATCTATCTCGTCTGGAACGGCGTGATGTTCCTGTTCAGCCTTTAAGGCGGGACGGCAATACGACCAAATCTACGTATGGTTACTTGTTTGCTGCGCGAGAAATCGCGGTGCTGTACTTTAGTACAGTATATCTCGTTCGCGGATAATGCGATCTTCTCAAGACCTTGATTTGCCTCGCTTTGCCGCTGCTGCTTGGGGCAAATTTGTGACCGCGCCCGTGCATGACAGCTATGCATGTGAGGCGTTGATACCCTTTTCCCATCATGTTTGGTTCACCATACGTCGCGGCAAGCCACATGCCGTCGACACCAAATGCGGCGTCTCCGGACCAATGGTTCGGGGTCCATCAGAGATGAGTGAGAAACCCGGTTTCGACTGAGCGCACGGCGCTTCAGCGACCCCTTCCGCACGTCAAGAAAAGGCGGGCTCTGCTGCCTTTCTTCGCAAGTCCATTCTGCGAGAGAGAACATCATGTCGATCATCAATGCCGAAGTCGGCGAATCTACCTATCCGAGCAAAGCCGGCATGCCCCGTGGGGGCGTCGCCAAGCGTGCCTTCGATGTGCTTGCTGCTTCTACGATGCTGATCTTTGCGCTGCCGGCCATGTTCTTCATCGCCGTCATCATGTTTTCGACCGACCGCGGCCCGATCTTCTTCGGTCATGAGCGGCTCGGTCTCAATGGGCGCCGGTTCCGGTGCCTCAAATTCCGCTCCATGGTGGTCAATTCCCAAGAGGCGCTACAGCGTCACCTTGAACTGTTCCCCCAGGCACGGACCGAATGGGAAGAGACGCAAAAGCTGCGGAACGACCCACGAATTACCCGCCTCGGCCAATTCCTGCGCGTGACCAGCCTCGACGAGCTGCCGCAGCTGATCAACGTGATCCGCGGGGATATGAGCCTTGTCGGGCCTCGGCCGATCGTGCAGGACGAAGTCGTCCGTTATGCCGATGATATTGCCCACTATTCGGCCGTGCGTCCGGGGATCACCGGGCTCTGGCAGGTCAGTGGCCGCAGCGATGTCGGCTATGACCAACGCGTACAGCTCGACAGCACCTATGTGCGCGAATGGAGCTTTACCGGTGACATGGTCATTCTTCTCAAGACCGTGAAGGTCGTCGCCCTGCGCTCTGGCAGCCGATAGGAGTTTTCGATGGCCATTCTTTCGCTTCGACCGGGTGCGTTTCGCACCCGTAATCCAGGCCGGGACGCCGAGACGGACCAGGCCCGAATGGAAACCGTGCGCAATGCCATTCTGATGGCACTCGCCGATGCCCGCCGCGAACGCGACGGGCTGAAGCAGCGCATGAGCATGTATTATGCCCAGGCCGCCACCATGCTCGATACATCCGAAGAGTATGGAACGCGGGCTGCGGCCGACGAGGCGGTGATCCGCTCGGCCGAGCAGAGTGCCTCCAATGCGCGCAAGCGCGTGTCGCAGCTCGAGCTGCAGATGGAGGAGTTTTCCGCACTGATCGGGCAGCTCGACGGGGCGCCCGCAGAAACGGCTGCGGCCGATGTCGATATTGCCTGAAGCCCCGGCCGGGGCCGCGCCGCTGATCTCGGTGGTGATGGCCAATTTTGAGGCGGGCGAGAAGATCGTTCACGCCCTCCACTCGGTGCTGCGCCAGAGTGTATCTGACCTGGAAGTCATCGTCAGCGACGATGGCTCGGGGGATGACAGCCTTGCCCATGTGCGGCGGCTGATGGAGGTCGATGGGCGGATCAGGCTCATCACCACCGATCAGAACGGCGGACCGGCGCGCTGCCGCAACCGGGCGCTTGATGTGGCGCGCGGGCGCTGGATCGCGGTGGTCGATTCCGATGACATCATTCACCCCGAACGTTTCGAGCGGCTGCTGGCGGCTGCGGCTGCCCATGATGCCGATATCGTGGCCGACGACCTGCTGCTGTTTTTCGAGGATGGCTCTGCGCCCCGCCTGATGCTGGGCGAGGGGGTGGAGCGGAGTTTTCTGGTTTCGGCTGAGCGCTGGGTGCTGGCGGGAACCGATGGTTCGCCGGCGCTGGGCTATCTGAAGCCGCTGATCTCGGCGGAGCGGCTGAAGGCGGTGCGTTATGACGAGGGGCTGCGGATCGGGGAGGATTTCGACCTGATCCTGCGGCTGCTGCTCGATGGCGCGCGCATGTTGATCGTGCCGGAACCGTTTTATCTTTATCGCCGTCATTCGGGGTCGATTTCGCATCGCCTTTCGGTGGCGGATATGGAAGCCATGGTTGGGCGACAGAAGGCGCTGGTTGGTGCTTTTGGGCCGCTCGATGGGCGGATTGAAGCTGCCTTCAGGCAGCGGCTATCGGGATTGGAGCAGGGGCTCGCCTATGAGCGGCTGGTGGCGAGCGTGAAGGCTCGCCGGCTGGCTTCTGTTCTGGCGCTGGTAGCGCGGAATCCCGGACATGTTGGGCGGCTGTGGTCTTCGTTTGCGGAAGGTCGGCAGCGGCGCGCGGCGCCGGCGCAGGCCGCGTTGCCGTCGCCCGTGCTCGTGCTTGGCGCGGGAGCCGGTGAGATGGTGCCGGCCTATGTGCCGGTGTCGCTGACGGATTGGTCGGCGCCGGCCAAGCGTGAAATCTGGCGTGGGCTGGCGGCCCGGCGCGGAACGGGCGCGGTGCGCTGCATTCCGCTCGATGCTGCCGGGCGCTATGCCGCCGGGTTCATTCCCGAGGTGGTGGTGGCGGCGCCGGAAATGGCGGAGGCGTCTTGATGCAGATGCCGGCGCGGTTGACCGTCAACATGGCTACCCTTCTTACATTCGGCGCCTTTGCGGCGCTGGTGCTCAATGCCATGCTCGGGTCGATGGCGGCGCTGGCCTTCATGGGCTGCGGGGCGTTGCTGATCGTGAGCAATCCGCACCAGACGATCGATAGCCTGAGGCGGTGGTGGCCGGTGTTGCTGCTGCCTGCCTATTGCATGCTGACCTCGCTGTGGTCGCTCTACCCTTCCAATTCGCTGCGCTATGGGCTGCAACTGGCGTTTACGCTGGCGGTGGCCATTGTGATTACCGGGCGGGTGTCCACGTCGACGCTGATGCGCCTGATGTTCATTGTTTATGGCATCGGCGTGGTGGCCAGTCTCGCCTTTGGCAAGACGGGGCTGGGCGGCGCCTGGGTCGGTGCGTTTGGCAGCAAGAATGCTGTGGCAGCACATATCGCGGTCTTTGCGTTGATATCGGTGGCGGTCGCCGTGGATCGGGACTCGCCTGTTATGCTGCGGCTGTTGGCGGCGGGCGGCGCGGTGCTGTCCGGGCCGCTGCTTGCGCTGGCCCAATCGGCGGGCGCCATTCTGATGCTGGCGCCCTGCATGGCGGTCATTCTGCTGACTTTGCTGATTTCGCGGCTGACGGGCATGCAGAAGGTCTTTGTGGTCGTGATGCTTGTCATCGTGGGGGCGGCGCTGGCGCTACTGATCGTGGTGGCGGGCGATACGCTGCTGGCAGAAGTGCTCGAAGGCTCGGGTAAGGACGCGACCCTGACGGGACGCACCGATCTCTGGGCGACGGGGCTGAGTTTTATTGCCGAGCGGCCCCTGCAGGGGCTGGGCTATCGCTCTTTCTGGGTGATCGGCTTTGCGCCGGCCGAGGAGCTTTGGGCGATGTTCGACGTGCCCTCGGGCGCCGGGTTCAACTTCCACAACACCTATATTTCCAACGCCGTCGAGATCGGGCTGATCGGGCTGACCATGCAGATCGCCATCATCTATGGCGGGGCCATTGCCATGGCCGCCTATACCTTTGCCCGGCCCAATGCGCCCAATGCGCTGCTCTTGGCGCTGCAGGCGCTGATGATCCTTCGCAGCTTCATCGAGGTGGAGGTGTTCTTCGAATTCTCCATCCGCTCGATCATGGGCATTGCCACTCTCATTTATGCCGCGCAGGGGCTGATTGCCCTGCGCGCCCAATCTGCTGCGCCCGCGAGGCGCCGTCCTGGAGGTCTTTTCAGCCATGTCCGAGTACCAGCCCGGCCTCGTCCACTTCCGCACGCCGACCTATAAGCGCCCCGAGGCTCTGCGCCGCGCACTCTATTCGATGATCGACCAATCCTGGCCGCATTGGGTGTGCGACGTCTATGACGACGATCCGGACCAGGCGGCGCGAACCGTAGTCGCGGCGATTGGAGACAAGCGCATTCGCTATACGGCGAACACGCCGCAGCTCTTTGCTTCGAAGAACATCGACCACTGCTTTTCGGCCGATAACCCGCACGCGGCGGAGTTTTTCTGCGTGGTGGAAGACGACAATTTCATCCTGCCCGACTTCTGTGCGGCGAACATTGCGCTGGTGCGGAGCCAGGGTGTCGAGATCGTGCTGCGCAATCAGTATTTTGAGTATGCCAGCGGCACCGAGCGGGCCTCGGTGAGCGATGTGGGTGTGCTCGACGAGCTCTTTACCGAAGGGCTTTACGAGGGTGCGGACTTTCGCATGGCGCTGCTGGCGGGGATCGGGGTTTCCAATGGCGGGCTCTTTTGGTCGCTGAGGGCGAAGTCGCCGCTCGAAATCCAGTATGGATGCACGGCGACGTTGCAGGAATATCTGCGGACCTATTCGGTGGTGGAGCCGGTCTATGTGGCCATGGAGCCCCTGGCGGTCTGGGCCGAGAATGCCGAGCAGACGACGCGGAATGCAGAGCTGAATGCCGGGTATTTGCGGCGCGAGCTGGATCTGAAGCGGGCCGTGCAGGCGCTACGGCAGCGGGTCTGGACCGAGGCGAGCACCGAGCAACGGGCCCGGTTTTTGACGGACCCACGGTTTGCGACGCCGATTGGCGTGCGTGCGGTGAATGTCGGCAAGGCGCTACTGGGGCAGGGGATCATGCCGCATGTCTCGCCGATCGAGGCGGCAAAGCTGCGACTGCGCGGGCTAATGATCCGGGTGCTCGGGCGGGTGACGCCGGAATTTGAACGGTTTGTCGCCTCGCGCGATGGGATGCGGCACAGCGCATGACGGTCACTACAGAAGTGGGAGGCAAGCGGCTCGATCATCTGAAATCGGGCCGGGCTTCGGCTGCGATCAAGGGCACGATGTGGTCGCTGGTCAGCAGTCTCGCGCCGGCCCTCCTCGGATTTTTGGTGTTTCTGGCGACGTCGCGGGTGCTCACCCCGGCGGAGTTCGGGATTGTGGCCTTTGCCGCGAGTATTTCGACGGTCGGTCTGGCGGTGGCGCCGGCGGGGTTTCGCGAGGCGCTGATCCAGCGGACCGATATTGAGGCGAAGCATCTTGATACGGTGTTCTGGCTTTGCGTTGGGGCGGCGGTTCTGATTTTTGGCGCGCTCTGCGTGGCGGCGCCGTTTGTGGCTTCGTCTTCGGGCGATCCGCTGCTCACGGCGCTGGTGCCGTTCATTTCGGCGCGGGTGATTTTCGATATGGCTGCGGCGGTGCCCAATGCGCTCTTGGTGCGGACCATGTCGTTCAGGATGCTAGCGCTGCGGACGACGGCGGCGTCGCTCGTTGCGGCGGTGGTCTGCCTGGGGCTGCTCTGGGCCGGGTTTGGGCTTTGGGCGCTGGCGGCTTCGCAACTGGCGGGGTCGGTGACGACCTGTATAGGGGCGCTGATAGCGGCGCGGTGGAGGCCGGGGCTTCGATTTGACCTCAAGGCGCTGGGTGACCTCAAGGCGTTCGGGCTGTTTTCGACGGGCAATCATTTCGTCACCACGATCAGCCTTGACCAGCTTCTCATTGGCGCGCTGCTCGGGCCGGCGGGGCTGGGTATCTATGGCTTTGCGCGGCGGATTTTTCAGATACTCACGGACCTTCTGTCGGGGGCGCTGAACCTTGTTTCCTATTCGCTGCTGTCTTCGATGCAGGGGGAAAAGGCGAAGCTGCGCGAGGCCTATCTGCTCGGGACCTTTGCGTCGTCGGTAGTGGCATTTCCGGTTTTCGCCGGGCTGGCGCTGGTGGCGGGTGACCTCATTCCGTTCGCCTTTGGCGAGCACTGGATCGAGGCGGTGCCGGTGGTACAGGCGTTTTGCGCGCTGGGCGTTCTCACCGCGGTGGGGATTTTGCAGGCCTCGCTGATCCGCAGCCAGGGGCAGGCGGATCTGTGGTTCTACTATGTGCTCAGCAAGCAGGTGGTGACGGTGCTCTACGTCTTCCTGTTTGCAGGATGGGGCCTGTTGCCGCTGACGGTGTCGCTGGTGGTGCTCAATGCGCTGATGTGGATGCCGACGCTGCACATGGTGGTGCGGCTGTTGGGCATTTCGCTGCTGTCGTATCTGGGATCGTTCGCGCTGCCCGTGCTGGCAACCGCAGTGATGTGGGGCGCGGGGTGGCTGGTGCAACGAGAAATGGGTGATGCGGAGCCGGTATTGCGGCTCGCTGCGACCATTGGTGTCGCGGGGACGAGCTACGGGGCGGTCATTGTTGTGCTGGGTCGCGAGCGGGTGCAGCGGATGGTGGGGTTCTTGCGGAAGAAGCGCTGAGCCAGAAAGATATCGTCAACACCGGACCTGGCCAGGTGTGGCCGGTGCGGGGGCGAGATGGATTGCCGGGACGAGCCCGACAATGACGATAGAGGGAGAGTTTGGGGAGTTGGAAAAGGGGGCGTGAGCCCCCTTTTTAGCTTACCGCCAGGCGGCTGCGGACAAAACCGTCGACGGCAGCCTGAGCCTTTTCAGTGACTTCGACGATCTTCGCGTCGCTGCTGAGCTGGGGCTCGAGGCGGGCCATTTGCTGCAGGTGCTTGGCGGCGATGCTGGTGAAGATGCGGTTGGGGATGGCGGCGAGGGGGGAGGCGTTGAACTGGCCGACCTTGCCGAGGCGACCGCCGCGGCCGGTGCGGCCGATGTAGTATTCGAGGACGCTGGTGGGCTTGAGTTCGTTAAGGCGGACGTCGAGGTTGAGGGCGCCGGCCCAGTCGAGCCACTTCTTGTGGTGGCCGCCATAGATGGGGCGGGCGCCGATCCAGGGGGTGCGCAGGGCATCGGCGACGATGGCGCCGTGCATGGCTTCGGTGATGAGGAGGCGGGCGCCGCGGATCTGGCTGAGGACGGTGTCTACGGGCGCGGTCGCATCGATCAGGGTCATGCCGGCCATGCGGCAGGCCTCGGCCCAGTCGCCGCGCTCGAGGCTTTCATAATGGGGCATGAAGGCGATGTTGACGCTGTCGTCGGGGGGCGGCAGGTCCATGGCGCGGAGGAGAATGGCGCTGTCGCAGATCGACAGCTTGGGATCGATGCCGAGAGTTTTTGCGGTGTTGGGGCCGCGGACGAAGCGGATGTCCCAGGTGCCATCGTTGACATCGGGCAGGCCCATATAGCCCGCATAGCCCGAGCCCATGACGAACTTTCGTGACTTTTCGGGGAGGTGGTCGCCGATGATGGAGCCGATGCCGACAAAAAGCTCGCTTTCGTCTTCGTCGAGAAAGCCCTTGGGCAGGAGCGCGGGCCAGACGTGGAGGTTCAACTCATCGCCGAAATTGGGCACGTGGCCGCGGAAGAATACCAGCTTCATCGAGAAGTCCTTTTCAGTCCTGGCAGAGGATGGATTGTTCGAATGCGCACTCTTGGTCGAGCGGCGTGAAGGCGACCCAGTCGACCTCCATGGCGATGGGGGCGGTCACCGGAGTGAACTGGCCCATCCAGTCGGTCAGGGTGTCCGTGCCCCAGAGGCTGAAGAAGACACGCTGGGGATTGCTCGGGATGGTCTCGGGGTCGTCCATGGTGCGGACGAGCTGGCCGTTGATGTAGTAGCGCAGCTGGTCCGGCTCCCAGGTGAAGGCGAAGGTGACGAAGTCGCTGTCGGAGGGATAGGGCAGGGCGTGGGACTGGCCGCTGCCGATTTCGCCGTCGCCGCTCTTGCCATTGACGAAGGTGGTCGTGTCGACGTGGCCGGTGTCGCGGGTGAGGATTTCGAAGTCGATCTCGTCGTGCGGCTTGCCCTGTTGCGGGCCGATATAGGTGAAGAAGGCGGCGTTGAGGCCGGAGCCGGAGGGCGTCTTGAGGCGGGTTTCGTAGGTGCCGAAGCCATAGGCGGTTCGGGTCTGCAATTCGCCGCAGCGATATTGGCGGTCGCCTTTGGGCTGGGGCGAGAAGCCGACGCGGAGCATGCCGCCTGAAGCGGTGACCTGATCGGTGGACCAGGTGCAGTTCTGATGGGCGCCATTGGCCCAGCCATCAGCGACGTACCAGCGGGATTGGTCGAGCGTGTCGAAGCCATCGAAGAAGGCTTCCTGGGCAAGGGCCGGGGGGGCGATGCCTGCGGCCAGAAGGGCGAGAAGTCCAAGCGTTTGCTTCATCTCAAAATCCTCACTGTGCGAAGGCCAGGCGGGCGATGACCACGTCGCCGGAGATGAGCGGGGTGCCGATCTCGGCGGGGATTTCGGCGCCGTCGCGGATGATGGCGTAGCTATAGGAGGGGGCCGTTTCGCTTGATGCGGAGACGCCGGTGTAGAGTACGGCTTCCTGGACGAGGCCCTTTTGCGTCGAGATTTTCAGGGCAAGGGCACTGATCTGGCCGTCGACGGTCTGGCGCTCGAGTGTGAGATCGGAAATGCGCTGATCGGTCAGGCGGGCCTGTTCGCGATTGGCAGTGGCAATGGCCTGCTGGGCCTGGAGGGTCGCGGTTTCGGTATCGAGCAAGCGGGACTCGAGATCGGCCACATTGGTCTGGAGCGAGGTCACGCGCGAGGAGAGCGCGAGGCCATCGTCGGAAAGGGCGGTGATCTTGTCGAGCTGGTCGCGGGCGGTTTCGAGCTGGCCCTCGGCGCTGGTCTGCTTCTGGTTGAAAGCGGTGATCTGGGTCGTGAGGAGGCCGACTTCGTCGGTGAGGGAGGTCGACTGGGCTTCGGCCTGCCGCTTCTGGGCCTCAAGGATTGCGGTCTCGGCGGCGAGGAGCGATTGGAGGTCGGGATGGCCCTCGAGTTCAGGGGGAACCAGAATTTGCTCCTGATCTGCCAGTTCCGCATCGAGGCGGGCGCGGCGGATGAGGAGGCGCGCATATTCGTCTTCGAGAACGTCGAGAGCGCCTGAGGTGCTCAGCATTTCCTTTTCGGGACGGGCCACGGCTTCGGCGCTGCGGCGTTCGCCGCCGGCGAGGGCCAGGGCCTTTACGACTGTCAGGTTGGGGGCGAAGGGGTATTCGCCGGGGGAGCCGACATCGCCCGAGACGTAGATGGGGCCATAGGTGGAGACCTCTACCGTGACTGAAGGTGCGGTTGGCAGGCCAAGGGACTGCTGCAGGGCAATGCCGAGATTAGCGGCCAGCTCGGTGCTGGTCTTACCCAGGCTCTCGGTTGGACCGACCATGGGGAAATTCACATTGCCGTCGGCGCCGACGACGTAATCGCCGCCAAGCGCCGTCCATTCCTCGAAGGTGGAGTCGGCGGCTTTCCATTGGACTACCTTGATGGCCAGCTTATCCGAAATGCCCAGGATGTAGGGTTCGGCGGCCTGCGCCGCGCCTGATGCTGCGAGCGCCAAAAGGCACACGGAGACGCGGCGTGCGGCAGAGTAAGTCCAGTCGGGGGCGAAGATCATGTCCCCATCCTTGCTTTTATTCGTGGGATAAGGATCGTCGCGATTGATCGTGCCCGCAATGGGGCAGGACTTCGCG
>NZ_JBEVLL010000085.1:0-8671 GCF_040509215.1 Devosia sp.
TTTGGTGCTTTTGCTGAACTGATCGAGCGTGGCCGCATCGGTCGGATTCCGGTGGGCGAGAGCGTTCGTCGCCTTGTTGGCCTGCCGCGCACCATCTGGTCGACGGCGCTCGGGCATATGGGGCTAGGCCTAACGGTTCTTGGCATCGTCTCGGTCACCGCCTGGGAAACCGAACTGGTGACGACGCTTAATCCGGGCGAGACGGCGGAACTCAGCGGTTACACGCTGGCTTTCGACAGTTTCGAGCAGATTCCGGGGCCGAACTACATGGCCGATACCGGACATTTCACGGTCACGGCGCCGGGCGGTAGCACCAAGCAATTGGCCGCCGAACGCCGCACCTATGTGGCCAGCGGCATGCCGACGACGGAAGCGGCCATCGAAACCTACGGGCTGTCGCAATTCTACCTGCAGCTCGGCGAACCGCTCGATGACACCCATGTCGTTCGCATCTGGTACAAGCCCTATATCCTCTTGATCTGGATCGGGGCCCTGGTCATGGCCGGAGCAGGCGTGCTTTCGCTGACCGACCGGCGCCTTCGTGTTGGCGCTCCGCAGCGGGCGGCCAAGCCTGCCATGGAGCCGGCGGAATGAAGCGGCTGCTCTCGCTCATCGCCTTGGTGCTCTGTCTCGTCATGCCGGTATTCGCCGTGTCGCCGGACGAGATGTTGGGTGATCCGGTGCTGGAACAGCGCGCTCGCGACATTTCGGCTGGTCTCCGCTGCCTCGTGTGTCAGAACCAGTCGATCGACGATAGCGATGCCGATCTTGCGCGCGATCTCCGCATTCTGGTGCGTGAGCGGCTGGTGGCTGGCGATAGCAATGCGCAGGTGGAACAGTATCTCGTCGACCGCTACGGCGAATATGTTCTGCTCAACCCCCGGCTCAACAACCACACGCTGATCCTCTGGATCGCCGCGCCGGTGCTTTTGGGGCTGGGCCTCTTCGGTCTGTTCTGGGCCGTTCGGCGTGCGCCGGCCAAGACCCGCGAGGGCGGGCTTTCCGAGGACGAAAAGCGCGTCCTGGCCGAACTTTCCGGCGCCGCAGAAGACGAGGCGCGAAAGGGCTGAGGGCGACTTGCTGGCGCCATTGTGGCGCGATAAGCCTCTTTCATGAGCATCCATCTCGCGCCCTTGCCCGCCATTCTGCATCCCGGCTTTGACACTCTGCTGGCCGAACTGCCCCCAGCGGCAGTCCTAGCTTTCAAGGCGGCCGAGCCAACCCTCGGCACACTGCTGCAATCGGCGCCCTATCTGCTCGAACTGGCGCGCACGCATGCCGATTGGCTGGCCGATGCGCTTGAGCGCGGGCCCGATGTTGTCTTCGCAGAGCTTCTGGCATCCGTTGCTGAAGCCGCAATCACGGCGGATGAAGCGAGCCTTGGTCAGACACTACGCATAGCCAAGGGGCGCACCGCGCTTCTGGCTGCCGTGGCCGAAACAGGCGGCGTCTGGACCACGGCCAAGGCGACCGAAGCACTCTCCGACCTCGCCGATGCTGCCCTTGAGGCGGCGCTCGATTTCCTCATGGCTCAGGCCTTCGATAAGGGTCAATTGCTCCTTCCGCGCGAAGAAGCACGCGCCAAAAACTCCGGTCTTGCGCTCTTCGCCCTCGGGAAACACGGCGGCCGCGAGCTCAACTATTCGTCCGATATCGACATCGTCGCCTTCTTCGATCCGCAAAAGCCGGTGCTCGTCGATCCCAGTGAAGGCACAAAAATCTATTCGCGCATGGTGCAGAAGCTGGTCGGCCTGATGGAAGATCATCAGGCCCATGGCTATGTCTTCCGCACCGACCTGCGGCTCCGCCCTGATCCCGGTTCGACGCCCGTAGCGCTCTCGGTCGATGCGGCGCTGGCCTATTACGAAGTGCGCGGCCAGAACTGGGAGCGCGCCGCCTGGATCAAGGCTCGGCCTTGTGCCGGCGACAAGCAGGTGGGTGAGGCGTTCGTGAAGGAACTGGCGCCCTATGTCTGGCGCAAGCATCTCGATTTCGCCACCATTGCCGATATCCAGGCGATGAAGCGCCAGATCAACGTGTCAAAGAACGTCGGCGACATTCGTGTCGAGGGCCACAATGTCAAACTCGGACGCGGTGGCATCCGCGAGATCGAGTTTTTCGCCCAGACCCAGCAATTGATCGCTGGTGGGCGCGACAAGGCCTTGCGCGTGCGCCCGACCTCGCAGGCGCTCGCGGCGCTTGCGGCGGCAAACTGGATCAGCCCGACGACGGCCGGCGAACTGACCGAAACCTATTGGTATCTCCGCGCCGTTGAAAACCGTTTCCAGATGCTGCGCGACGAGCAGACACACATCATGCCCGGCACGCCTGAAGCTGTTGCAGTTATCGGCCGGCTGATGAACCAGCCCGACCTGAAGACTTTTGAGACGGACTATCGCGCCGCGCTCGAACGCGTCGCGCGCTACTATGCTGAGCTGTTCACCGAGGGAGAAACACTCGGCACGGTGGAAGGCAATCTCGTCTTTACCGGCAGCGACGACGATCCCAACACGCTCGAGACCCTGACCAATATGGGTTTTGCCGATGCCCACAAGGCTATCGAGACCGTGCGCAAATGGCACTATGGCAGCTATGCCGCCACCCGCAGCGCCGCGGCGCGAGCGCATCTGACGGAACTGCTGCCCTTGCTGCTGACGACCCTCGCCAATGCCGGCAGCGCCGATCTTGGCCTTGCCCGAATGGACGATTTCCTGTCCCGTCTGCCGGGTGGGGTGCAGCTTTTTGCGCTGCTGCGCAATCATGCCCAATTGCGCTCGCTGCTTGTGCAGTTCATGGCTTCCGCGCCGCGTATGGCCGAAGCGGTCATCCATCGCGCCCATGTCGTCGACGGCCTGATCGACCCAGCCTTCGCCAACGACGTCACCCATCGCGATGTGCTGGTCTCCAAGGTTGACTCTTTCCTTGCCGATGCGCGCACCTATGAAGAGCTGATCGACCGTGCCCGCATCATTGGGCAGGAGCAGAAATTCCTCGTCGCGGCGGGTCTACTTTCCGGGACGGTCAGCGCCGCTGTGGCGGGTGAACAATTTACGGCTCTCGCCGAAACCCTGCTCCATCGTCTTTATGATAGCGTGCAGGAAGAGTTTGCGCGGCGTCATGGCCGGATTGCGGGCGCCTCCACGGCGCTCCTCGCCTTCGGCAAGATGGCGAGCCGGGAAATGACCTTTACCTCCGACCTCGATTTCATCTTGCTTTACGACGCGCCGGACGCCGAATCCGATGGCGAGCGCCCACTGGCCCCGTCGCACTATTTCGCGCGCCTGACGCAGCGATTGGTGGCCGCTTTAGCGGCGCCGACCAGCGAGGGCGTGCTCTACGAAACCGACATGCGTTTGCGTCCGTCGGGTAACGCCGGGCCGCTGGCGACGAGCCTCGCGTCATTCCGCGCCTACCAGCGCGGCGAGGCCTGGACCTGGGAGCACCTTGCGCTCAGCCGTGCTCGCGTCGTTGCCGGCACGGGTGATCTTCCCATCGTGGTCGAGGGTGAGATAGCCGAGGTCATGGCGCTACCGCGCGACAAGGACAAGATTATCGACGATGTCGTGAGCATGCGCGCGCTGATGGCCAAGGAGCGCAAGCCGCGTCACGCCTTCGACCTCAAGCTTGCCGATGGCGGCCTTGTCGATCTCGAATTCATCGCCCAATCGGCGCAACTGGTCGCGGGTACGCAGATTGGCCTGCCACAGGGGCCTCCCGCGCAGGTTCTGGCGCGTCTTGGCGAAATTGGGCTGGTGCCCAAGGGCCAGCGGCTCGCTGAAATCCACGCGATATACGCAACTGTGCTGCAGGTAATGAGTTCGGCGCTGGTCAGTCCGTTCAAGGACGAAGCCTGGTCGCCGGCCTTCCAGGACCTTTTGGCGCAACTCTGCCACTATCCCGATTTTGGCCGCCTGGCGCTTGATGTGGCGGAGATGCAGGGCGAGGTCGCTGCAGCGGCTGCCGCTTGGTACGAGACGGCGCGCAAACTCTAGCGCCGGCGTTCCGGTGGCGTGATGCCGCGCTTGGTGAGTTCGGCCTTGATACTCTCGGGCATTTCCCGGCAACCGCAGACCTGCGCATGCTCGATGTGCCAGGCGACCCGCTCGTCCAGCTTGGCCTTGGGGCCCAGGCGGTGCGTCTCGTGCCACGCGCGGTTGATCATGATCTAGGCCGCTACGGTGGCGGAGTTATGCCGGGCGTCGAGCGGCAGCGAAATGGCAACCGTTGTGCCCACCGATGGAGCGGAGTCGATGACCATGCGCCCCCCGCTCAATTCGGCTATGGCGCGCGAAATGGAAATGCCGAGCCCAGGGCCGACGCCCTCTCGGGTAAACGTGGCGTCACCGAGGGCAAAGGGCTGGCTTAGGCTTGAAAGCCGCTCTTCGCTCATGCCGATGCCAGTATCGGTGACTTCGATGACGACGCCATCATCGGCAGCAAAGGTCGCGAGCGTCAGCTTGCCACCGGCCGGGGTGAAGCGGATGGCGTTTTCGACGATATTGCCGACCATGCGGACGAAAGCCAGGCGATCGCCGCAGAGCATTGCGCCAGTGTCGGAGTTGACCGAGAGGGCGAGGCCGGCGCGGCCGATCTGACCGCGGAACCGCCTGCAGGTTGCCGTGATGACCTCGTCGAGCGGAACTGCGTCGGTGCGCAGGACCTTTTGTCCGTTTTCAAGCTCCGCGAGATCGAGAATGGCAGCGAATGAGTTGAGCAGGTGCTCGCCTGAGGTTTTGATCGACTGCACATATTCGGCGTAGCGCGGGTCGCCCATCTCCCCATAAGTCTCGCATTCCATCAGCTCGGCAAAGCCGATGATGTGATTGAGCGGCGTGCGAATGTCGTGGCTGAGATGCGCGAGGAAATTGGTTTTGGCGCGGCTGGCTGCCTCGGCCCGGATCTTTTCTTCGTGGTAGCGGCGCGCCAAGAGGCGCTGTTCTTCGCGGATGGTCGAGAGCAGCACATCGGTGCGGCGGCGCTCGGTCTCGTCTGAAAGGATCGTCATGAAGCCGCCATCGGGTAGGGGGCGTTCGTCGATCAGGAGGCACGAACCGTCTTGCTGGTGCAGCTCGAGCAGACGATTGCCGCTCTCTTCGCGCAGCAGCTTCATATAGCCACCCGACAACAGGCGCGACAGCGCTTCGGGATAGGTGATGGCGTCGCTATCGAGTTGCAAGCGCTCGCGATAATCGCCATTGCAGACGATCATCCGACCATCGGTGGTCCAGCAGGCAACGCCCATCGGGATAGCCGAGGTGAGCGAGCGATAGGTGTGGCGCTCCATCGGATCGGGCATCGCTTCGCTTCGGCGACGGCGCAGCGTCAGGGCGGTCACAAGGCCGGCGAGGGCCAGGGCCGCGGTGCCGCGGCCGGCAAGCGCGCCGACGGCGCCCGATTGTTCGGCCTGCACACTGACAAGGCCATGTGATCCAGCCGGTACGGCATGCGAGAAGAAATCGCCGAAATCGGCCTCTGCTTCAACGAAGCGCGCTCGGGTAATGCCCGGAAAATCGCTCGGTGTGCTCGCAAGCGTCGTTTCGGCCGCGGCGGTGGGCTCATGGGCAATGCGTGCGGCGACGGCGACGCCGATCAACGAGAGTTCGCGTTTGACCTCGCCCAGCGTGGTGACGACGTCGTAGACGATGAAAAGGGTCGCGGCAGTGAAGGCCGTGGCGGCCACAGCCAGCGTCATCGGCGTCAAGACACGTTGCCTGAACCCCTTGGGTGCAGTCTTGCCCTGGCGGCGGAGGCGCCGAAAATTATCCCCATTGCCCATGCTGAATCCATCAGCATCGGCGCCGGATGCCTCCGACGACTGCATGAAAGTCTCCGTATTTTTAAGGGTTTAGCCCCGAAGCGATTTGCTCGTTAACAAGTAATGAATCACCCGTAGGTAACTTGTCCATAGGGCTGTTGGCGCCTTTGCGAGCGCAGCGCCAAAACGTGAGTCTCTTGAATCACTTAGACGGAAAGAAAAATCCTTCCACAGCCCTGTGAAAAACGCCGTCCGTGGAGGTGGGCTTCCGGACGCAACAATGCCTCCCCCTTTGTAGGTGGGGAGGCATCTCATTTTTCCGAAATGTCAGGCGTTTAGCCTGCAAGGATTCGGTCGACGATGTCGCCGGTGTTGCGGCTGAGCGAATACTGGCTCTTGAGCGCTTCGAGTGCGGCCCGGCCAGCCTCGCGACGGCCGCTTTCGAGCAGCGGCAGAATGCGGAAGCCGGTGAGGACGCGCGCGGCGACCTGCGGGTTGACCTTGTCGATCTCGGCGGCCGCTTCGGTGATGAAGCGGAAGCCCAGCCCATCGGCCCGCGCAAACTGTGCGGGATTGCTCATCACGAAGCTGCCGAGGAGGGCACGCAGGCGGTTGGGATTGGTCCGTGGGAAATCGGGCGCGGCAAGGATGGCCCGAAGACGCTCGATCATCGCGTCGTCCCGCGCCTGCGAGGAGGCAACCAGCCACTTGTCGAAAACCAGCGGATCGCCGGAGAAACGGGTGCGGAAGTCACCAAGGAGGCCGGGGGCTGCTGAAGTCCAGTTATGGGCGGAGATGGCGAGCGCTGCGTAGCGGTCGGTCATGTTGCTGGCCGCATGATATTGCGCCTCGGCCAAGGCCGCGCCGCGGTCGGACCCGGCCGTCAGCAGTGACAGGAGGCCATTGCGCAGCGAGCGGCGGCCGGCCTGGGCGGCGTCGGGACTATAGGGCTCGGAGACCTGCAACTCGGCATGGAGCGTCTCAAGATGCTCGGCAATCGGTTCAACGATCGCGCGGATCAGCGCGCGTCGCGCTTCAGCGACGGCGTTCGGGTCCACATCCCTGCCGATCTGCCGGGCAATGACCGTTTCGTCTGGCATGGCGATGACCTGCGCCTTGAACGCATGGTCGAGCGCCGGATCGCCGAGCGTGTCGACGATGGCCTGACGGAGGGCGTCCACATCGCTCGAAGCCGGCGCCTTGCCAGTGGCCGCTGCGGCCAGCAACTGGGTCGCAACGGTCTGCAGTGCGTCCCAGCGATTGAAGGGATCGCTGTCGTGTCGGGCAAGGAACAGCAGGTCCTGCTGGGTGAGGTTGGTCGATAGTTTTACCGGCGCCGAAAAGCCGCGCAACAGCGAGGGCACGGGTCGGTTGGCAACGCCGGAGAAAGTCAGCGTGACGGTTTCGCCGTCGAGCACGATGAGGTCGTCCTTGATGGTGCCGCCCTCAACGCCCGTCCAGCCCATGGGACTGCCATTGGGGCCAATCAGGCCGAATTTGACCGGGATGACGAAGGGGGGCTTATCCGGCTGGTTCGGCGTCGGCGCGGTCTTTTGCGAGAGCGTCAGCGTGTAGGTCTGGCTCGCCGCATCATAGCTGTCGCTGGCCGTCACCGCCGGCGTGCCCGCATTGAGATACCAGCGGGAGAACTGGCCGAGATCGGTGCCGGTGGCGTCTTCGAAGACCTTGAGGAAAGCCTCGATGGTCGTCGCCTCGCCATCATGACGCTCGAAATAGAGGTCCATGCCCTTGCGGAAGCCAGTCTCGCCCAGGAGCGTTGCCAGCATGCGGACGACTTCCGAACCCTTCTGGTAGACCGTCGTCGTATAAAAGTTGTTGATCTCGCGATAGCGATCCGGCCGCGGTGGATGGGCCAGCGGGCCACCATCCTCGGGGAACTGCGTGATGCGCAGGTTCTCGACGTCATGGATGCGCTGAACCGGTCGGCTGCGCTCGTCCGAGGAAAATTCCTGATCGCGATAGACCGTCAGGCCTTCCTTGAGGCAGAGCTGGAACCAGTCGCGGCAGGTGATGCGATTGCCGGTCCAGTTGTGGAAGTATTCGTGCGCAATGACGCGCTCGATATTGGCATAGTTGGCATCGCTCGCCGTCTCGGGCAGGGCAAAAACCAGCTTGTCGTTAAAGATGTTGAGGCCCTTGTTCTCCATCGCGCCGAAATTGAAATCGGCCACGGCGACGATGTTGAACACGTCGAGATCATATTCGAGGCCAAAGCGCTTTTCGTCCCAGGCCATGGAGCGCTTGAGGCTGTCCATGGCATAGGCGCATTCGGCCTCCTTGCCATGGGTGCAATAGATGGCGAGATCAACCTTACGGCCGCTGCCGGTCGTGAAGGTATCGGTGATCGAGCCGAGATCGCCGGCAACGAGCGCGAAGAGATAAGCCGGCTTGGGGAATGGGTCTTCCCACAGGGCAAAGTGTGTGCCGTCGCCGGCGTCGCCCTTGTCGATGAGATTGCCGTTGGAGAGGAGGACCGGCGCTACCTCGCGCGGCGCGGTGATGCGCACCTTGAACGGCGCGAGGATATCCGGGCGGTCGAGATAATAGGTGATGCGCCGAAAACCTTCGGGCTCGCACTGCGTGCACCAGGTGCCGCTCGAACGGTAGAGGCCCATGAGCTTGGTATTGGTCTCGGGCGTGAGATTGACTTCGGTTTCGAGCACAAAGCGCCGGAAGGGCGGCTCGACGACGGTCAGGCCGTTGTCGTCGGTCGCGTAGGCCGACAACATCATCGGCAGCCCATCGATGGCGATGGATTGCAGAGTGAGCCCGTCTCCGTCGAGCACCAGCGACGTGCCCGGCGCAGTTTCCGGCCGCGGCTCGATGGTCATCTGCGTCCGAACGCGAGTCACCGCCTCAGTGATCTTGAAGTCCATGTCCACGGCCACGATGGCG
>NZ_JBEVLL010000086.1:0-4091 GCF_040509215.1 Devosia sp.
CGATCCTGGGCGGCGTGCTCTATCTGCTCGGCCGCGTGGCGCACTATCCCTGCTATATGAAAGGTCTGGCGCCCTGGCGGTCCATCGCCTTTCTCGTGGCGCTGATCGGCACGGTGGTGATGGCCATTCCGCTGGTTCCCCATATCTGGGGTTAAGGGCCGACAAGGCTCTTGCACGAAGCGTGCAATGCCTTTAGACACAGCCTCGCCTGAAGGGGTTTAGCTCAGTTGGTAGAGCATCGGTCTCCAAAACCGAGGGTCGTGGGTTCGAGTCCCCCAGCCCCTGCCAGGCAATAATTTCCAACATTTTTGATTTTGATGACCGCCACTAAGCGGTTTTCGGCGTTTCTAGGCGCGCCCCGCGAAAATGCGTCGCACTTGTGTGTGGGGCGTCGGGCAGCGACAATCTCCATATGTCTATTTCACCTGCTTCGCTCCGGACCGTGGCTATCTCGCTGCTCTTCGGTGCATTTTCCGCCCTTGTGAGCACCCCTGCCCTGGCTGCGCCGAGTTGCGCGACCGAAGAGTTCGAGGGCGCACGCTACACCGTTTGCGATGTCGGCAATGCCGGGGACATCCGCTTGTTCTGGGAGGGCGAGGATGGGCCGTATCGTTCGTTTTCCAAGCTGGCGGATGCGCTGAGGGCGAGCGGCGAAGAGCTCAGCTTCGCGATGAATGCCGGTATGTACGACACTGATTTCAGGCCGCTGGGGCTTTATGTCCAGGCCGGCGGCGAGAAGGTTCGGATCAGCACGGCGGAGGTGGCTCCGGGCACGCAGCCGATACCGAACTTTTTGAAGAAGCCAAATGGCGTTTTCTATGTCGATCAGGACGGCAAAGCCGGCATCCTGACGACAGAGGATTTTGTCGCGGCGGAGATGGAGCCGCGGATTGCCACGCAGTCAGGGCCGATGCTGGTGATCGATGGGGAATTGCATCCCATGCTGATCCCAAACTCCACCGACAGGACGGGGCGCAGCGGCGTCGGCGTTTGCGAGAATGGCATGGTGCGCTTTGCCGTCAGCGATGGGCGCGTGAATTTTCACGAGTTTGCGCGGCTGTTTCGGGATCAGCTCGGTTGCCCCAACGCGCTGTTCCTTGATGGCGGGCGGGGCGTGGGGCTTTATTCGCCCGAGATGGGGCGCAATGATTTCTCCTGGCATGGTGGCTATGGGCCGATGTTTGGAATTGCCGACTAGCGCCTGCCCTGCGTGACCGAGCTCGCCGCCACGGCGAGCAGTATCAGCGCGCCCACCAGCACTTGGCGAATATAGCTGTCGACGCTCATCTGCGTCAGGCCGTTGTCAAGGACACCGAGCACGATGACCCCGACGACGGTGGCGAGGATGCGCGGCTCGCCATGGCGGCTCATGGTGGTGCCGAGGAAGACAGCGGCGATGGCGTTGAGCATGAGGCCGCTTCCCTGCACCGGATTGGCCGAGGCGACGCGGCTCGCATACATCAGGCCACCCGCGGCGGCGGCGAGGCCGGTGAGCGAGAAGGCGATGAGGCGCAGGCGTTTTACTGCGATGCCGCTGAGATGTGCCGCTTCCATATTGCCACCGATCGCATAGAGGCGGCGGCCATAGGTGGTCTGCTCGAGCAACACCCAGACGGCCAGTACGACCACGATAGCGATGATGGAGAGGTTGGGCAGACTAATGGCCACACCGCCCCATTCGCCGAGCGGAATGCCGCCGCGAGCGAAATTGCCGAAGTCTTCGGGGATGGCACGACCAGAAATGGTCTTGCCGCCGCTGACGACGAAGGCGAGGCCGGAGAACATGGTCATGGTCGCGAGCGTGGCGATGAACGGCAAAATGCCGACGAGGCTGACCATGGCGCCATTGAAGGCGCCGCCCAAGAGGCCAACGAGGAGCGCTACCGAGACAGCAGCCCAGATGGGTTGGCCGGCGGCCATCATAAGCGCTGCCACGATACCGGCCAGGCTAGCGGCGGAGCCGACCGAGAGGTCAAAATCGCCCATGACCATGACAATGGTCATGCCCGCCGCTACCACCATGAGCATGGAAGTCTGCTGGGTGATATTGAGCCAGTTGCGGGCCGTGGGGAACGTGCCGGGGAGCATGGCGGAGAAGAAGACGAGGATGGCGACGAAGCCGATCAGCGTGCCGTAGCGGCGAATGAAGAGCTGCATGTTCAGGCAACCATGCCGGTGGGCCGGCCGTAACAGAGATTGATGAGATCGTCTTCGCGCAGACCCGCGGCGTCGACAATGGTGGTGATTGCGCCCTGGCGCATGACGGCGATGCGGTCGCTGATGCCGATCAGTTCGGGGAGATCGGAGGAGACAAGGATGACTGCGGCGCCCTTGGCGGTGAGCTCGCGGACGATGGAATAGATATCGAACTTGGCGCCGACATCGACGCCGCGGGTGGGCTCTTCAAGGAGGAGCAGACGCGGATTGCCGGCAACGGCCTTGGCGAAGACGACCTTCTGCTGATTGCCGCCGCTGAGTTCTAGGACGTCTTGGCCGGGGCCGAGCGCCTTGAGGCGCACATTGGCGCCGAGTTCGGCGGCGAAACGCTTTTCGCGATTGGGCGTGAGCCAGGTGCCAGCGCGGCTTTGGCGCTTGAGGTGGGCTAGCGTGATGTTTTCGAAGATCGGGCGGCGCATGACGAGGCCTTCGGCGCGGCGCTCGCGGGGGACATAGGCGACGCCGCTCTGCCAGGCGGCGGCGGGGGAGGATGGGGCGTAGGACGTGCCAGAAAGCGTCATGGTGCCGGCGGTACGCTTGGCATCACCAAAGATGGCGCGGATGAGTTCGGCCTGGCCGGAACCGGAGAGGCCGGCGATGCCCAGCACTTCGCCTTCGCGTAACGAGAGACTGACCGGATTGAGGCCAGCGGTTGCTAGGCCGGCGGCGGCGAACACGGTGGTTTCGCGCGGCTGTGCCGTGGCCTTGGGATAGGCTTCTTCGACCTTGCGGCCGATCATCAGCGAGACCAAATCGTCGTGGGTGATGTTGGTCAGGGCGCCGCTGTCGATCGAGCGGCCATCGCGCAGGACGGTGGCCTTGTCGCAAAGGGCCATGATCTCGTCGAGGCGGTGCGAGACGTAGAGGACGGAGCTGCCGGAGGCGCGGATTTCGCGCAGGACGCGGAAGAGGCGTTCGCTTTCGTCGCGGGTGAGCGCGGCAGTCGGCTCGTCCATGACGTAGAGTTTTGCATCATCGAGAAGCGCGGCGGAGATACGGACGAGCATCTGGTCGCCGAGGCTGAGTTCGCCAAGGTTCTGGCTGGGGTCGATGTGGTCGATGCCGAGGCGGTCAAGGGCGCGCTGGGATTCGCGGTTGAGGGTTTTCCAATCGACGAGAAGGCCAGCGCGGCGCGGATAGCGGCGACCCATGAAGATGTTTTCGGCCACCGACAGGGTCGAGACGACGTTGAACTCCTGATGGATGAACCTGAGGCCGAGACGGTAGGCGGCCTTGGTCGAGTCGATGCTCACGCGCTCGCCGTTGACGGTGATCTCCGCCGTATCGGCGGCCACGACGCCGGCGAGGATCTTGATGAGGGTCGATTTGCCCGCGCCGTTTTCGCCCATCAGGGCGTGGATTTCACCGGGCGCAATAACGAGGCTGGCCCCGGACAATGCCGGAACGCCGGCATAGGCCTTGGTGACAGAAGTTGCGGACAGCAGAGGAACAGAAGGGGCCATGGTTGGCCCCTCCCCTAGACTATTTTCAGACAAGACGACAGCTACTCAGCAGCGTTGGCGGCGGTGACCAGCTTGGTCGGCACGTAGGTGACCGACTGGAGGATTTCTTCGCCAGCAAGGACCCGGGCGACGGCTTCGGCAGTTGCGGCGCCGATGCCGGCAAAATCCTGGGCGACGGAGGCTTCGAAATTGCCGCCGGCGGCTATGGCTTCGCGGGCCTGGGGATTGGCGTCGATGCCGGTGATGACGATGCCTTCGCCGGAGCGGCCGGCGTCTTCAATGGCCTGCAGGGCGCCGAGGGCGGGCTGGTCCCACGCAGCCCAGACGGCCTTGATGCTGCCGGGCTCGGGATTGGCGGCGAGGATGGCTTCCATCTTGGCGCGGCTATCGGCAATGCCACCATCGGAGACG
>NZ_JBEVLL010000087.1:0-2622 GCF_040509215.1 Devosia sp.
CAATAACGCAGGTTTGAGGGCAGGAGTCCCTCGGCGAGGTTAATGCGTTAAATTTGACTTAATCGATTAAGGTTGCGCTAGCCTTGTCGTAGTCGCGCATGGCCCGATGCGGCATGCCGCCATCCATGAATTCTGGCCCGAAAGCGACGAAGCCGAGCTTCTCGTAGAGCCCCAATTTGTCGGATTGAGCGGTGAGGAAAAAGCGTTCGCTTCCCCTGGCGCGCGCATCTGTCATGGCCTTCTCGATCAGCTTTCGCGCCACGCCCTTGCCGCGCCAGGCCTGGTGCACGGCAACACGCCCGATTTTAATATGTTCGGGCTGCTCGATCAGCCGCAGCGTTGCGACGACATTGCCCTCCGCCACAGCGACATAATGGCTCGCGGTGAGGTCGTAGCTATCGAGCTCTTCTTCCTCGGGCACTTTCTGTTCCCAGACGAAGACCTCCCGGCGCAAGGCGAACGCGGCGTTCGAGAGGGTCGAAAAAACGGGGACGTGAAGAATGATGATGTCGGACATGACGGAGGTTTACCAGCAAGCTTTCGCCGCTGGAAGTGCGTCGCTCAGTCCTCGACCTCAAGCGCTGCCAACTGCCCCAATGCCGGCGCCTGATGCACCAGATCGTTCACAAACCCCAGTTTCTCGATCACGGCCGGTGTCAGAACGAAGGGATAGGCATCGGCCTGTCCCATTGCCCGGTTGAGATTGTTGAGCAGCGAGACGAGCGGAATCCAGTTGTCGATGATCGCCGCCATGTCAGGCGCCATATAGGGGTCGAAGTGGACTGGAGGCATCGAGAGGCTCCCGTCCCCCGTCCGCGGCCTCGCCCTGATGCCGAAGGCGGCGGCCATCTCTACCGTGTCAGTGATATGGAGATAGTGGGCGAAGGTTTCGGCAAAATCCTCCCAGGGATGGGCGGTGGCATAGGCCGATATATGGCTTTCGGGCCATCCGGCGGGCGCGCCATTGGCGTAATACGCCTGAAGCGCTGCGCCATAGTCGCTGCGTTCATCGCCGAACAGCGCGCGAAACCGCTGCTCCGACGGCTGTCCGCTGACGAGCAAGTCCCAATAGTGGTGACCGATCTCGTGCCGGAAATGGCCGAGAAGCGTCCGATAGGGCTCGCCCATGCCGGTGCGGCGGCGTTCCCGCTCGGCGTCATCGGCCTCCGCCAGCGCAATGGTGATGACGCCGCTCTCATGCCCCGTCATCACATGGGGCGCACTGCCGGCATCGGCGAGGAAGCGGAAGGCGAGGCCGTGTTGAGGGTCCTCCTCCCGCGTTTTGAGGGGCAAGCCCAGGCGCAGCAGCGAATAGACCAGGCGCTTCTTGGCCCGTTCGACCACCTGCCAGCGCAGCAGGTTGTCGGGATTGTCGAGCGCGGGAATGGTTTCGTTGTGAATGCAGGCGGCGCAGAGCACCGGGCCACCGGGTTCTGCCGGTATCAGCCAGTTGCACGCCCCATGTCGGGCATTGTCGCAATAGATGTAGGCATGCCCGGGAAAGGCCGGCGCCAGCCAGCTCCCAGCCGCCTCATCGAGCGACACGAGTGCATTCTGCTCGGGCAGATAGCCCAGAGCGTGGCCGCAATGCTCGCAGCGGCTGTTCTCGAAATAGACCGTGTTGCCGCAATGATCGCAAACGAATAGCCGCATGCTGGTCCCCTGTTGGTGACGGGGATAATGGCATGCGGGGCTTGCCGTTCCGCACGAAAAGAGAAACTGTCCCGCCATTGAGCCGGAGGTGCGTCCCATGAGCGTCGAATTTTTGATCACGACCCTGATCGTCGTCGTCTCTCCAGGCGCGGGCGCGCTCTATACGATTGCGGCCGGTCTCGGCCGCGGCAGCAGGGCGAGCCTTTGGGCCGCCTTCTTCTGCACCATCGGCATCGTGCCCCACATGATCGCCGCGATCACGGGCCTTGCCGCCATTCTCCATGCCAGCGCGCTGGCCTTCGAGATCATCAAATATCTCGGCGTCGCCTACCTCCTCTATACGGCCTGGGCGACCCTGCGCGAAACCGGCTCGCTCTCGGTGTCGGCCAATGCCGAGCCCAAGAGCCTCAAAGACATGGCGATCGAGGTTGTGCTGATTAACCTCCTCAATCCAAAGCTCTCGATCTTCTTCTTTGCCTTCCTGCCGCAGTTCGTGCCGGCCGATGCGCCGGGCGCCGTGCCGCAGATGTTGCAGTTGAGCCTGGTCTTCATGCTCATGACCTTCGTGGTCTTCGCACTCTACGGGCTTTTTGCCGCTGCCATTCGTGGCCACGTCATTTCCAAGCCCGCGATCATGGTCTGGATGCGCCGCTCTTTTGCGGCCGCTTTCGTGGCGCTTGGCGCCAAGCTGGCATTGACCACACGGTAAAATCTCTCGTCACCGCCGCGTCGTCGGCAACTGCTAGGTCAACCTCGCGTTCTGCATTCATGCGTAACGAGGAGAGCACCATGCCGCATGTCGAGGAATACAAGGTTCGTGACCGCGCCTACCAGCTCTGGGACGAGGCCGGCCAGCCGGAAGATCGCGAACAGGAATTCTGGTACCAGGCCGAGCGCGAACTGGCCGAAGAGGAAGAGGTCGATACCTCCCGCGAAGCTTCGGTCATCAATCTGCCGCCGCTGACGGCG
>NZ_JBEVLL010000088.1:0-17737 GCF_040509215.1 Devosia sp.
CGCGACTTCGGTCGCGCCGTTGCGTATTTTCGGGGGACGAATGGCACAGCGACGCAGCAAACATCTGCTGCCCGGTTTCGGGCTGTCCATGGGCATTTCGCTGTTTTATCTGACGCTCATTATCCTGCTGCCCCTCGCCGCCATGTTGCTCAAGGTCGCGGGCATGGGGTTTCCGGATTTCTGGCGCATCATCAGCTCCAACCGGGCGCTGGCGGCCTATCGGGTGACGTTCAGCTCGGCCTTCATCGCCACCATCATCAATGGCGTGGTCGGGCTGCTGCTGGCCTGGGTTCTTACGCGCTACCGCTTTCCGGGACGGCGCATTCTCGATGCGCTGGTTGACCTGCCCTTTGCGCTGCCAACGGCGGTTGCGGGGCTCGTGCTGGTGACGCTTTTTGCCGATACCGGCTGGTATGGGCAGTTCCTTGAGCCCAATGGCATCAAGGTCAATTACACCCAGCTCGGCATTATTGCCGCGATGACCTTTACCTCCATTCCCTTCGTCGTGCGGGCTGTGCAGCCGGTGCTGGAAGAGGTCGATATCGACTTCGAGAATGTGGCGAAGACACTGGGGGCCACGCGCTGGCAGGTTTTCACGCGGATCATCTGGCCGACGATTTTGCCCGCCTTCATCGGCGGCTGCGTGCTGTCCTTTGCTCGGTCGCTGGGCGAGTTCGGCGCCGTTGTGTTCATTGCCGGCAACCTGCCGGGGATGACGGAAATCGTCTCGCTGCTGATCTTCATCCGACTCGACGAATACAATTATGAAGGCGCCGCTGCGCTAGCCTTCGTGCTGCTCGTGGTTGCCTTCCTGACGCTTGTAGCGACCAACCTGTTGGCCGCGTGGCAAGTGCGCTATGTCGAGAGGCAGACATGATGAGCGAGACGGCAAAGCGCAGTCTCGGCGCGAACGTCCTCATCGGGCTGTCATTTTTCTTCGTTGCCGTGGCGCTGGTCGTGCCGCTGGCGCTGATTTTCAGCTTTGCGCTGCGCGAAGGCGTCGGTGCCTATTTCAGCGCCATTCTCAAGCCCGATACGCTGCATGCGATTTTTCTGACGGTAATCACCGCCATAATCGTCGTACCGATCAATATGGTTGTTGGCGTGGCGCTGGCCTGGCTCGTCACGCGCTTCAAGTTTCGTGGCCAGCAATTGCTGGTCGCCATTATCGAACTGCCGGCCGCGGTCAGCCCGATCGTGGCCGGCATCGTCTATCTGTTTCTCTACGGCAATCAGGGCCTGCTGGGCCCAGCAATGCAATCGATCGGGTTGCAGATCATGTTTACCCCGCTCGCCATCGTGCTGGTGAGCCTGTTCGTTACCGCGCCATATGTGGCACGCGAACTGGTGCCGCTGATGCGACAGCAGGGGACGGATGACGAAGAGGCGGCCCTGTCGCTGGGAGCCAATGGCTGGCAGATGTTCCTGCACGTCACGCTGCCCAATATCCGCTGGGGCCTCGTCTATGGCGCGGTGCTGACAAATGCGCGGGTGATGGGGGAATTCGGCGCCGTGTCCGTCGTTTCGGGCTCGATCCGCGGGCAGACCAATACCTTGCCGCTGCAGATCAACCTGCTGTTCAACGATTTCAACATTGCCGGCTCCTTTGCGGCCGCCTCGACGCTGGCGCTGATCGCGGTCATCACGCTGGTGCTGAAATCGGCGCTGGAGAGTTGGGAACGTCGCTAAGCGGCTTTCGTGTGCCGCAAGACGAGAATATACGGTTGAGCCGAGGCCTTCGCGCCCCTAAGCGAGGGGCAGGAATTGCAATGCACACGACCCATATCGTTCCCCTGCCCCGCCGGCCTGCCCTCGAACTGGGCCCGCATCCGCTCATCATGGGCATCCTCAATGTCACCCCGGACAGTTTTTCGGATGGCGGGCTGCACAACACGCTCGACCAAGCCGTGACCCATGCCCGCGCCATGCTGGCGGAGGGCGCCGATATCATCGACATCGGCGGGGAGAGCACGCGGCCCGGCTCGGAAACCGTGGCGGTGCAGGAAGAGCTTGATCGGGTCATTCCGGTGATCGATGCGCTGCGTAGCGCCGGGATCACGGCACCCATTTCCATCGATACCTACAAGCCGCTGGTGGCCGATCAGGCGATCCAGGCCGGGGCCGATATCATCAATGATGTCTATGGGCTGCAGGGGGCGCCTGAGATGGCGGAGGTGGCGGCGCTTTATGGTTCGCCGGTGATCGCCATGCATTGGGACAAAGGCTGGGACGCGCAGACTTTGCCGCTGCCCGCTATGATCGACTACTTTGCCAGGACGCTTGATATTGCCGATGCGGCGGGCCTCGCGCGAACCCAATTGATCCTCGATCCCGGATTTGGGTTTTCGAAGACCTTGGCGCAGAATTACCAGATCCTGCGGCTGCTGCCGGAGCTGGTGGGCGCCTATCCGGAACATGCCGTGCTCGTCGGCACGTCGCGGAAATCGATGATCGGCAAGCTCTTGAATAACGAACCGGGCGAGCGACTGCCGGGGACTATTGCTACCACCGTTCAGGGCTATGAGCGCGGTGGGCACATCTTTCGCGTGCACGACGTTGCCGCCAATCGCGATGCCTTGCGCGTGGCGCAGGCGACCCTCTACGGCCCATAATTTCAGGACCATCTCAATGACCGCACCTTTTTCGGGCGACCGCATCATCCTCCGCGATCTCGGCTTTTATGGCTTTCATGGCCTCTTTGCCGAGGAAGAGCGGTTGGGCCAGCGCTTCTTCGTCGATCTCGAATGCGGCGTCGACCTGAGCGCGCCGGGCGAGACTGACGCTATCGGGCACACGGTTTCCTATGCCGATATCTATGATGTGGTGAAGGCGACGTTCGAGACAAAGCGGACCAAGCTTATAGAGGCGCTGGGGCAGAATATCATTACTGCGTTGTTCGAGCGGTTTGGCGATATCAACTGGATCATCATCCGTATCCGCAAGCCGGAAGCACCCATTGCCATGGTGCGCGGCGAGGCGGCGATTGAACTGCATCGCGTGAGGCCGGCGTGATGGCTAGGGCGTGGCTTAGTCTTGGCGCCAATATTGGCGATCCGCCGGCGCAGCTTGCCGAAGCCATTCGGCTGCTCGATGCGCATCCGCATATCAAGGTGACCAAGCAATCGTCCGTGATTGCAACAAAGCCCTGGGGCAAGACCGATCAGCCGGATTTCGCCAATATGGCGGCGGAGGTGGAGACCGATCTTGAGCCCATCGACCTGCTGCATGTGGCGCTTGATACCGAGCGCGAAATGGGGCGCGTGCGGCACGAGGTGTGGGGCCCGCGGCTGATCGATGTCGATATCATCGCCTATGAGCGGATCGAGATGCAGACGGGGCGACTGACCCTGCCCCATCCACATGCGCATGCGCGCGATTTCGTGCTGGTGCCGTTGCGCGAGATTTCGCCGGAGACCGCGGAGTGGATCGCGTCGCGGGTTTAGGCCCGCAGCGCTTCCACGACTGAAACGGCGGTGTCGAACTCCACGCGGCGTTTGGCGCGGCGTGTCATGGCTTCGTCGTCTTCGCCCCAGAGGCGGATCTGGTGATCTTCATCGACATGGGCCGCCGTCCAGACCTGATCGGCCGTCAGCAACTGGTGCAGCAGGGCGATGGCGAGGAGGCCGGAGCCGGTGAGGCCGGTGATAGAGACCAGCGCTGTCAGTGACAGGAGCCCCTGCCCTTCGAGCGCGGTGTCGAGCTTGGTGAGCGCCGAGGCCGGCTGGGGTTGGTGGACGATGCCGATGGTGGGCTGGAAGGCGACGTCGAAATGGCGGGCCAGCGTGACCAAAGCGCCGTCCCAGTGCAATTCCTGATCGTCGACCAGCTCCTGCGGGGTATCGGCCCGGTAAAGCAGCAGGTCGTTGCCGGCGAATTTGCCGATCTCGGCGCGGAAAGCCGGGACGTTTTCTTCGCCGCTTTCGACCGCTGAATTGATCAGGCGCACCATGGGCATGGTGGTGGGGTCGACATACTTGTCCTGCGCCGCCCATTCCGTGGCCATGGCCTGGGCGATGGAGAGGGCCGGCACGATGACCGGGAGTTTGCGACCGGGCGTGCGGGTCTGCTTGCCGTCGAGAGTGACCGCATAGCCATCGTCGAGGCGCGCGACATCGACGGCCTTGTAGAAGCGCTTGGGTAGGTCGATCGGGTTGATATGCTGCGCCTGGCCGTAGCCAAATTCCTGATTGTTTAAAGCGTCTTCCAGCTGGTCGCGCATATTATGATTCCAGTACTTTCTTGATCGCCAGCGGCAGGTCGGCATAGGTGTCGACCAGCACGTCCGCGCCAGCGGCAAGCAATTCGTTAGGGTCGTGGTGGCCCCAGGTGACCCCTATCGCCTTGGTGCCGGCGGCCTTGCCCATTTCGATATCGAAAGTGGTGTCGCCGATGATGACCGTGTCACCGGGTTCGGCGCCGGTCTCGGCCATGGCGCGGAGCATCATGCCGGGGTGGGGTTTTGAAGGATTGTGGTCCGGCGTTTGCAGGGTGACGAAGTGTCCGGCAATACCGTGGAGCTGGGTCAGGCGGTGGACGCCATTGAGGCCCTTGCCGGTGGCGATACCGAGCAGCGTGTCAGGCCAGGTGGCAAGGAAATCGAGGGCTTCGCGAGCGCCAGGGAACAAGCCCTCTCGGCCTTCAGCCTGAACCAGCGAGGCGCGGTAGCGGCTGCGATAGTCATCTGCCAGCTTTTCGGCCAGTGGAGTGACTTCAGTGCCAAGCAAGGTGGCGATGGCGACCGGCAACGACAGACCGATGACACGGCGCGATTGCGTCGTGGTCGGAGGTGTGAGGCCGGCCGCCTCGAATGTTGACGTCATGTGTTCGACGATCAGGGCTTCTGTGTCGATCAGCGTCCCATCCATGTCGAACATTATGAGTTTCACGCGCCGTTCTCCGGATCGATATCCTGAACATCGTAGCGGTCGGCGTCAAAGCCCAAGGCATCCCAGCTTTCGCGCATGTGTGGCGGCAAAGGCGCTGAAATATCAAGGCGTTTGCCATTGCGCAGCGGCAGGGCAATGCGGCGGGCATGCAGGTGCAGGCCCTCGCCGAGGCCGGGTGCCGGCATCCAGTTTTCGATATTGAAATAGCGCGGATCGTCGATGATCGGCGTGCCGAGCTGGGCCATGTGGACGCGGAGCTGGTGGGTACGGCCGGTGACGGGCTTGAGCGTGACCCAGGCGAAGCGGCGGCTGGCGGTCTCGGTCGTCGAATAATAGGTCGAGGAATGGACGGCACCGGGTGCGCCATTCTTCACGACGACCATCTGCTCGCCGTCTTCAGTAACGCGCTTGGCGATGAAGCAGGAGATTTCGCCCTGGCGTGGCGTTGGATTGCCGGCGACGAGGGCCCAATAGATCTTGCGGGCCGAGCGCGACATGAAGACCTTGCCAAAATGCGTGGCCGCGGCGGCGGTCTTGGCGACGACGAGGCAACCGGAGGTGTCGCGGTCGAGGCGGTGCACCAGGCGCGGGGGTTCGCCGAGCTTGTTGGGCAAGCTCTTCAGCAGGCCATCGAGATGGCGGACAGTGCCGCTGCCGCCCTGCACGGCGAGGCCGTGGGGCTTGTTGAAGACATAAAGGTCATCATCCTCATAGAGGATCAAGTCCTTGAGAAACCTTGCGTCTTCATCGTTGACCTTGGTGGGGCGAACGGTGCCGGGATCGTCGACGGGCGGGATGCGGATGGACTGGCCGGCGGCAAGGCGCGTGCTGGTCTCGGCTTTCACCTTGTCGACCTTGACTTCGCCATTGCGGATCAGCTTTTGCAGACGGCCGAAACCGACCTGCGGGAAATGCCGGGCAAACCAGCGATCGAGACGCATGCCGTCTTCGTCTGCTGTGACTTCCCGATGTTGAACGCCACTCATGCGGGGCTGCCTCTGGTTATCAAAAGGCCGAGATATAGGCCTATGAGACAAACTACAACTGACAAGGCGACATAGGTGACCGCCTGAAACAGTTCGCCGCGTTCTATCAGCACGATTGTGTCGAGGGAAAAGGAGGAGAAGGTGGTGAAGCCGCCGAAAATTCCGACGGCGACAAAGAGCCTTAGCTCCTCCTGATTGGCGGGGAGAAGTTTGGCCATGAGGCCGACGAAGAGACCCATGGCGATGGAGCCGATGATGTTGATCAGCAGCGTCGCGAGCGGGAATGTCGTTGGCCACAGGCGGGCGACAAGAACGGCGAAGCCGTAGCGGGCCATGGCGCCCAGGGCGCCGCCGGCGCCGACGAGGAGGACGCCGTTCATGGCTGGTCCGATCTAAGGCGAGAATAACACGACGACGGGGACACGGGGATTACTCGTCCAAGCCATTGCGATTGCGGGATTTTTCGGCGCGGAGGCGAGCGAAATAGTCCATGCGCTTTTTCAGGTCGCGCTCGAAACCGCGTTCGACGGGGTGATAAAACTGTTGCCGGCCAAGCTTTTCCGGGAAGTACTCCTGGCCGGAGAAAGCGTCGGGGACGTCGTGGTCGTATTGGTAGCCGTCCCCATAGCCTTCGCCCTTCATCAGCTTGGTGGGCGCGTTGAGGATGACCATGGGCGGCATGGGCGAACCGGTTGATTTTGCTAGCGAAACGGCAGCCTTGAAGGCGGTGTAGACGGCGTTCGATTTGGGCGCGAGGGCCAAATAGACGACGACTTGCGCGAGAGAGAGTTCGCCTTCGGGGGAGCCGAGCATCTGGTAGGCATCGCGGCCGGCGATGGCGAGAGGAAGAGCTTGTGGATCGGCATTGCCGATATCCTCGGAAGCCATACGAATCAAGCGTCTAGCAAGGAATAGCGGATCTTCGCCGGCGTCGATCATGCGGGCAAAATAGTATAGCGCAGCGTCGGGATCGGAGCCGCGAATGGTTTTGTGCAGGGCAGAGATCAGGTTGTAGTGGCCGTCCTGCGCCTTGTCGTAAATCGGCGCTCTGCGCTGCACTACGGTTAGCAGACTGTTAGCATCGAGCGTCTCATCGGAGCGAGCTGACGCTAAAATCTCTTCTACCAGCCCCAAAAGGGCGCGACCGTCGCCATCGGCGAGGCCGAGGAGGGTCGCTCGCGCTTCGTCGGTGAGCGGCAGCGAAGAGCCGAGGAGGGTTTCGGCGCGCTGCAGGAGCAGTTCTAGATCGGGCTGAACGAGCGACTCGAAACGCAGGACTTGGCTGCGGGACAGAAGAGCAGCGTTGAGCTCGAAGGAGGGGTTTTCGGTGGTGGCGCCGACGAGGACGACGGTGCCGTCCTCCATGACCGGCAGGAAGCTATCCTGCTGGGCGCGGTTGAAGCGATGGATCTCGTCGACGAAGAGCAGCGTGCGGTGACCGGAGAGGCGTTCGAAGCGGGCTTTCTCGAAGACCTTCTTGAGGTCGGCGACGCCGGAGAAGATGGCGGAGATCTGCTCGAAACGGAAACCGATCTGGTCGGCGAGGAGGCGCGCGACGGTGGTCTTGCCGGTGCCGGGCGGGCCCCAGAGGATGAGCGAGCCGAGGCGGCCGGAGGCGAGCATGCGGGTGAGCGTGCCATCGGGGCCGAGGAGATGGGTCTGGCCGATGACTTCATCAAGGGCGCGCGGGCGCAATTGGTCCGCGAGGGGACGGGCCTTGTCGGTTTCGTTGGGATCGGCGGCGAAGAGATCGGACATGGGGGCTCAATAGCAAATTGTGCGGCGCGTGGCATCCGCTTCGTTCGTGTGTTGCCTTGGGTCGGGTTGCGCGTTCAACTGAGACTAAAGGAAGAGGGAATGCATATGATTGGTCGTTTCGTTGCCGCTGTGGTGCTGGTTTGTTTGTCGGGATCGGTTGTAGTGGCGCAGGAGGATGCCGTGGGGGCGCCGGGGCCGTTTGTGCTCGAGGGGGAGAGTTTTGAACTCGCCTGGACGAGCCACCCCACGGATACGTTCTATAAGCAGGAATATGTGCCCCAAGGGCAGACGGTGGAAGCCTACAGCCAAATGTTCATGGTGGATGTGCTGACCAATGGGATTTCGGTGCAGGACGCGGCCGGGACGATGGTCGATGGGCTGAAGCAGCGGCAGGCGAGCGATCCGGTGGTGAATTTCGCGATGATCGAGAATGAGGCGACGGGGGAGATCATTCTCGATTTCGTACTCAGCGATAGCAGCAACGGGACGGTGATCGTGGAGTGGAATGCATATCGCTATGTGCCGATCGAGGATGGGGTGGCGATGTTTGGGATCAGCCGGCGCGGGTACGACGATGGGGCCAGTGAATTGCTGAAGGGGATGAAGGGCTGGCGGATGGGGACGATAGAGGCGCTGGCGGGGTTGGACTTGCCGGAAGTGGTGGTGGAGTAAGGGGTTAGGATTCAGTGGGTTGGCGGGTTGTGCTGAGAGGTTGATTCAGAGCGCTTGGCCCCACCCCCTCCCGGCCTCCCCCATCTAGGGGGAGGTGTTGCATCGAGTGTGGGGCGCGGTCTTGCGCAACCACCGGTCGTCATCCTCGGGCTTGACCCAAGGATGCTTCACTATAGGTGGGCGTTCTAAGTGTAGAGCCCTCGGGTCGAGCCCGAGAGTGACGGGTGTGGTGGCGTTACGCGTGTCGGCCTATCCGCTCACAATCGCCCTGCTCACTCGCCCATCTCTCTGGAGAATGATCTGCCAGGTTCGCATCCGTTGCGACGCCGTGGTGCTAAAAGTCTGGGCGTCCTTGATGTCGGTGTCGTTGAGCTGGAGGATGACGTCGTCGACGCGAAGACCCATGGCTTCGGCGGGGGAGCCGGCGGTTATGGCGGTGATGAGGACGCCGGTCGCGTCGTAGGGGAGGTTTTTGGACTCGGCCAAAGACGGATCGAGTTGACGGACGCTCACGCCGGAGAAGCGGGAGTCGGCCGAGATGGTGGCCGTGGCGTTGTCGGCTGGTGCCGGGGCGGCTTCGACGGGGAAATCGAGCGTGTCGGTTGAGGTGCCGCGCAGGCGTTCGAGCTTGGTGGTCTGACCGATGGGCTTGGTCGCGAGGCGGAAGTTGAAGGCGCTGGGGTCGTCTACGCGCTGGCCATCGACCGCAAGAATGACGTCGCCGGACTGGAGGCCAACGCGGGCGGCGGGACCGTTGGGGGCGACGTCGGTGATGAGGGCGCCGTGGGGGGCGTCCATGCCGAGGCTGTTGGCGATGTCGGAATCGACGGCCTGCATTTTGGCGCCGAACCAGGGGCGGACGATTTCGCCGCCATTGACGCCGGCATCGGCGACGAGCTTGGCCATGTTGGCCGGAATGGCGAAGCCAATGCCGACGGAGCCGCCGGTCTGAGAATAGATGGCAGTGTTGATGCCGACGAGGCGCCCCTGCATATCGACGAGAGCGCCGCCGGAATTGCCCGGATTTATGGCGGCGTCCGTCTGGATGAAGAATTCGTAGTCGGAGCTTTCAACGCCGGTGCGGGCAAGAGCGGAGACGATGCCGGAGGTGACGGTCTGGCCGACGCCGAAGGGATTGCCGATGGCGAGGACGAGATCGCCAACGAGCAGCGCGTCGCTATCGGCGAAGGTGATGGCCGGGAAGGTGACGCCGCGCGTGTCGCGGACGCGGAGGACGGCGAGATCGGTCTGCTTGTCTTCGACGACGACATCGACGGCGAATTCGCGGCCGTCGCTCAAAGCGATGCGGACGTCGGTGGCGCCATTGATGACGTGGGAATTGGTGAGGATGACCCCTGCCCCATCGACCACGACGCCGGAGCCCAGCGAGCGGGATTCGCGCGGGCGGGTCTGGAAATCGCGACCGAAGAACCGGGAGAAAAACGGGTCATTGGCGAAGGGGGACGTGGCCTGAGATTCGATGCGGGTGGCATAGACATTGACCACCGAAGGCGAGACCGCCTGGACGATGGGAGCGAAGCTGAGCTGCACCTGCGGCTGGCTGGTGGGCACGGTTCGCGGCGCGGCGGCGGGCGGGGGCGCCTCGGGCTGAGCCTGAGATGTTTGAACCTGTGCGTGACCTGGTGCGTTCCAGGGGGAGAAGGCCAGTGTGCCGCCGATGGCGATGACCGCTACGGCGAGACCCGAAAAGACGAGCGTTCGCAGAGACATGGGTAAAGTTCCAGCTACCTGTCCGGAGCCATTTGGCTCACAGAATGCGACGCGAGCAGAACGCCCGGAATCTGTCATGAAAATGACGTTCGAACATTGTTGTTTCGATGGGCAAATAAACGTTTGCGCGAGGGGTCACACGGCCCTATATGCAGCGCTCAATTTCGCGTCGTTTACGAACTGGAAAGAACTAAACGCCGCGAGTTTTCCTTCCCTCTCCAGCCCCGAAAGGCCTGTTGTCCAATGACTGACGAGCCGAAGACCGTTTACGCCAATACCTCCGCGCTGATCGCGGCAGAGGCGCCGGACTTTCCCTCCTTCCTCTTCTCGGAGAAGGAGTTCCATAGGGCCGTGAAGGTTTTCAAGAAGGGCTTTGACGGCCTGCTCACCTATGCAGTGAAGTGCAATCCATCGCCGCACATCATTGCGCAGCTACACAAGGAAGGCCTCAAGGCGTTCGACGTGGCTTCGAACACCGAAATGGAACTGGTGCGCGACTACGCGCCCGGCGCCGTGATGCATTACAACAACCCGATCAAGAACAAGCGCGAAATCGAGCGCGCTTATGAAGAGTTCGGCGTTCGTTCCTTCACCATCGACCACCCGCAGCAGCTCGACCAGCTCGCCGCCGTGGTGTCTCCCTCGCGTGACGTCGAGGTTACCACTCGTTTCAAGGCCGGCAAGGCGCTGAAGTCCTATGACTTCGGCATCAAGTTTGGCGTGATGGAACAGGGTGCGGCCGAAATCGTGCAGGCCGTGGAAAAGATGGGCTATACGCCGAGCCTTTGCTTCCACGTCGGTTCGCAGTGCGAAGACGCTTATGCTTATGAGCGCCACATCGCTGCGGCGGCACGTATCGTCGAAGAGAGCGGCATCGAACTCAAGCGCCTCAATATCGGCGGTGGCTATCCGGCCCCCTACCCGACCAGCGAAGCGCCGCCGATGGACTATTACTTCGAGACCATCTCGCAGGCTGTTACTGACCATTTCGGCGACAAGAACAAGCCGGAACTGATCATCGAGCCGGGCCGTGCACTCGTGACCTCGTCGACCTCGCTGCTGCTGCGCGTGAAGCACCAGCGCGGCGGGCAGTCGGTTTATGTCAATGACGGCGCCTATGGCTCGCTGATGGAAGTGAAGTTCATGCATTTCACCCCGCCGGTGCGTGTGTGGCGTGGTCCGCGCGTGCACGACAATGACCAGGAATTCTCGGAATTCACCGTGTGGGGCCCGACTTGCGACAGCTATGACGTGCTGCCGCAGGTGTTCACCCTGCCGGCCGATATCGATGAGGACGACTGGATCGAATTTGGCCTGATGGGTGCTTACACGCAGGCTTCGCTGACACCGTTCAACGGGTTTGATCGTCGCGACCAGTATTGGGTAGACGAAGTTTACACCGGCAAGGATATGGCGCCGGCCGAGTGAGGGTTTTTACCCTCTGAATGAGTGGGCCCGTCCTGGCGAGAGCTGGGGCGGGTCTTTTGTTTTTGGGGCCGGGCGTCGGAGAAACTTGTTCGCCGGTCACACCCATGTGTCCACTTGCATGGACGCGGGTAGTGCCTAAATAGTCGGTTACCATTTGTAACCATTGAGCCTGCCATGACCGATTATGGGCACGAGCTGAAGTTTGGCACTTTTATCACGCCGAGCGCGCAGCAAGCCGATGACGTGGTCGCCCTGGCGCAGCTGACTGAGGCTGTGGGGCTAGACCTCGCCACGTTTCAAGACCATCCCTATCAGAGCAATTTCCTCGACGCGTGGACACTGCTGAGCTTTGTTGCGGCCAAGACCGAGCGGATCAGCCTTGCCGGCAATGTGCTGAACCTGCCGTTGCGGCAGCCGGCCGTTTTGGCGCGGGCGGTGGCGAGCCTTGACCTGCTCTCGCGTGGGCGGGCGGAACTGGGGCTTGGCGCGGGTGCGTTCTGGGACGGCATCAAGGGCATGGGCGGCGAGGAGCTGACGCCGGGCCAGGCCGTGGATGCGCTCGAAGAGGCGATCGATGTCATTCGCGGCATCTGGGATGCCGGGAAATCGGGCGGCGTGCGGGTCGATGGGACGTATCACAGGGCGGCCGGCGCGCGGCGTGGGCCCCTGCCCGCGCATGGCCTGAGCATCTGGCTCGGCGCGCTGAAGCCGCGCATGCTGAAGCTGATCGGGCGGAAGGCGGACGGCTGGCTGCCGTCGATGAGCTATATCAAGAGCCCGACGATTGCCGAGAGCAATGCGATCATTGATGCGGCGGCGATTGAGGCCGGGCGCGATCCGCGGGAAATCCGGCGGCTGATCAATGTCGGCGGGCGATTGGCGACGCCGGAGGATGTCGAGGCGCTGGTCGAGCAATTGGTCGGGCTGGCGCTCGAACATGGATTTTCGACGTTTATCCTGCCGGCCGATGCGCCTGGGGCGATCGAGACTTTCGGCAAGGATGTCGCGCCGGCGGTGCGGGCGCGGGTCGAGACGGCGCGGAAGGCCTCGGGGACGCCGACCGGAGCGGTGCGCAGTGCAAAGGCGCTGGCGGCGCGGCGTGAAGGGATCGACTACGATGGCGTGCCGGCGGCGCTGGGCCAGCGCGTGGTCGAGCCGGGTGATCACGATTTTTCCAAGCATCGCTCGACCTATATTCACAAGGGCAATCCGGGGCTGGTTCTGCGGCCCAAGACGGTCGAAGAGGTGCAGGAGGCCATAACCTATGCTGCGCGGCAGAGCGTGCCGCTGGCGGTGCGGAGCGGCGGGCATGGCATATCGGGGCGGTCGACCAATGATGGCGGGCTGGTGCTCGATGTGGGGCAGCTCAATTCGATCCGGCTGATGGACGAGAAGACGGGGCTGTTCCGGGTTGGGCCCGGGGCGCGCTGGAGCGAAGTGGCCGCGGCGTTGGCGCCGCATGGGCTGGGCATGAGTTCCGGCGACTATGGCGATGTGGGCGTGGGCGGTCTCGCGACGGCTGGCGGCATTGGCTATTTCGCGCGCAAGCATGGGCTGACGCTCGATCATGTACAGGCGGCGGAGGTGGTGCTGGCCGATGGCTCGTTCGTGCGCGCGGATCGGGAGAACCATGCCGATCTCTTCTGGGCGTTGCGTGGCGCGGGCGGCAATTTTGGCGTGGTGACGGCGCTGGAACTGGATGCCTATCCGGTCGGGAATGTCGTCTTTGCCCAGCTCACCTATGATCTTTCGGATGGAGAGAGCGTTCTGCCGCGATGGGCGGAGACGGTGATTGCGGCGCCGCGGGAGCTGACGAGTTTTCTGACCATGGTACCGGGTCGCTCGGGCAGCGGACCGATTGCCCAGGCGAGCGTTGTCATCATGAGCGACGATCCCAAGGTGGCGGAGCCGATGCTGCAGCCGTTCCTGCAGGTCGGGCCGTTGCTGGGAAGCCAGGCCTATATCATTCCCTATACGGCGCTGGTGGAGAGCCATTTCTCGGGGCATGACGGCGCTGGCGGGCTGGTGTCTCGGGCGGGGCTGGTGACGAGCCTGACGCCGGCTTTGGCCGAGGGGATGGCGGAGCTGCTGGCGGCGGGCGCGACCAATATGATGCAGTTGCGGGCTGTGGGCGGGGCGGTGAACGATGTGGGGGCCGACGAGACGGCCTATGCGCATCGGCACCAGAATTTCTCGCTCAATGCCGGCGCCTATGGCGATGCCATGGCGCGGCGGCTGGATGCGATCTGGCCCTCGGTTTCCAAGGAGCTTGATGGGCTCTACCTCAATTTCGAGACGGGGACCGAGCCGCACTTGCTTGAAAAGGCATTTCCGGGCAAAACGCTCGCCCGCCTGCGCCGGCTCAAGGCCAAGTATGATCCCGGCGGGCTGTTCAATTCGAATTTCCCCATTCCGCCGGCTTCCGAGGAGGAAGCTGCCTAGCAGGAGCGACGATCATGGACGATCTGCCGGACCTTTCCACTTTTGGCCGGCGGATTATGATCGTGGGGCCGACCAACGCGGGGAAATCCACGCTGGCGGTGGCGATCGGGGAGAAGCTCGGGATTCCGGCACAGCACGTGGATCTGTTTCGGCATGCGCCGAGAACGGATTGGGTGCAGCGGCCGGATGATGAGTTCGAGGCGCTGCATCTGGCGGCAATTGCCGAACCGGAATGGGTGATGGACGGGAATTACTCCGCCATCATGCCGGCGCGACTCCAGCGCGCGACGGGGATCATTTCGCTCGATGAGGCGCTCTGGAGGCGCTACTGGCGCTATTTCAGCCGGACGCTGGCAGAGCGGAACGCCGGGGCGCTGGAGGGCAACCGGGACTCGATCAAGTGGGCGATGATTCAGTGGCTCTGGCGCACGCGAAAATCTGGCCCGAAGCTGCGGGCGATGGCCGAGGGCACCGGATTACCGGTGGCGGTGTGCCGGAACGAGCGTGAGCTGGACCGGCTCTATCGGGCCTGGGGGCTTACTTTGCCTTTGGCTTGATCAGGTTGAAGCGGATCAGGCTTTCGGCGGCACTGAGGATGGCTTCTTCGGACGTGTGATAGGGGCGGCCGAGGAGGCGTTGGCCCTTGGAGCCGTCGAAATGCTTTTCGTTGCCGATGTCGTTGATGATCTGGCGAACGGGGCCGCCCATCATGGCCACTATGCGCATAAGCCAGTCGGGTACGGTTCTGAGGGTGACCGGATAGTCCGGATAGGCTTTTCGGAGGATCTTCGCGACGTCCTCAAAACTCTGGTAGGGGCCGGTGCAGAGATAGCGCTGGCCGATGCTTTCCGGGTTCTTCAGGGCGGCGAGGTGCATGGCTGCGACGTCGCGGACGTCGCTGATGGCAAAGCCGATGCGCGGCATGGCGGGGGTGGAGCCATCGAGGAGGCCGCCGACGAGGCTGAGGGAAATGCTGGTTTCCGGGTCGCTGGCGGGGCCGAGAATGGCGCCGGGGTGGATGGTGGTCAGTTGCAGACCCTGACCGTTGGCGAAGGCCCAGGCGGCCTGTTCGGCGCGGGTTTTACCGATGCAGTAGGCCCAGGGGCGGCGCATCTTGCTGAGGTCGGTGAAATCGGTCTCGGTATAGGTGCGCGGGCCGGTTTCGTGGCCGTGGCCATAGCCGACGGTGGCGATGGACGATGTCATGATGATGCGGCGGACGCCTTCGGCGCGGGCGAAACGCAGGATGCGCTCGGTGCCTTCGACGGCGGGGCGGATGACGGTGGATGGGTCCTTGGGCTCCTCGGCTGATATGACTGTCGCGACGTGCATGACGGCCTGCACGTCTTCCATGGCATAGGCCCAGCCGGCGTCGTCCAAAAGGTCAGCTTCGACGATTTCGAGACGGTCTTCGGCGCCGGGCGCGAGGACGTCCATGGCGGCCTGAATGGAACGGAGCTTGCCACGGCTGCGCACGGTGCCGCGCACGCGGTAGCCGGCGCGCAGGAGTTCGCCGATGACGTGCTTGGCCACGAAGCCAGAGGCTCCGGTGACGAGAATGCGGTCCATGAATCTACCCCAACCAGACCGCCCTGCCCTACACGCTCGGGCAGACTCGCGGAAGCGGCAATTGGTTTGTCCAACGGACATTGGAAAAGGCAGCGACAAGAAAATCGGATAAATTAGTCTGAGTGCCGTCCTGCCGCTCGTCTAGGTGTGACGGCGGGAATGGCCTGCCGGTTTCGAGAGGAGACTAAAATGCAGTTCCTGGTCGCAATTCACCTGCCCGACGACTACGACCCGTCCAAGGAAGACGCTTCGTTGATGAAGGATATTTCGGACCTCAACGAGGAGATGATCGCCAGGGGCGTTCGTGTTTTCGTTGGCGGATTGCAGACGGCGACGCGCGCCAAGACGATCCGGGCGCGCAACACTGGTGGCATGGTTGTCACCGATGGCCCGTTTGTCGAAGCCAAGGAGCATGTCGGCGGATTTTGGGTGCTGGAATGCGAAAGCCTTGATGAGGCGCTCGACTGGGGGAAGAAGGCGACTGTGGCCTGCCGTGCGCCTGTGGAAGTGCGCCAGTTCATGGAAGCGCCGCCAGAGCGGCTGAAGGTGCGAGCAGAGGCCGAGGCAAAGGCCGCGCAGTAGCGCCGATACTATCGGCACTGGAGGGACATTGAATGAAAGTCGATGGTTCCTGTCATTGCGGGGCAATCCGCTTTGAGGCGGAGATTGACCCGGACCAAGTTCGGGTCTGCCACTGCACGGATTGCCAGCAGCTCTCCGGTACGGCGTTCAGGGTGGTTGCGCCCTGCCCCGAGCAGCAATTTCATCTGCTGCAGGGCACGCCAAGGATTTACGTCAAGACGGCCGAGAGCGGAGGGCATCGGCAGCAGGCGTTCTGCGCCGATTGCGGTTCGGCGCTTTATGCGACGTCGGACGAACCGGCGGGCGCGCGGAGTTTGGGGCTGCGGGTTGGGGTTCTGACGCAGCGTGCGGAGTTGGTGCCGAAGCGGCAGTTCTGGGTGAAGTCGGCGCTGCCTTGGTTGCCGGCGCTTCCGGGGGTTGCCGTGGGGGATAATGGGTAGGCTGGCGGGGCCCCGGGCATGCCCTCGTCCACACACAGATTCAATCTGCTGAGGCTTTTCCTCGGTCGTCAGCAACGGGCTTGCCCCTGTGGTCCCCGGCGGAGGCAAGGTGGATTGCCGGGACTAGCCCGGCAATGACGATGGAAAGGAAAGTTTCGCGTGGGATGGGCTGACGCAGGAGTGGCAGGCATGGGTGACCAACAAGCGTAGGTCTCTTGACCAGAACTCGAGGGGAAACAGAGGTTCCCGCTTTCGCGGGAATGACATCGGGGATGGGCGTGAAAGACTTTGCGGATGGGTGAGAAGCCCCCTCACCCGTCGACTTCGCCGTCTGCCGTTCGAGCACGGCTCTCATGGCCTTCTCGCTTCAAAGGCAGAGGCGAACAAACAAAAAGGGCGGCCACTGGGGCCGCCCTTTGAATTTGGTCGAAGCGACGCTTACGCGGCTTCAGATTCTTCTTCGTTGTACTGGACCGGACCGGAGTCGAGGCCCTTGGCGTTGACGTCGCGATCGACGAACTCGATCACGGCCATCGGCGCGTTGTCGCCATAGCGGAAGCCGGCCTTCAGGATGCGAATGTAGCCGCCCTGACGTTCAGCATAGCGCGGGCCGAGAACGGCAAACAGCTTTGCAACCTGGCCTTCGTCGCGGATCTGCGCGATCGCCTGACGGCGAGCGTGCAGGTCGCCGCGCTTGCCGAGGGTGATCAGCTTCTCGACGATCGGACGGAGGTCCTTGGCCTTGGGAAGCGTGGTAACGATCTGCTCGTGCTTGATCAGCGCGGCAGACATGTTGGCGAACATCGCCTTACGGTGGGAAGCGGTACGGCTGAGTTTGCGGCCGCGATTACCGTGTCGCATGGGTTATCTCCTAAAAGTCTTGGGCGGCGCCGGATCAGTAGTGATCTTCGTAGCGCTTAGCGAGGTCATCGATATTCTCGGGCGGCCAATTGGCCACGTCCATCCCGAGATGAAGCCCCATCTGTGCCAGGACTTCCTTGATTTCATTGAGCGACTTGCGGCCGAAATTCGGGGTCCGCAGCATCTCGGCTTCCGTCTTCTGGATAAGGTCGCCGATGTAGACGATGTTGTCGTTCTTGAGGCAGTTGGCCGAACGGACAGACAGTTCGAGCTCGTCGACCTTCTTGAGCAGCGCCGGGTTGAAGGCGAGTTCCGGGACAGCGTCCTGGGCCTTTTCCTTGGTGGGCTCTTCGAAGTTGACGAAGACCGAAAGCTGGTCCTG
>NZ_JBEVLL010000089.1:0-28842 GCF_040509215.1 Devosia sp.
CTTGCGGAGGAAAGCCGGAATCTCAAGGCTGTCCTTCTGGGGGGCTGCAGGCTGGCTGCGACCCTGATTGTCGAGGTTGCCACGGGCACCTTCAGCGGCGGGCGGAACGCGGGAAGTCCTTGCGCCACCTGCCTCAATGGCGCTGCGGGCGGCAGCGTCATCGGCCATGCTGGAGGCCGGTTCGCGACGCGGTTCGACCTGCGGCTGACCCAGGTTCAGACCCACATTGGAGGCCAGGCGCTTGAAGAGAGCGCGGGCATTGCGCGGCTCTTCGACGTGACGATCCTGCGCCTGCTGTGACTGGCGTGCAACAACCGGGAGTTCCTCGGTGCGCGGCATGCGGCGGTAGCCATCGGGGCGGGCTGCATGGGACGGCACATAGACGCTCGGAACGGGCTTTTCTTCAACCATTGGAGCCTCTTCCGGCTCCGAATGCATCTCGGCGGCGGGCACGTATGGCTCAACGACGATGCCGTCATCTTCCATGTACTGCTGCTGGGGAGCGGCAGGGCGCTCGGCTGCGAAGGCCTGGGCAACGGCTGATTCGACTTCGAAGCCGATGTCTTCGATCAGTTCGGCGGTCGGCTCGGGTGCCGGAGCGGCAGCGCGGGCGGTTTCGACCGGCACGTGGCGGCGAACGGCCAGCGGGGTGCGCGAAGCATGCGGCTTTGCCGGCTCGAGAGCCTGGACCATGGTGGCGTCGGTGCCGGTGGCAACAACAGACACGCGGATGGTGCCGGTGAGGTCCGGATCGTAGGTGGCGCCGAGGATGATGTTGGCGTCTGAGTCGACTTCCTCGCGGATGCGGCTCGCAGCTTCATCGACTTCGTAAAGGGTGAGGTCGGGACCGCCGGTGATGGAGATGAGGAGGCCACGGGCACCCTGCATCGAGACATCGTCAAGGAGCGGATTGGCAATGGCAGCTTCGGCGGCGTGACGAGCACGATCTTCGCCCGATGCTTCACCGGTACCCATCATCGCCTTGCCCATGCCACGCATGACGGCGCGGACGTCGGCGAAGTCGAGGTTGATCAGGCCCTCTTTGACCATCAGGTCAGTGATACAGGCGACGCCGGAGAACAGCACCTGGTCGGCCATCGCGAAAGCGTCGGCGAAGGTGGTCTTCTCGTTGGCGACGCGGAAGAGGTTCTGGTTCGGGATGACGATGAGCGTATCGACATGGCGGTGCAGCTCGTCGATGCCATCTTCGGCCAGACGCATGCGGCGGTTGCCTTCGAAATTGAACGGCTTGGTGACCACGCCAACCGTCAGAATGCCCTGCTCGCGAGCGGCGCGGGCAATAACCGGAGCGGAACCGGTACCGGTGCCACCACCCATGCCGGCGGTGATGAAGACCATGTGCGAGCCGGAGAGGTGATCGTTGATCTCGTCCCAGCTCTCTTCAGCGGCAGCGCGACCAACTTCGGGGTGCGAACCTGCGCCGAGGCCTTCGGTAACACCGACGCCGAGCTGAATGATACGCTGGGCCTTCGAGAGGGCCAGGGCCTGGGCGTCCGTATTCGCCACCACGAAGTCGACGCCGCTAAGACCGGACTCGATCATGTTGTTTACGGCGTTACCGCCGGCGCCACCGGCACCAAAGACGGTAATGCGGGGCTTGAGTTCCTGGATATCGGGGATCGTGAGATTTATGGTCATTTATGGCTTGGCCCCATAGGTGGCGTGGTTAGGTAAAGATTTACCCGCCAATTCGTTAACCAGAGCCTAACAATTGTCCCAACCGCGTTAACTTCTGCGCAAATTGCGAGACAGTGTGGTTACCCATTCATGACCCATTAACCGCCAGAAGCCCCGCAAACCCGCTTGACAGCCGGAGTTTTATTTCATAACCAAATACGCATATAGCCTTTTGGTTATTTATTAAGGGAGTAGAATGTGATGACCAAGCTAACGCCCTGCCTGTGGTTCGATGACCGTATCGACGAGGCGATCAAGTTCTATACGACCACTTTCAAGGATTCGAAGGTGATCGAGCTCGTACGCAATTCCCCTGATTCTGCTGCGTTCACCGCAGTGATCGAGCTCGCGGGCCAGCAGATCTTCCTGCTCAACGGCGGCCCGCGATTCCCTTTCACCGAGGCGGTCAGCATAATGATCGAGTGTGACGGTCAGGCTGAGGTCGACTATTACTGGAACACCTTCGTCGACAATGGCGGCGAAGAGAGCATGTGCGGCTGGTGCAAGGACAAGTTCGGCTTCTCCTGGCAGGTAGTGCCCAAGCAGTTCCGCGACACTGTGTTCGGACCCGACAAGGCGGGTGCAGCCCGCGCCATGCAGGCGATGATGGGGATGAAGAAGCTGATCCTGGCGGACCTGCAGAAGGCCTATGCCGGCAGTTGAGGCATAACTGGCCAATGGGCTGGGGTGTGGCTAGGCTCCTCTGCGGAGGACAGCATGAACCAGCAAGACATTATCGCCGCGGCAAAGGCCGCGTTTGCAGATGACGAGGCCGTACGCGGCCTCTTTCTTTCCGGCAGCTTTGGACGCGGCACTGCGGACGAATGGAGCGATGTCGACCTGCTGGCCGTGGTCAGCAAGGACGATCAGCGTGGCGCTGCGGATCGCTGGAGGACCGCGCTCAACGGACTAGCACCGGTCGTCTATTGGAATGAGCTGGAGCGTGGCGGGTTTTTGATCAATGCCGTGACCAAAGACTGGCTGCGCTGCGATCTCTATATACAGGAGCCGGGCAAGATCGGCGTGCGGGCGAAGAACACTATTGCGCCGCTGATCGACCGGGACGGCATATATGACGGCCTGCCGGACGCCCTGCCCCCGAAAACCCCAAATCCGCATGCGCTGCGTTACCAGATCAACGAATTCATCCGCATCCTCGGCCTGACGCCAGTGGCGATGGGGCGTGGAGAATATTTGACGGCCGTAATGGGCAACGGCCTGCTTCGTGGCCTGCTCACCGACCTCTTCATGCAGGATGTTACTGAACCCGATTCCGGCGGCATCCTGCACCTGTCCAAGCTGCTGCCGGCTGCGCAAATCAAAATCATGAGCGACCTGCCGTTTCCGAACGCCACGGCAGATTCGGTGATGGAAGCACATCTCGCCATCGCACGGGTCTTCATGCCGCGGGCTAGGACGATGGCTGAGAGGCTGAATGTGGAATGGCCAGAGGCGTTCGAGGCCGCGACGCGCAGGGTATTGCAGGAGAAGCTGGGTGTGGCGGCGGATTGGTGAAGTACCCCCACCTAGCCTCCCCCTGTCAGGGGGAGGGACATAACGGTGGCTCGCCGTAGCTTTCCCAAACTCGACAGCTCCCTCCCCCTGACAGGGGGAGGCTAGGTGGGGGTTACTTCAGGCCGCCCGAGCTGTCTTCAGCGCGCCAGCCCACCAGGCTAGATCGTCAAGCATGAGCTTGGCGGCGTCGCCCAGATACGGAAAATCGGCGAAATCCTTTTCGTCCTTCATCAACGGCAGCATTTCGTTGGCGTTGATATGGACGGCGAACTTGAGGGTGGCGACCTGTAGCTCGGCAAGGATCAGGCGGAGCTGCTGAACGGCCCGGGCGCCACCGACACCGCCATAGCCGAGGAAGGCCGCGGGCTTCTTGGAATATTCAGGATAGGCGTGGTCGAGGGCATTCTTGAGCACGCCGGAGATCGAGTGATTGTATTCGGCCGTGATGAAGATGTAGCCGTCGAGGCCAGCCATGGTCTTGGCCCAGGCCTGCGCCACAGGATGATTGACCGGAGCATAGCCAGGCGACATCGCTTCTTCGAAGAACGGCATGGGATAATCGCGCAGGTCGACGATTTCGACCTCGATGTCATCGCGTGCCTCGGCAATGGCTTTGAGCCAATTGGTCGGCTTGTCGGCGAAGCGGGTGGCGCGCGTCGTGCTGATGACAATGCCGATGCGGGGCTTGGTGGTCATAGTGAATTCCTGACTGGTGAAGTAACCAGACCGGAAATGGGCCCTGCCCCATACGCCTCTCAAGATCGGGAGATTTTTGTTCGGGACGAACAAAAATGTCCGTCAGTCACACGTCGCGATCGTCGAACGCCCGGCGCGACTCCTCGATTCCATCGTTATGTTCCTGCGCCCAGAGATGGAGCGCCGTCAGCGGCGCCAGAGCACTGCGGCCGCGATCGGTCAGCTCATAATCGACGCGCGGCGGAATCGAAGGCGTCACCTGACGGGACACGAGGCCATCGCGCTCAAGGGTGCGCAGCGTCAGGGTCAGCATGCGCTGGGATATGCCGGTGACCGACTCCTCCAGCTCGGTAAACCGACGCGGGCCGGTGTTCAGGCTTCCCAGGACGAAGATGGACCACTTGCCGCTGAACTGGGCGATGACGTCGACGGTCGGACGGCAGAAATCGGGCACGTGGGCGGCCCGATCCTTGAAGATGTGTTTGCTCATGGCAGCAATCTAGGTGCCGCCGAGGCCAATTAAAAGCTGTGACGCAGCCAGTTGCCGACACGGGCGATATAGCCGTCGGTGCCGATGAGGCGGCGCGAGTTGCGCGGCTCGACATATTCCTGGGCGCAAACCTGCGGATAGACCAGCATGCCCGCGACAGTCGAGAAGGCAGCGCTCTTGGCGATTTCAGGCAGGCCGGCAATGCCCATGGGGCGGCCATTGCGGACATTGCGGGCCAGCGTGCGGCGGGCAACTTCGGGCAGGCCAGTGAGCTCACTGCCGCCACCAGTGAGAACGAAACGGCGGCCGCAGATATCCATCATGCCGGTAGCCTGCATGCGGTCGCGAATGGCGGTGAGGATTTCTTCGATGCGCGGGCGCATGATGCGGGTGAGGACAGAACGGGCCACCTGCCCCGGCGCTTCGTCGAGCGCGGCGCCGACCGGCTGGATGGCGATCATGTCGCGCTCGTCGGCCTGGCCGGGTAGCACCGAGCCATAAAGCGTCTTGAGGCGCTCGGCATCGGCAACACTGACCGAAAGCTGGCGGGCGATGTCGAGGGTAAGGTGATGGCCGCCAATGGCGATGGCATCGGCATAGACCAGGTGCCCGTCGTTGAAAACGGAGACAGTGGTGGTGGCGCCACCGAAATCGAGACAGGCAACGCCGAGCTGGGCCTCATCATCCACGAGGCACGCAAGACCCGAGGCATAGGGCGTGGCAACGAGCGCTTCGACCTGCAAGTGGCACCGATGCAGCACCAGTTCGAGATTGCGCATGGCGAGGGTTTCGGCCGAGATCACGGCCACATCGACGCCGAGCTTTTCCCCGACCATGCCCTTGGGATCACGAATGCCCTTCTGGCCGTCCAAGGCGTAACCGATCGGTAGCGCGTGGATGATGGAGCGTTCCGGGCGGACGGAGCGCGAATTGACGGCCTTGAGCACGCGGACGATGTCGGTCTTTTCAACTTCCTGGCCATCGAGCGATACGGCGGCGGAGAAGGTCTCCGAACCAAGGCGCCCGGCGGTGACGTTGACCAGCACGGATTCGAGCGTGACGCCGGCGGCGCGCTCAGCCATGCCGACGACATTGCGGATGGCCTGCTCGGCCTTTTCGATATCGGTGACGACGCCGCTCTTGACGCCCGAAGACGGCCCGTAACCAAAACCGATCACTTCAGCCTGGTGCGAGCGGCCGCGCAGGGACCGGCCTTCGGCACGCGGCACGAGGCGCGCAATGACACAACAGATCTTGGTCGAGCCAATATCGAGCACCGCGACAAGGGTAGCCTTGCCGAGTTGAACGGGCCGCAACCGAGATGTCATCGCATCGGTCATCATGATTCTTCGGTGTCTTCACGTTTGGTCGGACGAACGGCGACGACGCTATCGACCCGAAGGTCGATGACGCTGATGTCGCGATCGAGCAATTGGAACTGGGATTGGTAACCGGCAAGTTTCACGAGCGCCTGGGCTACGCCCTGCTCGGGAAGCTGGATGCGCAGGCCCGTCTCGTAGATCATGTCCCAGCGCCGGTCGGCGATGCGGGACAGGGCTACGAGACCATCCTGCAATTGCGGGACATGGCTGAGGGCGCGGATCATGACGAGCGCGTCGTCCGCAGCGCCATCGCCGATGACGAGTGGCAGGTCGGAATAAGCGCCGCCATCTTCGCCGATCTGGGCACCGGTCGAATCGATCACGAAGGTGATGCCATCGACGCGCCAGCGCGCGACGGGAACGTGTTCGGTTACCGAAACCGAGACGTCGGCTGGATAGGTCTTGCGAACGGTGACGGTGTCGATGGCCGGCAGCTCGGAGATGCGCTCGCGAGCAGCTTCGACATCGAAGGCCAGCGTCGAGGTATCGGGCTGAATGGCGAGGGCGTCGAAAATGGCCTGTTCGGACGTCAGGGTCTGGCCGGAAATGGAGATTTCACCGACCGACAGGCCAGCGTCGGCAAAGCCGCCCTGCGCCAGGGTCGAGAGCGCGCCGATGCCGGTGCCGATGGGTTCGTGGGCCGCGTAGACGGCAGTGACGCCAGCCAGCAGGCCGGCAATCATGAAGGCGCGGCGGATCGCGGCGCCATGGAGGACGAAGGCGCGGTTGAAGCGGTTATTGACGCGCCGAAGCGGGGAGCGGCGTGCCGGAACAGGGAGTGTGCGGGGATCGACGGGACGGGCCCCGACGAAAAATGCCTCGCTCTTTACCTGTTGCAACTCGCATCCTCCACCAGCCAGGCACATAGCTCCGAATAGGAGTGGCCCGCATGAGCAGCCTGTTCGGGTGCCAGCGACACCTCGGTCATACCCGGCTGGGTATTGAGCTCGAGGAGTACTAGTTCACCGTCCTCGCCCGCCGCATCGTTGTAGCGGAAATCGCACCGCGTCAGTCCGCGACAGCCGAGTGCCGCATGGGCGGCTAAACTGAATTGTTGCACTTTGTCGTAAATTTTCGGTTTCAACTGAGCGGGCAGCACGTGGACGGCGCCACCATTGCTGTACTTGGCCTCGTAGTTGAAAAAGGTACGGTCGGTAATGATTTCGGTGACGCCGAGGGCCACGTCGCCCATGACCGCGCAGGTCAGTTCGCGGCCGGGAATGAAGCGCTCCACCATCATTTCTTCGCCCGAAGTCCAGTCTTCGCGCAGCAGTTCCTGCGGCGGATGGCTGGTTTCGGCCTTGACGATGAAGACGCCGAAGCTCGAGCCATCTGCAATCGGCTTGATCACATAGGGCGGCGCCATGACATGGGCGCGGGCCGCCTCGGCGCGCGAGACGATGACGTGATCGGTGACCGGGATGCCGGCTGCCTTGAAGAGGATTTTCGCCTGATGCTTGTTCATGGCGAGGGCGGACGAGAGCACGCCGGAATGGGTGTAGGGAATTTCGAGAAGTTCGAGCACGCCCTGGATGTAACCGCCTTCGCCGAAGGGGCCATGGAGGGCGTTGAAGGCAACGTCGGGCTTGAGGGCCGCGAGGACCTGGACGACATCACGGCCGACATCGACTTCGGTTACCTGATAGCCGGCTTCGCGCAGCGCGGCAGCGCAGCCGGCGCCGGTGCGGAGGGAAACGGGGCGCTCGTTGTTCCAGCCCCCCATGAGAACGGCGACGTGCTTGCTCATGACCTAAGCCTTCAATTCCTGGGGACGCTATTCGTAGGATACTGATGCGGTCAGCATGGCCGCAGCAAACGTCCAACTGGACATTTTAGCGACATCAGTACCGAGGTTGTTTTTTAGGCCACCAGAGTCCCGCACCCAAGCGGCCATAGCCCCCAGAAAACCCTCTAGTGTGCGGTTGTCCCAGTTGCCCGCGTTTAGCAACAGATCCGCGTGCAGCTCTTCAACAAACGATGCAAGTTGCTCACGGGTCGTCACTTCCTCAAAGGCAGAACCGGTCATTTTGCTTCCTCGCCCATCAGCTTGCTCAGTTCACCCGGCAAGGCCGCGGCCCACTGGGTGATGTTGCCGGCGCCAAGGCAGACGACGTAGTCGCCATCTTCGACACGCGAGGCGATGAGCGCGGCGAGATCTTCGGGCTTGTTCAGCACACGGGCGTCGCGATGGCCGCGGGCGCGGATGCGGTTGACCAGTTCTTCGTGGGTCACGCCCGGCAGCGGCTGTTCGCCGGCGGCGTAGATCGGGGCGACGATGACGGTGTCCGCGTCGTTGAAGCAGGCAGCGAAATCATCGAAGAGATCGTGCACGCGCGAATAGCGGTGCGGCTGGACCACGGCGACGACATCGCGGCGGGCCGACTGGCGCGCGGCCTTGAGCACGGCGGCGATTTCGACCGGGTGGTGGCCATAGTCGTCGATGACAGTGACGCCGCCGACTTCGCCGGTCTTGGTGAAGCGACGCTTGACGCCCGTAAAGCCTTTAAGGCCCTTGCGGATGGCTTCGGCGGGAACGTGGAGTTGATCGGCCACGGCGATGGCGGCCGTGGCGTTGAGGGCATTGTGGATGCCGGGCATCGGCAGTTCGAGCCCGTCGATGCGGAGCTGGGTCTGGCGGATGCGATCGCGGATCTCGACCGAGAAATGCTGCACGCCGTCGCGGTTCTCGATGTCGAGGAGGCGCACGTCGGCCTGTGGATTGCGGCCATAGGTGATGACGCGGCGGTCGCGGATTTCACCGACGAGCGACTGCACCTCGGGGTGATCGAGGCACATGACGGCAAAGCCATAGAAGGGCACGTTTTCGACGAACTGGTGGAAGGCCTTTTTCACGCCTTCGAAGTCGCCGTAGTGATCGAGGTGCTCGGGGTCGATATTGGTGATCACGGCAACGTCGGCGGGAAGCTTTGTGAACGTGCCGTCGGATTCGTCGGCTTCAACCACCATCCACTCACCTGCCCCGAGACGCGCATTGGTGCCGTAGGCATTGATGATGCCACCGTTGATGACGGTGGGGTCGAGATTACCGGCGTCGAGGAGCGTCGCGACCAGCGTAGTCGTCGTGGTCTTGCCGTGGGTGCCGCCAATGGCGATGGCGGTCTTGAAGCGCATAAGCTCGGCGAGCATTTCGGCGCGGCGGACGATGGGCAGCGCGCGGGCACGGGCTTCAACCAGTTCGGGATTATCGCGCTTGATGGCGGAGGAGACGACGACGACTTCGGCCTTGCCGAGGTTATCGCCGCTCTGGCCAATCTCGACCTTGATGCCCATGTCGCGCAGGCGCTGGACATTGGGGTTGAGCGAGGCGTCGGAGCCCTGAACCGTGTAGCCCTGGTTGTGCAGGATTTCGGCAATTCCGCTCATGCCGATGCCGCCGATGCCGATGAAGTGGACCGGGCCGATATTGCGGGGCATTTTCATGAGGCGGATTCCAGTGTGTTTGTGCCCTGGCCGGCCAGGCTTTCAGCGAGGTCGGCGAGCTTTTCAACGGCGCGAGGCTGGCCCAACACCCGAGCGGCGATGGCCGCCCCGGCAAGGGTTGCGGGGTCGGTAAACAGTGTCGTGAGGCGAGTGGCAAGCGATTGCGGCGAAAGCGCGGCTTGTTCCATCACCCAACCGCCGCCGCCCGCTTCAACCACAAGAGCATTGTTCTTCTGGTCGGCATCGAGAGCGCCGGGCAGCGGAATGAGGATCGAGGGCCGGCCGATGACGGTCAGCTCCGCAATGGTCGAGGCGCCGGAACGGCCGATGACCAGATGGCTCTGGGCAATGCGCTCGGGCAGATCGGTGAAGAAGGGCGCGAGTTCGACGCTGGTGCGCGACTGGCGATAAATCTTGGTGACGCGATCGAGGTCTTCCTGGCGCACCTGCTGCACGATGCGGAGGCGCGAACGCAGGGTATCGGGCAGGAGCGAAATGGCTTCGGGCACGATATCCGAAATGGCGCGGGCGCCCTGGCTGCCACCGAAGACGACGAGATTGATCGGGCCGGTAGCGCCCAGCTCCGGAAAGGGGCTGGCGGAGATGGCGCGGACACGGTCGCGGACGGGATTGCCGGTGAGGACTTTTTCGAGGCCCTGATCGTCGGCAAAGCGGGTCTTCGCAAAGCTCAGGGCCAGCACGTCGGCAAAGCGGCTAAGGGCGCGGTTGGCGCGGCCCATGACGGCGTTCTGCTCATGGAGAATGCCGGGAATGCTGAGAAGGCTCGCCGCAATGAAAGGCGGAAAGGTCGGGTAGCCGCCAAAGCCGATCACAGCATCCGGACGCAGCGCGCGCAGGATGCCGAAGGATTTTGCCACGCCGCGCGCAATCGTGAAACTGGCCGTCGTGAACTTGATCGGATTGGACAGGCTGGGCGTCGCCGAAGGGACCATGTGGATGCGGCGGGCCGGAAAGTCCTGGCCATAGCCTTCGACACGATGGTCTGTCATCAGCTCGACGGCGTGACCGCGACGGATCAACTCCTGCGCGAGGGCCATGGCGGGAAAGAGATGGCCGCCGGTACCGCCGGCCATGAGTACAAAAGTCTTCATTCGGCGGGAGCGACCACGGCGCTGCGATAGGATGGAATGCCGGTAGTCATGCGCTCCTCGGGCTTGGTTCTCGTCATGGCCAGCATCAACCCCATACCGAAGGCGACGGCAATCATGGACGTGCCGCCATAGGACACGAATGGCAGCGTCATGCCCTTGGGGGGAATCAGGTTGAGATTCACCGCGAGGTTGATGCCCGACTGCATGGCAAACTGGATGGCGATTGTGGAGGCGGCAAGGCGGGCAAAAAGGCTTTGCTGGCGCTGCGCACCCATCATGGCGCGGAGCACGATGAAGGCGATAAGCCCGACGAGCGCCATGCAGAACAGAATGCCGTATTCGCCGGCAGCGGCGGAGAAGACATAGTCGGCGTGGGCGTCAGGAATGAGCTTCTTGGCCATCGACTCGCCGGGACCGCGACCGAACCAGCCGCCCTCTGCGAGCGACTGCAAAGCGCGGTCGATCTGGTAGGTATTGCCGCCGCCCTCGGGGTTGAGGAAGGTATCGATACGGCGCGCAAAGTGCGGGAAGAAGGCATAGGCGCCAACGAGCAGGCCACCCGCCGCACCGGCGAGGCCGATGATGATCCACCAGGAAATGCCCGACAGGAACAGCAGCACGGCCCAGGTGGCAAGGATCAGCGCAGTCTGACCGATATCCGGCTGCAGCAGCAGGCCGGCGACGATGACCAGCATGAGCGCGGTGGCGATGAGGCGGCCGGGCACGTTGCGATGGATCATGAATTCGGAAAAGAGCCACGCGCCGATGACGGCAAAGGCGGGCTTTACGAACTCCGAGGGCTGCACGGATTGACCGGCAAAGGACATCCAGCGCCGGGCGCCTTTGACTTCCGTACCGAAGCGCAGAGTGGCCCAGAGCAGCAGCGTCATGACGATCAGCGTGCCGAGCGCAGCAAAGCGCGCCTGTCGATGGCTCATCATCGAGGTCGCGAGCATGACCGGCACGGCGAACAGGCAGAACATGGCGTGGCGAATGACGAAGTGCCACTCGTTGAGACCGATGCGCTCGGCGACCGGAGGGCTGGCCGCGAGGCTGAGCACCATGCCGCAAATGAGGAGCAAGATCAGGCCCGAAAGCAATTCGCGGTCAATCGACCACCACCATTCGGCGAGGGGCGTTTTTTCGGCGCGGGAGAACATCATGTGGCTGGGCCGGCTACTCGATACAAACTGCAGACAATTGTACCGAGTGGTGGTTACCGATTTGGTAAGGGATTTCGCGTTTTGCGAGTCAGCCTGTGGAGATAAACGAAGGGGCGGCCCTGAAGCCGCCCCTTGTGCGCCAATCGCCCCCGGGAGACGAAATGGACGATTGGCGAATGGTTCAGTTCCAGACGGCGATATCCGAAATCGTGCCGTCGACGCCTTCGATGGCGCCCCAGGCTTCGGCAGCGCCAGTTTCGAGATCAACCGTGTGGAGCACATTGTCGACGACGAGATAAGCCGTGTTGGTCAGGTCTTCGGTCGAGTGGATGTCGAAGGCATAGGAAGAGCCGCCGTCGACGCCGAGCTTGCCGATGGCCGCCAGAGTGCCGTCATTGGGCGAAACCTGCTGGATGAGACCGACGATGGTGGCGTCGATGTCGTACATGGCCGTCGCTTCGGGCTTGCCGAAGGAGTTGATGTAGGCCGCCGCGACGATGGCAGGCGTTTCGCCGGCATGCATGTCAGCAGCTTCGTAGGCGAGTGCGCCATCGACCGTTACGGCGCCATCATCGACATTGACGCGGTGATTGGTGCCATCCGTGCCCATGAGGCGCAGGCGGTCGGCCATTGGATTGAAGTCGACGATCGCCCCTTCGTAGCTCGAGAGCTTCTCGGAGAGGTTCGACTTGACCGTGGCGGCGCCGGTGGCGGTGTCGATGGTCACGACCTCACCCGCAAGCGAGACGCCATAGAGGAGATTGTCGGCGGGACGCTGATCGATACCGGCGAGACCGTCGACACCGGTAACATCAACGGTGGCGCTGACGGCCCGGGTTTCGGTGTCAAAGGTGACGAGGCTGTTGCCGTCAACAAGCGCAATGGCAGTTGCGGCATGGGCTGCGCCAATGGCGAGGCCAGAAGTGGCGATGACGAGAGCTGCACGCAGGGCGATGGTCGAGATTGCAGACATTTGACGTCTCCTCATTTGATGCGCCGGGAGGCGCTTGCATGGGGAGTACCCGCCAGCCGACGGCTCTGGATGCATGAGGCGAAAGTTTTTTTGCGCGCATCCAGATGAAGGCCTCGCGGGTAATCGACATGAAGGAATTTTGCCCCCATGTTGCACTGGATGTCAGAACCTATACCGAGCGAAGACCTGATTGACCGCGTTGCTCACGGCGACCGTTCGGCACTTGCCAAGCTTTTCGAAGCAGAATCGGGGCGACTCGTCGCCATCGCGCAACGCCTTTTGCGCCGCCGAGACCTCGCGGAAGAGGCCGTGCAAGAGGTTTTCCTCAGGCTCTGGGGCAAGGCGGAGAGCTTTGACAAAACCAAGGGCACAGCGCGCGGATGGCTGACCGTGTCGGTGCGCAATCGGGCCCTCAATATGCTGCGCGACGGCGCACGCATCGATTACGAAGACACTGAAAAACTGGCAGAATTGGGTGACCGAGCGGCCGATGCGAGAGCCGCCTTTGAGGCGCTTTCGATCAAGGATTCGCTGAAACATTGCCTTTCGGCACTGGACGAGAAGAAGCGCGAGGCGGTTTTGCTCTGCTACGTAACGGGCCTTAACCACGGCGAGGCGGCCGCCACCATGCGCGTACCGCTTGGGACCATGAAGTCCTGGATCAAGCGCGGCGTCGCTGCTTTGCAGGAGTGCCTGTCATGACACAGGCAGAACTGGAACGGGTTGGAGAATATGTGCTGGGGCTGCTCGAAGGGCCGGACGCCGAAGCGTTCGAGCGTCAGCTTGCCCAATCGCCAGAACTCGCCGCGGCGGTCGACAGGCTGCGCCGGCATCTGCATGCGCTCGACGATACGGCAATGCCCCTGCCCGCCAACCCCGAACTTTGGGCACGCATCGACGCAGGGCTTGGCGCCGGAGCGACGGTTGTGCCATCGACGCGGTTGCCGCCCCCTGACAATGACAATCATAATAGCTGGATGCGGTTTGCCGGGCTGGCCGCAAGCGTGCTGGTCGCACTTGGCGTTGGGTATCTCGCCGGAAGCACGACAGGCGCACAGCGCGCGCCTGTGATGGTCGCTGTCCTACTATCAGAGGATGCCATGCAACCGGGCGCTATCGTTGAAGCATTCGCCGACGACAGTGTGCGGCTGATGCCGTTGGACCGCTTTGAAGTGCCCGAAGGGCGCGTGCTGGAGGTCTGGACACTGCCCGATCCGGCGACGGGGCCGGTGTCCCTCGGCACGTTCAGCAATCCGCAGACGATAAACCTCGCTGGGCCTGACCTGCCGCCGCCAATGTCGGGACAGCTCTACGAAATCACCCTAGAACCGGCGGGTGGTTCGCCCACCGGCCGTCCGACGGGCCCAATCCTGGTCAAAGGCTTCGCCAAAGCCCCGCTTTAGCGCAGCTTGAGGCTCGAAAGGCCGATCAGCGCGAGCACGAAGGAGATGATCCAGAAGCGGATCACCACCTGGCTTTCGGTCCAGCCAAGATGCTCGAAATGGTGGTGGATGGGCGCCATTCGGAAGACGCGTTTGCCCGTCAGGCGGAATGACGTCACCTGCACGATCACCGAGACGGTTTCGAGTACGAAGAGGCCGCCGATGATCGCCAGAACGATCTCGTGCTTGGTGGCGACAGCAATGGTGCCAAGTGCGCCGCCAAGGGCCAGCGAGCCGGTGTCGCCCATGAAGATCTGGGCCGGCGGGGCGTTGAACCAGAGGAAGCCAAGGCCCGCACCGATCAATGCACCGCAGACGACGGCGAGTTCGGCCGTGCCGGGAACGGAATTGAGCAGCAGGTAATCGGCATAGTTCTGGCTGCCGACGAGATAGGCAATGAAGCCAAAGCAACCGGCAGCGACCATGACGGGAACGATGGCGAGGCCATCGAGGCCGTCGGTGAGGTTGACCGAGTTGCCGGCCGCCACGACAACGAAGCCGCCGAAGAGAATGTAGAAATAGCCGAGATTGACCGCGAGGTCTTTCACGAACGGGAACAGCAGCGACGTGCCATAGGAGCCAGCGGCGAGCTGGGAAATGGCGAAGGCAGCGATACAACCGATGATGGCTTCAAGAAGCAGGCGTTGCTTCGAGCCAAAACCCTTGTGGCTCATACGCTTGACCTTGAGATAGTCGTCGTAGAAGCCTATGGCACCAAAACCGATGGTGACGAAGAGCACCACCCAGACATAGCCGTTGCTCAGGTTCGACCACAGCAGGGTCGAGATGACGGCGCCCGAGAGGATCATGAGCCCGCCCATCGTCGGCGTGCCCTTCTTGGTCAGGAGATGAGTCTGCGGACCGTCTTCGCGGATCGGCTGGCCCCTGCCCTGCTTGAGACGCAGCAGCGCGATCATGCCCGGACCGAACATGAAGACGAAGAACAGCGCAGTGATCATCGCCCCCGCGGTGCGGAAAGTGATGTAGCGGAAGACGTTGAACGCGGCGAGGGAGTCACCCAACTGGCCGAGAAAATAGAGCATGCTCTCTTATTGTCCTGATTGGGCGTCTAGCGCTGTTCAAACTTGTCTTTGATGCCGGCAACAAGGCGGGAAAGCCCCACGCCGTTCGATCCTTTGACCATAACTGCGTCCCCATAGGCAAGCGCTGCAATCAGCTCGGGCAGGCCTTGTTCAATGGTTGTGAAATGCCGGGAAAACAGCGCCGCGGGTAGTGCTTCGGCCAGGCGCGCCATATTGGGGCCCACAAGGTAGACCTTGTCCGCCCCGCTCGCCCGAACCGTGTCGGCAAGACCCGCATGGAGCGCGGGACCAGCCTCGCCCAGTTCCAGCATGTCGCCGAGCACGACGACCTTCCTGCCATTGGGCGCGGAGACCGAGCCGAAGACATCGAGGGCGGCAGTCATCGAGGCGGTATTGGCGTTGTAGCTTTCGTCGATGAGCAGCAGCGGTTTCTCTTTTGAACCCAGATAGATGCGCTGGCCGCGGCCGGGCTGCGGGCCGAAGCCGGCAAGGGCGCGAAGCGCGATTTCCGGGGCGATGCCAGCGATATTGGCGACTGCCAGCGCGGCGGTCGCGTTGCTCAGCATGTGGCGGCCAGCAACGCCGATGGTGAGGGCGTAGCGGTCATCGCCATTAAGGACGGTGGCAAAGCTGCGGTCGCCTGCGGTTTCGGCGTCGACGATCTGCCAATCGGTGCCGCGGGCAAAACCGAAGGTGACGACGCGACCAACGCCGGCGGCCTGCGCGGCTTCGAGCAGAAGACCGATTTGCGGATGGTCCGCATTGATGACGGCAGTGCCGCCGGCCTCAAGGCCGTCGAAGATCTCAGCTTTGGCGCGGGCGATCGCTTCGAGGCTGCCGAGTTTTTCGAGATGGGCGGCCGCGACCGTGGTGATGACGGCGATATGAGGGCGCACCAACTGGCTGAGGGGGCGGATTTCGTCGGGGGCGTTCATGCCCATTTCGAAGACGCCGAACTGGGCCGTCTCCGGCATGCGCGCCAGCATCAGCGGCACGCCCCAGTGATTGTTGAAGCTCTTGATGGAGGCGTGAGTCTCGCCGGCCGCCTCGAAGATGATGCGCAGGGCTTCCTTGGTCGTGGTCTTGCCCACGCTCCCGGTGACGCCGACGATCAGCGCGCGGCTGCGGGCGCGAGCGGCGCGGGCGAGGTCGACGAGGCCCCCTAGCGCGTCAGGAACCGTGATGCGCCCTGCCCCTTCACCGCGGCTGACGAGAGCTGCAGCAGCGCCATTGGCAAGGGCGGTGTCGACGAAGTCATGCCCATCGAAGCGGTCGCCCTTGATGGCGACGAAAAGCGCATCGGGACCGATTTCGCGGGAATCGATTGAGATGGAACGGATGGCGTCGGTTTTGATGCCTTCGGCGCGGCCGCCGGTGGCTTCAAGAACGGCGTCTAGGGTGTAGAGAGGTTGGGTCATGGCATCTTCCGCGGTTGCCTGCCCCCACCCTTGATCCCTCCCCACAAGGGGGAGGGAGACGATGGAATCGTGACGCTGGAGGCTTGCGCCTCCCTCCCCCTTGTGGGGAGGGAATGAGGGTGGGGGTTACCCCACGCCCCAAGCACCTGTCTATATGCCGGGTTAGCCCTTGATCGCTTCCGCGACGACTTCGTGGTCGGAGAAGTGGTGCTTGGTGGTGCCGATGATCTGGTAGGTCTCGTGCCCCTTGCCGGCGATGAGCAGGACGTCGCCCTTCTGCAGGGATTTGACGGCCGTCTGGATGGCCTTCTTGCGGTCGGCAATTTCCTTGGCCCCCTTTGCCTCGGCCAGGATCTGGGCGCGAATGGCGGCGGCGTCTTCGGTGCGCGGATTGTCGTCCGTCACGATGACGTCATCGGCAAGCTCGCTGGCAATTGCGCCCATTTGGGGGCGCTTGCCCTTGTCGCGGTCGCCGCCGCAGCCGAAGACGACGCGGAGCTTGCCCTTGACGTAGGGGCGTAGCGTATGGAGCGCCGTGCGCAGGGCCTCGGGCTTGTGAGAATAGTCGATGAAGATCGCCGCGCCCTTGTATTCACCCACCAGTTCCAGGCGGCCAACGGCGCCCACGAGCTTGGGAAGAGCGGCAAAGGCGTCGTTCTTGTCGACGCCGGAAGACATGGCTAGAGCCGCCGCGATCAGGGCGTTCGAAACCTGGAATTCGCCCGGGATCTGCAGGTGAAAATCCACCAGCTCGCCGATATGGCGGATCTGGACGCGCTGGCCATAACCCTCGGGCTGGATCGAAATGATCTCGATATAGGCCCCTTCCCGGCCGACCGTCAGCAGGGTCGCGTTGGCCGACAGCGCGGCGAACATGAAGGGCTCGTATTCCGGATCGTCGACGTTGACGATGGCCGCGCCGCCATCGACCAGCAGGTCGGAGAAGAGGCGCAGCTTGGCGTTGCGGTACTCATCCATGTCGGCGTGATAGTCGAGATGGTCGCGGCTGAGATTGGTGAAGGCGACAGCTTCGAAATGAATGCCATCCAGCCGGCGCTGATCGAGGCCATGGCTCGATGCTTCGACGGCGACATGGTCGACGCCCTGGGCACGGAGAGCGCGGAGAGCCTGGTGCAGCGTGCGCGAATCCGGGGTCGTCAACGCGCCTTCAATCGTGCGGTTCGCCGTCTGCACGCCGAGCGTACCCACGCTGGCGCCGGGAACGCCGGCATGGTCCCAAATCTGGCGCACGAACGAGGCGACGGAAGTCTTGCCATTGGTGCCGGTAACGGCGACGGAAATCTCGGGTTGCGGTTCGAAGACGCGCGAAGCGGCGCGGGCATAGGAGGCACGGACGTCCTTGACCACAACGACGGGGATGCCGGGTTCGCCGACGGGCATGATGTCGGTAACGATGGCAAGGGCGCCGCGATGCACGGCATCTTCGATGAATTGGTTGCCGTGAACCTTCTGGCCCGGCAGGGCGAAGAAAATATCACCCGGCTCAATGCGACGGCTGTCCGAATTGAGGCCAAAGACCGTGCCCAACCCCTTCTTGGGGCGGGCGCCAGAACCTTCGAGCAGTTGCGAAACGCTAAGAGACACGAATCAATATCCTTCTGGAAAGATCCGCCTGACTTCTGGCGGAACGATCTGCTGATCAAGCAATCCCTGGAAATCCGGGGCAATACCAAGCATGGGTGCCACTCGCTGCACAACCCTGCCCGTCAGAGTGCCGGCGTTCCAGCCGGCAGTGGTGCCGGACTGTGGGTTTTCGGCCTTCGGCTCATCCACCATGATCACCAGCGCGTAGCGCGGATTATCGAGTGGAAAGGCCGAGGCAAAGAAGTTTGTGACCTTGTTGGACGAATAACGGCCATCGACCACTTTTTCGGCGGTGCCGGTTTTTCCGCCGACGCGATAGCCCTGCGCGGCCTTGTTCATCTGCGAGCCCGAGCCGCCGGTCGAAATGGCGTTGAGGCGCATCAGGTAACGCATATAGGCGCTGGTCTGGGGCTGGATCACCCGCTCGTAAAGCGGTTCGGCATCGGCTACGCTGCGCTTGTAGAGCGTCGGAGCGATATAGTTGCCGCCGTTGACGAAGGCGGCATAGGCCGTGAGCATGTGAAGCGGCGAGACCGAGAGACCGTGTCCGAATGACGCCGTGGCGGCGCCGACTTCTGACAGCTCCTTCGGCACGCTGGGAACGCGCATCTCCGGCAGTTCGAACTGCACGCGCTCATCGAATTTCATACGGCTGAGGAAGGCGCGGTAATTGTCCTTGCCCATGGCCTGCATGATGCGGATCGTGCCGATATTGGACGAGTATTTGTAGACTTCGGGCAGGCTCAGGATGCGGTGCTTGCCGTGGAAATCGTCGATGGTGTAGCGGCCGAAGCGGACGCCGTAGCGGGCGTCGAACTCATCGGTGATGCCGACCATGCCGCTGTCGAGGGCACCGGCCAGTGTCACGGTCTTGAAGATCGAGCCGGGCTCGAAAATACCCGAGGTGACGCGGTTGAACGTGTCCTTGACGAGCGCGGACGCCGGATCGTTCGGATTGAAATCGGGCAACGAGGCCAGCGCGATGATTTCGCCGGTATAGATGTCTATCATGGCGCCGGCGGCAGCGATGGCCTGGTAGCGCGTCATGGCATCGGTAAGCTGGTCGTGCAGCACATGCTGCACGCGCATGTCGATGCTGAGCTCGACCGGGGTCAGCGCATTGCCGCGGGCAAGACCGAGTTCCTGCAGCAGCGCGATGGATTCGGCGTCCATGTGACGCTCGATGCCGGCAATGCCCTGGTTGTCGACATTGGTCGAGCCAAGAACGTGCGAGGCCTCGTTCATGGCGGGGTAGAAGCGCTTGGATTCGGTGATGAAGTCGATGCCGGGAATGCCGAGGCGCATGACCTGCTCTTCGACGGCGGGGGTCAGCTCGCGCTTGAGCCACACAAAGCCCTTGTCGCCAGTCAGGCGGTTGCGCAGCCAGGTCTCGTCGAGATCGGGCAGCACCGTGCGCAGTTTCGTCACCGCCTCTTCGATGTCGATGATGCGGCGCGGTTCGGCATAAAGCGAAGGCACGCGAATATCGACGGCCATTTCGAGGCCGTTGCGATCAAGGATCGGCGGACGGGTCGCGGTGATGGCGTCGCGCGTCTGGCCTTCAATGGTCGTATCTGTTTCGGCCATGCCGAGCTGGACAAGCCGGCCACCAACGGCGCCGAAGCCGAGCACCAGCGCCAGGATCATCCAGCGGATGCGGGCCTGAGTGAGATTGCCGCGCGCCTTGCGCACGCCGTCGAGCGAAATGGTGGGAGCGAGACCGTCTGCGGTTATGGTCATTCGATCCCCTCCAATTCGAGAATGGCATCAATGGGATCGACACCCGCATCGATGGCCAGGAAAAGCGCATCCATGGCGGCCGTATCGGGCTTGGCCGGACGCATGGGCAGATCGGCAAACGAGCCGAACTGCTCCTGCTGCACCTGGCTGACGCCGAGTTCGGCCTCGTGGCGCCGCACGATGGGCTCGACATAGGCCGGCTGGTTCAGCACCGCCCAATCGGCCTTGAGCGTGGTCAGATCGTCTTCCTGCTCAGAAATATGGATCTGCAGCGCAGTGCGCTCGGCCGCCGTGCCTTCGATAGAGAATTTCAACATGTAGACGCCCACCAGCATGACGATGCTGGTGCAGATCAGGAAAATATTGAACCGCCGGATCATGCAGCACCCCTGACGACGGGTACGCCGAGTTGGTCGTACGAGACGGGGCGCGCATCGATCTCCGTGCGGATGGCACTGCGCAGGACCGACGAACGGGAGCGCGGGTTGCGGTCCAGTTCGGCAGCACCGGGCTTGGTCGCCTTGGCGACAGGATCCCAGCGGCGCGGATCGAGCTTGACCTGCGGCAGGTGGCGCGACTGGGCGGGACCGCCCTTGTCGGGATCGAAGAAGCGTTTGACGATGCGATCTTCGAGCGAATGAAAGCTGACGACGGCAAGAACACCGCCCTCGCCCAGCAGACGCTCGGCGGCAAAGAGCCCTTCGACGAGCTGATCGAATTCGCCGTTGACGGCAATGCGCAGCGCCTGGAAGGAGCGCGTTGCAGGATGCGCGTCACCCGGCTTGCGACCGATGGCCTTCTCGATGATGCGAGCGAGTTCGAGCGTCGTCGCGATAGGGGCAGTTTCGCGGGCAGAGACGATGAACTGGGAAATGCGGCGCGACTTACGCTCTTCGCCAAAGGCGTAAAGCAGGTTCGCCAGCTCTTCCTGTTCGAGATTATTGACGAGGTCGGCAGCGCTTTCGCCCCACTGGCTCATGCGCATATCGAGCGGACCTTCGCGCATGAAGGAAAAGCCGCGCTCGCTCTCGTCGAGCTGCATGGAGCTGACGCCGATATCGAGCACGACACCATGAATGGGCGCGAAAGGCGCAGCAAGCGTGTCGAGTTCGGAAAAAGTGCCGGGAACGAAATGGAATCTACCCGGAAAATCGGCCGCCAGCTTTTCGGCATGCGACTTCACATTGGGATCGCGATCGATGGCGACGACTTCGGCGCCCGCTTCGAGCAAGGCGCGCGAATAGCCGCCCGCGCCAAAAGTGCCATCGACGACGCGGCGGCCAGCGAGCGGACCAAATGCAGCCACAACCTCATCCAGAAGGACGGGGATGTGAGGCGCATTCATCTGCGGGGATTCGGGCAGGTGCCGCTTGCCCATACTGACCAAAACTCCAATTCAGGCCGCAGCAATCGACCATGCAGACCATTCCCGACAATTGCATGTGGACGCTTAAGATTCTGTTTCCCATGGCACATAAGCGCCCGCGGAAAAGGAAAAATGGCCCGGCAAAACCGGGCCATTTCAAGGATTTGATCAGGAGGCGCCCAGCCGGGCCTTTTTCTGTTGGGGCAATTTCTCCCCCGAAAAGCTGCGATCACCCTTGTCGTCGCGCAGGCGAGTCGGCAGCCCCATGGTTTCGAGCAGGCTCAGGAACGGCACGGGCGGCAGTTCCTCGATATTGGCCATGTGGTGGCAATCCCACTCGCCCTTGGCAATCAGCATGGCCGCAGCAATGGCCGGAACGCCGGCGGTATAGGAAATCGCCTGGCTGCCGGTTTCGGCAAAGGTCTCTTCGTGGTCGCAGATGTTGTATATCAACATCTCCGCCTCGGCGCCGTTGCGCATGCCCTTGATCAGGTTGCCGATGAAGGTCTTGCCGGCATAGTCGGGCGCGAGCGAAGCCGGATCGGGCAGCACGGCCTTGACGACCTTGAGCGGCACCACTTCCTGGCCCTCAGCAGTGAGAACAGGCTTCTCCGAGAGCAGGCCGAGATTTTTGAGCACGGTGAAGACGTTGATGTAGTGCTCGCCAAAACCCATCCAGAAACGGATGTCGGGCACGCCGAGATTAGCCGAAAGCGAATGCACCTCGTCGTGGCCGGTGAGGTAGGTCTTGTGCGAACCAACGACTGGCAGATCGTCGGTGCGACTGACCTCGAACATTTCATTCGGCGTCCACTGGCTGTTCTGCCAACTCCAGACCGTACCCGTGAACTCGCGGAAATTGATCTCCGGATCGAAATTGGTAGCGAAATAGCGGCCGTGGCTGCCGGCGTTCACATCGATGATGTCGATGGAATCGATCCGGTCGAAATAGTGTTGCGAGGCCAGTGCCGCATAGGCATTGACGACGCCCGGATCGAAACCCGCGCCGAGAACGGCTGTAATGCCCTTGCGCTCGCACTCTTCGCGATGCTTCCACTCGTAATTGCCATACCAGGGCGGCGTTTCGCAGACCTTGGACGGGTCTTCGTGGATGGCCGTATCGATATAGGCAGCGCCGGCCTCGATAGCGGCGCGCAGCACCGACATGTTGAGAAAGGCCGAACCGGCATTGAGCACGATCTGGCTCTTGGTGCGCCGGATGAGGGCCTTGGTGGCCTCGACATCCATGGCGTCGAGCTGGTGAGCCGCGATCAGGCCTGGCCGCTTGAGCACCTTGCGCTCAAGAATGCCGGCAATGATGGCTTCGCATTTTTCGACGGTGCGGGAAGCGATGTTGATGTCACCCAGGACATCGTTGTGCATGGCGGCCTTAACGGCTGCAACCTGCGCGACACCTCCGGCACCGATGATCAGAATGTTCTTTTTCAATTGGCACGAAACACCTTCTTGGTGGTGGATATTGCCCAGCCGGGATCAGGAAAGGCTGGAGACGTAATCGGCATAGTCGAACGCGCGCACGAGTTCGATTTCTCCGCTCTTTCGGCGGATGGCGATGGCCGGCATGTTGACGCCGTTGAACCAGTTCTTCTTCACCATCGTGTAGCCGCCCGCATTGAGCAGCGATATGCGACTTCCAACGCTCAGCGGCGCCGGAAAGTCGAATTCCCCGAACACATCGCCCGCCAGGCAGGATTTGCCTGCGATGAAATAGCGGTGTGGGCCGGCATCGGACGCGACAGCGGCGCTCTGCCGGTAAACCAGAAGGTCCAGCATATGCGCTTCTACGGCGCTGTCCACGATGGCGACTGGTTTGCCATTTTCCACGATGTCGAGAACGCTGACTTCCAGCGTCGTCGTATCCGTCACCGCGGTATCGCCGGGCTCGAGATAGACCTGCACGCCGAACCGCTGGGCAAAGGTCTTCAGCCGAGCGGCAAGACCCTCGATGGGATACCCGGGCTTGGTGAAATGAATACCGCCGCCGAGGCTGACCCAATCGAGATGTTCAAGCAGCGGGCCCAGCTTGGCCTCGAACTGGTCAAGCAATGCCGAAAAGGCATCGAGCGAGTCGTTCTCGCAATTGCAGTGCAGCATGAAGCCGGAAACGCGATCCATGACGGCTTCGACGCGTGCGAGATCCCACTCGCCGAGGCGGCTGAAGGGACGGGCCGGATCGGCGAGATCGAAATGGGAGTGGCTGATGCCCGGATTGACCCGCAGGCCTATGGGCAGATGGGTAGCCTTATGGGCGAAACGCTCAAGCTGGCCGACCGAGTTGAAAATGATCTTGTCGGCATTGGCGATAGCCTCGTCGATCTCGCCATCGGACCAGGCGACCGAATAGGCATGGGTCTCGCCGCCGAACTTCTCGCGACCGAGCTTTACCTCATAGAGCGAGGACGAGGTGGTGCCATCCATGTGGGGCGCCATCTGCGCAAAGGCCGACCAGGTGGCAAAGCACTTGAGGGCCAGCAGGCACTTGGCTCCCGACTCGGCGCGCAACTTGTCGATGAGGGCGAGGTTCCGATCGAGCGCAGTTTCATCGATCAGATAATACGGTGTGGCCAGAGGCATCGCGCTCGAACTCCTACAGCGTGTGCCGCCGGTCTACGGCGGAAAAAGCGAAGCGTTCGCCTTAAAGCCATGAAGGAACGTGCGCAAGTGCGAGGCGCCGCGCATCACCTATGCCAGAAAAGGAAAAGCCCCAGGACGGGAGGGTCCAAGGGCTCAAACTTCAGTGCAGATGTGCACCAGACGTATGATCAGGAAAAGACCACATGCTTGACTGGCGCTTCATTTGCGAGCGGAGCAATGCTGTCGTTCGTGCAAAGCGAAGCGTCCTTGAACACGCAGTCGTTCGGGTCGGTCGTGGATGCAGCAAAGCTGGGAGCTGCAGTCACGGAAATGAGCAACGCAGCGACGACGCCTGCAAAAATAGCCTTCATCAGAAATCTCCTAGATACGAATGACGCGGTTTCTAGTGATGCCGCCTTGCCCAAGCGTTACCGCAAAAGGCGAAATTGGCCGCGACGGCTCAGATCGCGTAGCTATGGTTGACTATTGATTGAGCCGTCAGCGGATGGTGCTGGACACCCAGGCGAACAGCCCGAGGGTCTCAGTGTCGGGCCCGAAAGCCCCAACGATTAGCTGTTGTTGACGTCAACCAGCGACTGCGTGACGCAGAGGGTCTTGTCCTTGAACGAGCAGTTGTCGCCCGAGGTAGCGGCGAAGGACGGGGTAGCAACGCCGGCAACCATGAGCGAGGCGATAGCGAGAGCGATGATCTTCTTCATTTGGGGTGTCTCCGTGTGTTGTTGACGAGAACAAAATAACCACCCCAGCATTGCCGCAACATTGCGCGGCAATAAAATCTCTCAATAAAATCATGAACTTATCGCAATGTAGCCGCAATGTACATTAACCCGCGACAATGCCTGTGGCGCCGCGCAGGCGGAATTATGTCAGTTCCATGAAGAGGTTAACGCCAGTTGACCTATAAGCCGGGTTCTGTAGGGCCGCGCCGAAGCGCGACGTGGTGACCATTCATCTGAGGCGCCTGTTGCCAGGACGCTCGTGCAACCAACCCGGATGATCTGGCCTCAAAACAGGCTGGGACCGAAATCCCGCGTCATCCCTATTTGGTCTTGCTCCCGGTGGGGTTTACCGTGCGGTCCCTGTTGCCAGGCACCCGGTGCGCTCTTACCGCACCCTTTCACCCTTACCTCGGCAGGCCGAGGCGGTTTGCTTTCTGTGGCACTTTCCCTGGGGTCGCCCCCGGCGGCCGTTAGCCGTCACCGTGTTTCGAAGGAGCCCGGACTTTCCTCCGGCAGCAGGTTACCCCGCTGCCAGCGGTCACCCGGTCAACTGGCGCGCCGATGTAGAGGCGCACCCTGCCCGGCGTCAAGCGCGAAGATCAGGTGAGGAGCGGCTGCGGACGCGGCTTGGTGATGGCCTGGTAGGCAAGGTTGATCGCCGCCATGCGGGCGGTCGCGACGTCGATCAATTCCTCGGGCACGCCCTTGGCGATCAGGCGGTCAGGATGGTGCTCGGCAACGAGCAGACGATAGACACGGCGCACTTCTTCCGGCGGCGCTTCGTGCGACAGGCCGAGAACGAGATAGGGGTCGACGCCCTCTTCGAGCATGACGTGCTGCGACGCGATCTGTTCGAAGCGCACTTCATCGAAGCCGAAGATAGAGCTGACCGAGCGCAGATAGTCGAGTTCAGCTTCGTGCACGAGCCCATCGGCCGTCGCGATGAAGAACAGGCCATCGAGCACATGTTCGAGCGTTTCCGGCGTGTCCGAGAAGAACCGCGCAACCTTGCGCGCATAGGCCTCGTAGCCGGCGACGTCCTGCTTGGCGAGATTGAACAGCCGCTCCACCTGGGGCTCCTGGCCCTTGGTGATTTCGACAGTGGCGTTGAAGGCCCGAACTTCGGAGGCCGTCACGGCGCCGTCAGCCATGGCCATCTTGGCCGAAAGCGCGATCAGGGCGAGCGTGAATGCGGCCTCGCGGCCACCGGGCAGCCAGGTGTCGGGATCGAGAATATTGGCGATATGGCCCACGACTCCCGTGCGGCGCGAGAACGAGCCGAGGAAGCTCGAAAGCTTCTGCCAGACATCGCGATTTTCTTCCGCCTTGCGTACGCAGCACAACATCTGCTTGCCCCTCACGCCGATCGAGTCAGCCCAAAGAATAGGTCGTGCAGGTTATCCGGGCATTGCGCCGCGGTCCATGCCCCGTTTCGCATGGGAGCCGCCCGTCCCTCGCCGATCAGAATGGCGTGTAGTAGACGTCGTCATTGCTCTGCGGATAGCGCTGGTTGCGCGGCCCCTGATCGAGCCAGAAGCCGTCGCTGTCATAGGCCGGCGCATTGTTCTGCTGCACCCGATACGTGGCGCTGCTCTGCTGGCCGCGACGGGCGAGGAATTCGTTGAGCGGACCAGCTTCCCAATCTTCGAGATCTTCGGCGGTGACCAGATCGCTGGGCTGCTGCACCGGCACGATCGGCGCAGCAGTCGGCTGGTCGATGATGAGCGGCTGGTTCGAAGCCAGCGGAACGCTAACCGGCTGCGGTCGCATGGACAGCGGCATGGGCATCGGAGCGGCCTTGGCCGGGAGGGCGGCGACCTGCTCGACCGGCGCTGGCGTCGTCGCGACGGGCGCAGGGGTAGTGACGGCCTGGGTCGGCTGTTGCACTGCGGGCGTGGTGGCCGGCTGAGCGACAGGCTTGGCGGGCGCAGCAGTGGCTGGGCTACCGCCACCCGTGATGTAGCTCGGCAGCGTCTTGCCAGACTGCTGGAAGGCAGAAACCGGGTCCGAGGCGCTGGCAACGGCCTGCGGCGTTTCGGCAGGCGTAGGAGCGGCCTTCGGCGCGTCAGCCACCACCGGCGTCGGCGTCGCCGACGGCACGGCCGTCGCTGTGTTGCCTGGAACGGGCGCGGAATCGATGACCGCTACGCTGGGCGTGCCGGCAAAGGCGCCAGTGAGATAGTCGGCAGCAGGAATGCCGATGACGAGCAACGCCCCGGCCCATGCAAGGCCATTGGTCAGGCGACGATCCATCTTCATAGGTCTAGTCGGCTCCGCTTTCCGTCGCAATTGATCCGCCCTTCAAGGCGAACTTGGTGGCCATTTTATGAACCATAAGTTCAAATAGTCTTGCGACCACCAAGCTGAACGTGACCTGAACGCCGGTTTAGTCCGGCCGACGGCCCAGCAAACGCGCCAAAGCCAGCACTAAATTCGAGCGATTGAGCGTGTAGAAGTGGAACTCGGTGACCCCTTCATCGAGGAGTTCGGTCACCTGTTCGGCGGCCACCGCAGCCGCCACCAGCGCATGCGTATCGGGGTCGTCGTTCAGCCCCTCGAAGCGCTCGGCGAGCCAATCCGGGATCGAGGCGCCGCAGCGAGCAGCAAAACCGGAAATCTGCTTGAACGAGTGGATCGGCTGAATACCCGGCACGATCGAAGCAGTGATACCGGCCTTACGAGCCCGGTCGACGAAACGCAGATAGTCCGAATTGCGGAAGAACATCTGCGTGATGGCGCGGTCGGCGCCCGCATCGATCTTGCGTTTGAGGTTGTCGATATCGGCGTCCCAGCTCGCGCTTTGTGGATGCTTTTCGGGATAGGCGGCGACGGAAATATCGAAATCGCCAAGCTTGCGGATGCCGGTCACGAGATCGGCGGCGTTCTGGTAGCCTTGGGGATGCGGCACGAAGGGCTGACCGATGCCTTCCGGCGGATCACCACGCAGTGCCACGATGCTCTTCACCCCGACATCGGCGAAACCGCGCACGACATCGTCGATTTCCTCCTTCGAGGCGCCGACACAGGTGAGATGCGCGGCAGCGGGCACGCCGGTATCGGACGTTATATGACGGACCATGCGCAGGGTACGCTCGCGGGTAGAGCCCCCTGCCCCGTATGTAACCGAGACAAAGCGCGGCTTCAGCGGCGCCAGCTTGTTGATCGATTCCCAGAACTTCTCTTCCATCGCGTCGGTCTTGGGCGGGAAAAACTCGAAGGAAATCTGCAGTTCGGGGCGCTTGTCAGCGGTCAGGCGACTGGCGCGGAGGTCGTCGTCGATCATCGGTCTATTCCGTCTTTGCGCGGTCGCTGAGGCGCCAGAGGCATACCGTCAGCCCACCATCGGTGTTCTTGCTGGGGAATTCGCGCACGGATTGCACTTGCAACCCTGCACCCTCCGCCCAGCCCGTCATCTGTTCTCGCGACAGGCCAAGCCGGCGATGGGCATGTTCGGTCCGCAGGAATTCGAGAGCGTGCGGCGCAAAATCCACGATCAGGATTTCGCCACCGCTTTTGAGCAGGCGTCGCGCCTGCCCCAGCATTCGGCCGGGATCGTCGAAATAATGCAGCACCTGGTGGATCACCACCACATCGGCAAGGCCAATGGCAGAATCGAGCGCGGCGATATCGCCGAGACGGACCTGCGCCTGATTGAGCCCCGCGGCCGCGAGACGCGAACGCGCAACGGCCAACATTTCCCGGCTCGAATCGACGCCGATGGCGCGCTTGTAGGCTGGCGCCAGGAGTTCGAGCATGCGGCCGGTGCCAGTGCCCAGGTCGACCAGAAGATCGACGACACGATTGTTGAGCGTTTCGAGCAGCGCGGCTTCAACAGCCTCTTCGGGGACATGCAGGGTTTTCAGCAAGTCCCAGCTATCGGCGACCTTGGCGAAATAGGCCGTAGCAAGCGCCTGCTGGGCGGAGTGCGCGGCAGCCTGGCGGTCGCGATCGCGCTGGCGCTCGGGATTGTTGTGATCGATGCGGGCCACCAGCCAGCGGGCAAGCTCGGCACCGTGGCCGTGTGGGGCAAGCCCATAATAGGCCCAGGCGCCTTCGGCGTGCCGTTGGATAAGGCCTGCATCGGCGAGAAGCTTGAGGTGGCGGGAAACGCGGGGTTGGCTCTGATCGAGGATCTCGGTAAGATCCTTGACGGAATGATCGCCATCGGCGAGCAGCGCCAGAAGCCGCAAACGCGTGCTCTCCCCCGCTGCCTTCAATACACCGACAAGTTCAGACAAGTTCCGCCTCGCGCACAAGATATAAAGATATCTTTATATCTAGCTCAAGGTGGAGGTCCAGCGGTTTTTTGGCCGGCTGATGTGGATTGGCGTGGCCGCGCTCGAAAGAAAACGCCGCGGGATTGCCGCGGCGCTTGTTGGGTCAGGCGGTCATGGCCTGCGGCTGGTGTATTTCCGCGGCTGCC
>NZ_JBEVLL010000090.1:0-6499 GCF_040509215.1 Devosia sp.
CCGGCCTGAATATCGACCACTACCGGGAGCTTGCGCAGACCGCGGAACGCGGCAAGTTCGACCTGGTTTTCGTGGCCGACAGCCCGGCCGGCTGGGAACGCGCCAAGGACCCGGAGGCCCTGCGGCGCACCAGCCAGGGGGCGCATTTCGAACCATTGACGCTCTGGGCGGCATTGTCGCAGGTGACGAGCCATATCGGTTTCGTCGCGACAGCATCGACGACCTATGAAGACCCTTATCTTCTGGCGCGAAAGTTCGCTTCGCTCGATCATATCAGCAAGGGTCGCGCCGCCTGGAATGTGGTGACGACCGGATCCGACGTCTCCAAGAACTTTTCCATTCCCGGCCATCCCGCCCACGCCGATCGCTACGAACGGGCCGAGGAGTTCGTCGACCTGGTCAAGGGTCTCTGGGATTCCTACGAGGATGACGCGTTCATCCGCGACAAGGAGAACGGGGTCTATCTCGATCCGGACAAGGTTCACCAACTCAACCACCAGGGGAAATTTTTCTCGGTCAGCGGTCCCCTCAATGTCGGCCGGCCCATCCAGGGTTATCCGGTGATCGTGCAGGCCGGGGCTTCCGAGCCGGGCCGAGAATTGGCGGCTCGCACCGCCGAAATGATCTTCACGGCCAACCAGACGCTGCAGGATGCACAAGAGTTCTATGCCGATGTGAAAGGTCGCCTGGGACGCTATGGCCGCAGCCCGGACCAGCTACTCGTCAGCCCCGGCATCTTCCCTGTGCTCGGCGGCACGGAGAAGGAGGCGCAGGACAATTACGACTATATCCAGTCCCTAATTCATCCTTCCATCGCCTGGACCATTCTCGAGCGGCACTACAAGGGCATCGACCTCTCGGGCTATTCGCTCGACGACCGTGCTCCACCCTTGCCGCCGAGTACTGAGCTCAACAAAAGCAGGCTCAAGCTCGTTACCGACCTCGTAGAGCGCAACAACCTGACGCTGCGGCAACTCTATCTGGCTGTTGCGGGCGCCCGCGGCCATCGCACCGTGGTCGGCACGCCCGAGCAGATTGCGGACGCCATCCAGGACTGGTTCGACAATGGCGCCGCGGACGCCTTCAACATCATGCCGCCTATCCTGCCGACCGGTCTCACCGATTTCGTTGACCAGGTCGTGCCGATCCTGCAGCGACGTGGGCTTTTCCGCACGGAGTATGAAGGACGAACGCTGCGCGAAAATCTCGGCCTTGCCCGACCGGCCAACAGCTTCGCTCTACGCCGCGACCAGCGTGAAGCGGGCTAGGAACACGTCATGACCCTTGTCCAGTTTGATACCGTCCAACGCACGCCCGCCGCTCAGGCGATCCACGAGCGTTACCGCGAACCCGTCGCCAACGATCCGACCGAATGGAACGAAACGTTGCAGACGCTCCTTGGCCACCGTTCGGTCCGCGCCTTTCTCCCTACGCCTCTGGCGGAAGGGACGCTCGAGACGCTGGTTGCCGCGGCACAGTCGGCGCCAACTTCGTCTTATATCCAGGCCTGGAGTGTGGTGGCGGTGGAAGACCCCGAGCGGAAGGCCAGACTTTCGCGGATCGCGGGAGACCAGCGGCACATCAACGAGGCGCCGCTTTTTCTGGTCTGGATCGCCGACTTGGCGCGGGCCGCCCACATTGCCGAACAGCGCGGAGTGACGCTGGAGGGCGCGGATTTCACCGAGTCGTTCCTGCTTGCTAGCCTCGACGCAGCGCTGGCGGCCCAGAATGCGCTGGTGGCGGCGGAATCGTTGGGACTGGGCACGGTCTATATCGGTGCGTTGCGAAACAATCCCGAGGCGGTTGCCGCCGAACTGGGTTTGGAGGAGCGGGCCTATGCCGTCTTCGGCCTCGTTGTCGGCCATCCTGATCCGGATCGTCCGGCTGCGGTGAAGCCGCGCCTGCCGCAATCGGCGGTGCTGCATCGTGAGCGCTATGGCCTTGCCGGCCAAACCGAAGCCATTGCCCGTCATGACCGTCACATTGCAGCGTTCCGGGTGGAGCAGCGGCTTTCGCCGCAAAGCTGGAGTGACCTGGCTGTCGACCGGCTGCGCAGTGTGGAGGCGCTCAAGGGCAGGCACCTGCTGCGCGAGACTCTCGCCCGCCTCGGCTTCCAGCTCCGCTAATTTCAGGAGGATCATCGCTCATGAGCGGCACAACCGAATTTCTTTGGTACATCCCCAATCAGGTGACCCCTGGCCATCGCGGCGAGCCCGTTGCCGCCGATCACAACGGCCTTGACGTGCTGACCGCGCAGGCGCGCGCACTTGAGGACCATGGCTGGCACGGTGCATTGATCGGCACCGGCTGGGGGCGACCGGACACGTTCACTCTCGCGACAGCGCTGACGGCGCGGACCACGAGCTTCGAGCCACTGATCGCCATTCGGCCAGGCTATTGGCGGCCGGCCAATTTTGCTTCGGCGGCGGCGACACTTGATCACCTGAGTGGTGGACGGGTGCGGATCAATATCGTGTCGGGGCAGGATAATCTGGCTGCCTATGGCGACAGCGAAGGCGATCAGGCGCATCGCTATGCCCGCACCAAGGAGTTTATGCGGCTGACGCGGCGGCTCTGGACCGAGGACAAGGTCACCTTTGCCGGTGAGCATTTTTCGGTCGCCGACAGCACAGTGGTGCCGCGACCGGTCGTGCGGGGCGAACGCAAGCACCCCAGGCTCTATTTCGGCGGTGCGTCCGACGCGGCGGAGCGGGTGGCGGCGACCGAGGCCGATGTGCAGCTCTTCTGGGGCGAACCGCTCGAAGGTGTTGCCGAGCGCATCACGCGGCTAAAGGCGCTGAGCAAGACGCTTGACCGTGATCTGCCGCCGCTCAAGTTTGGCTTGCGTATCACCACTTTCGTGCGCGACACGACCGATGAGGCATGGAAAGACGCCGAAGCCAAGGTGGCCGAGATGGCCAAAATCCAGGGCGCCGGGTGGGACGACCATAACCGTAAGGTGGCCGTGGGGCAGAAGCGTCTGCTTGAGTTGCATGTGCGTGGCGATGTGCTCGACGACAACCTCTATACCGCGCCTGGCAAGTTCGGTGGCGGCGGCGCCGGGACGACTTGGCTCGTGGGCTCGGCCCGCGACGTGGCGAACAGTCTCGAGAAGTATCGCGCCCTCGGCATCGATACGTTCGTGCTGTCCGACACGCCCTATCTCCAGGAGATCAAGCGCCAGGGGCGGGAACTCCTACCCCTGTTGCGCTCTGGCTCCGGCAGCAAAGCGGCGAGGAGCGTGGAAGCGGAGCCGGTCAGCTAGGCTGCAGACCCAGCCTTTCGAACAGTTCCGGCGGTGCGCCGATGCCAGCCAGTGTGTCGCGCATCAATGCCCTCATGCGGTTCGCCTGTTCGGGCTCGCTTGACCAGAGATTGTCGCGCTGGCCCGGGTCGGCGCGGCGATTGAACAGCAGCGGCTCGCTGTCGAGCGGGCGCCGGTCCTTGGGCTTGTCCTCGGTAAAGGGGATTTTCCACTGCAGCATGTCGACACCGGGAATGTAACGCCCCGAGGCGATCGGCTGGTCGGGCGGCGAGATGGTCGCAGGCACCATGCTCGAATAGGCATAGACCGGGAGCGAGCGGTCAGGCGGCTGGATCAGCGTCCATTCGCCGTCGGTGCAGCATATGCCTTGGCCAAAAGTGCCGTAGAGCAGCACATCGCGGCCCTCGCCCTGGCCCGACATCAGCGGCAGCACCGAGCGGGAATGGGTGCGCTGCGGCAGAGGCAGGCCGGCGGCGTCGAGAACCGAGCCGAAGACGTCCACCGTGCCGGTGAGGCCCGAAATGGCCCGGCCGTTGCCGGGATGGCACGGATCCCAGATCAGCAGCGGAATATTGGCGTGGCTGTCGAAATGAGGGAACTGCTTGCCAAAACCGTGGCGGTCGCCGAGGTCGTGACCATGATCCGTGGTGACGATGACCATGGTGTCGTCCCAGAGGTTCTTCTCGTCGAGCGTCTCGAAGAGCTTGCCCAGCCAGCGGTCGGTCATGGTTAGTTTGGCGCCGTACTGGGCGCGGACGAAGGCGATTTCCTCCTCGCTGGCGCTGGCGAGGAATTCCGCCTGTTGCGCTGCATCCTGATAGGGCGGCCAGAGGGTGAAGCGCTCGCGATCGGCGCCATTGCCATACATGGACGCGTAGGGTTCGGGCGCATCGAAGGGTTCGTGCACGTCGAAGGATTCGACCTGCAGGAAGAAGGGCTTTTCCACCTTGCGCGCCTTGAGCCAGTCGCTGGCGGCGGTGAACACCTTGGCGGGGAAGAAGTCTTCCTCACCGGAGAATTCGGCGACGTTTGAATAGTAGCGCTGGCCATAGCCGGGGCGCCATTTTTCGATGTTTTCGACCCATTGCGGCAGATCGTCCGTGGGCAGCAGCGGCTTCCAGAAATCGATCTCGTGGCCGCGGATCAGCTCGGCGCCCTGGAAGGCCTGGATATAGCCATTGGCCGTTTCTTCCCAGTAATGGAAATGGTCGGTGACAATGGCGGTGGTGTAGCCGGCCTGTTCGAGAAGTTTGGGCAGGCGCAGGTCGAAGGGCTCCAGAGGGCCCCAGGGGCGCCATTGCATGCCCATGAAGCCTGCAAAGATTTCGCGCCGCGCCGGCATGCAGGGCAGGCTGCCGACGAAGTGATTGTCGAAGCGCCAGGCCCGCTCTGAAAAGGCCTGCAGGTTAGGCGTGGCGAATTCGGTGCCGCCATAGGCCGACAGGGCATTGCGATTGACGCTGTCGATGAGCACGAGAATGATGTTCATTTTGGCGATCCCGTTTGGAGGGGGCTTGGTGTGGACGTGGCGCCGGTCACTTGACCGCGCCCGCCGCCAGGTCGGAGACGAGCTTTCGCTGCACCAGCATGAAAAGGATGAGCGTGGGCAGAGTGGAGACGACCGAGGCGGTCATCACCAGGTTCCACTGCGTGGTGTATTCGCCAAAGAAGCCTGCGAGCCCGACCGGTACGGTCTTGTTCTCGTCGGACGTCATCAGCGTCATGGCGAAGAGGAACTCGTCCCAGGCCGACACGAACGCATAGACAGCCACGGTCACGACGCCGGGCCAGGCCACGGGCAGAATGATCGACCAGATGATCTGCAGCGTGTTGGCACCATCGATGCGGGCCGCTTCGTCGAGGTCGCGCGGAATTGTGTCGAGGTAGCCGAGCAGCATGTAGATGGCGAAGGGCAGGTTGGTCGCGGTGTAGGAGATCACGAGGCTCAAGTGATTGTTGATGAGCCCGAGCCGGAAGAACGTGGCGTAAAGCGGGGTGATCAGGATGACGAAGGGGAAGAGCTGGGTACAGATCACAAGGATCAGCAGCACCTGCCGCCCGCGAAAATGGCGATTGCGCGAAAAGCCATAGGCGGTGACGAGCGAAATCGACACCGCCAGCACTGTGGCGATACTGCACACGAGAATGCTGTTGCGCAGATAGGTCGGGAAGGGCGAGTTCTCGAGCAGGGCATAGTAGTTGTCGAGGGTGAAGCTGGTGATCAGCTGGAAGGTGCGGGTGAAAATCTCGCTGTCGGGCCGGAACGAGATCAGCACGACCCAGATGAAGGGAAAGGCCATCAACAGGGTGATGGCGATGCCCAGCGAAGCGACGAAGAGATCGAGCAAGAAACGCCGGGTCATGGCCGCTTCTCCCGGAACAGCAGGAAGAAGTAGACCAGCGCGAAAACGAACATGATCAAGCTCATGACCACGCCAATGGCGGCGCCGGCACCGACGCGGTAGTCGACGAAGGAGGTCGTGTACATCTGCGTGGCGAGGACCTGGGTATAGTCGCCAGGGCCGCCGCGGGTGGCAAGCCAGACATAGACAAAATTATTGAAGGTCCAGATCGTCGTCAGCATGGCGACGACGGCGATAACCGGCCGCAGCAGCGGCAGGACGATATCTGTCTGGATGCGGAATTCGCTGGCGCCATCCATGCGAGCAGCTTCGCGCAGCTCATTGGGTATCGACTGCAACGCGGCGAGGAAAGTGATGACCACGAAGGGTAATTCGCGCCAGATCAGCATGGTCTGGATGGCTCCCCAGACATAGGAGGTCTTGGCGAGGAAGGGGATGCCCTGCTCGATGATGCCGCTGGCCACAAGCAGTTGGTTGACCGCGCCGTAGCGCGCGTCGAGCAGCCATTTCCAGGCGGCAACGGCGACCACCGGGGGCGTAACCCAGGGAACGAGGATCAGCGAGCGCACCAGCCAGCCCAGACGCCAGCGCGAAAAGACCGTGGCATTGAGCAGCATGGCGAGGAGGAGGCCGAGCACAAGTCGGCCGGCGACAGTGACGATGGTCAACGGCACCGTGGTGTTGAACAGAATGCGGCCGGTGTCCCTATCGCTTAGCACTTCTACGAAATTGGCGAAACCGACCCATTCGCCCTCTCGCCCGAGATCGAACAGGCTAAGATCCTGGAAGGCGAGGGCGATATTGTAGAGGGCGGGGCCGGCAAAGAAGAGCGCCAGTACGGCCATGGCCGGCAGCACCAGCGCATAGGGTT
>NZ_JBEVLL010000091.1:0-3975 GCF_040509215.1 Devosia sp.
CGCAATGTCGATCCGCTCGAAGCTGCAGTCGTCACCGTGGGGAGCATTCATGGCGGCAGCCTGCCCAATGTCATTCCCGACAGCGTCGAGCTGCAACTGACGGTGCGCTCGTTCAACGAAACCGTGCGTCAGGCGATCCGCGAGCGCATCACCGCTCTCGTTACGGCCCATGTCGCCTCCTATGGTGCCACTGCCTCGCTCCACTATCCGACCGGCTATCCGGTTCTGGTCAATGACGCGGCACAGACGGATTTTGCCCGGGACGTTGCGCGCCGACACTTTGGCGCGGAGCGCGTCGAGCAGGGCCTGCGCCCCATTACGGCTAGCGAAGACTTTGCCTTCATGCTGGAGGAGCGGCCGGGCTCCTACCTTTTCCTCGGCAATGGTGACAGCGCCGACCTTCACAGCCCGCGCTACGACTTCAACGATGCCATCATCCCCGACGCTGCCCGCTATTGGGTGAGGCTGGTCGAGGATTTTCTATCCACCAACACCCGTGCGGAGGTCCTGTCATGACCGACAGCTTTCTTTACACTCTCCCCACCGACCCTGTGGCCCTGCCACTCGTCGAGCAACTGACAGACGAGTACCAGACCCGCTATGGCAATTATTTCGAAGAGGGTGGGGCGGTCCAGGAAATGAACCGCTATCCGCCCGAGCGCTTTGCTGTGCCAGATGGCGCGTTCGTGCTGCTTTTGCGTGACGGACGTCCGATCGCCGGCGGCGCATTCATGCGCTATGACGAGACGACGGCCGAGTTCAAGCGCGTGTGGACCGACAGGGATCACCGGCGCCAGGGTCTGGCGCGCAAGGTTCTGGTCGAGCTTGAGGCGCGGGCGATCGCACAAGGGTATAGCCGGGTCTATCTCACCACTGGCTTCCGTCAGCCAGAAGCGCGCGAGCTTTATCTCAGGACTGGCTACAGCGCGCTTTTCGATCTCGACGCAGATCCGGAGAGTGTGCAGGTGCTGGCCTTCGAAAAGGCACTGGGTACGCCGCTTGCCGATTTCGCCAATGAAAACGGCAATGCGCTCCAGGCCGCCGCAGCGGGCAAATAGTTTCCCGGACTCTCCAAACTCAGAATTGCGTCGCTTCTCTCCACGACCATCCTCAATTTAATATCTACTAATTCTGTAGATTAAAGGTATGAAAATGGCTTCGGTTACAGACGTCGGTTTGGAAACGGCCTCCTCCCGCACCGCCCCGCAGGACTTGCAGCGGCTCAAGGTGGTCGAGGCGCGTCATCCCTGGCGCGTCGCGGGAACCGTCCTTGCCGCAGCCATCATCGCCATCACGCTCCATTCGGTGTTCACCAACGAGCGGTGGGGCTGGTCAGTCTTTGCGGAGTACTTTGTTTCCGAGCCGGTGTTGGCAGGCCTTGGTCGTACCCTGCTGCTGACAGGCATCTCGGCCATTATCGGCTTCATCTTGGGTGGCCTTCTGGCCTTTGCCCGCGTGTCCAAGTCGCCGCTGCTCTCTGGGCTTTCCTGGGGCTATATCTGGCTTCTGCGCTCCATCCCGCTGATCGTGCTGCTGCTGGTGCTCAACAATCTCGGCTATCTCTACGCCACCATCAATCTTGGCGTGCCCTTCACCGATATTTTGTGGGTTCAGTTCGATACCGTTCAAACCCTCAGCCCCTTTGCGGTCGCCATCATCGGCCTCAGCCTCAACCAGGCGGCCTTCTCCTCCGAGATCATTCGCGGCGGCATTCTCTCGGTCGATCAGGGGCAGCATGAAGCTGCGGCCGCCCTTGGTCTTTCGAGCTGGCGCCAGGCCGTCCATATCGTACTGCCGCAGGCCATGCGCGCCATTCTGCCCTCTGGCTTCAACGAGATCATCGGCCTCGCCAAGGCGACCTCCATCGTCTACGTGCTCGCGCTCCCCGAGCTTTTCTACACCGTGCAGGTGATCTACCGCCGCAATCTGGAAGTCATTCCGCTGCTGATGGTCGCGACGGTCTGGTATCTCATCATCATGGTGGTGCTCTCGACGGTCCAATACTTCATCGAGCAGTACTATTCCCGCGGCGCCCGTCGGGAAGCCCTGCCGCCGCTGGTCGACAAACTCTTCCGCCTGATCAGCCGCAACGCTCCACAACCACAGGTCGCGACGCCCACCTCCACCATTGCCGACCGTAAGCCGATTGCCGGCTTCGAGACCGGCCGCATTGGTGGCGAAGTCGAAATCCACGGGGTCAACAAGTCATTCGGCGACTTGAAGGTCCTCGACAGCGTCAATCTCACCGTCGCTTCCGGCGAAGTTGTCGCCATCATCGGACCCTCCGGCGCCGGCAAGTCGACACTCCTTCGCACTATCAATCATCTCGAGCGCGTCGATACCGGCATTGTCGCCATTGATAGCGAACTGATCGGCTACGAGCGCCGCGGCGACGCCCTCCACGAATTGAAAGAGCCCGCCATTCGCCGCCGCCGCGCAGCCGTCGGCATGGTGTTCCAGAATTTCAATCTCTTCCCCCACCTGACCGCGCTCGAGAACGTCATCGAAGCTCCTGTTTCCGTCGCAGGCTTGCCGCGCGAGGAAGCAATTGCCCAGGCCCGCGACCTCCTCGCCCGCGTCGGTCTCGCCGACAAGGCCGATGCCTATCCGCGCCATCTCTCTGGTGGCCAGCAGCAGCGCGTCGCCATTGCCCGTGCCCTCGCGCTGCGCCCCAAGGTTCTGCTTTTCGATGAGCCCACTTCTGCGCTCGATCCTGAGCTCGTGGGCGAAGTGCTCGATGTCATCAAGGAGCTCGCAAAGTCCGGCACGACGCTCGTGATCGTCACCCATGAAATCGGCTTTGCCCGTGAAGTAGCCGACCGCATCGTCTTCATGGAGAGCGGCAAGATCCTCGAAGTCGCGCCGCCCGAGCGCCTCTTCAGCGCCCCGTCGCATTCCCGAACCGCAGAGTTCCTCGCCAAGGTTCTCTAGCCCTCAACCCTGCGCCTTCCTCCCTCTTTCCATGCCGGTCAGCGGCAGGATGGCGCACGTCCGAACGAATGGAATAGATATGACCACCCTTTCTCGCAAAACCCTCCTGAAGGCCGGTACAGCCCTCCTGCTGAGCGTTGTCCTCGCCCCGGCGACCTTCGCCCAGACGAGCCTTAGCCTTGATCCCAATCCAACGGATCGCCTGCATGCCGAAAAGAATGACGCGGTCGCCGCGCTTCTTCCCGCCGATCACAAATGGGCCAAGGACGGCGTTATCAGCATCGCCGTCGCTCCCTGGGCACCGCCGATCGCCACCTATGCCACCGATGCCACTACCGTAGTCGGCTTCGATCCGGACGTGGCCCGCCTTGTCGGTGAAGTGCTTGGCGTACCGGTCGAGATCGTGCCCGTCGCCTGGGCCGATTGGCCGCTCGGCGTCGCCTCCGGCAAGTATGACGCGGTGATTTCCAATGTCGGCGTGACCGAAGAGCGTAAGGAAAAGTTCGACTTTTCGACCTACCGCCTCGGCCTCCATGGCTTTTACGTCAAGGCCGACAGCCCCATCACTGCGATCACCGAGCCCAAGGACATTGCCGGCCTGAAGGTCATCACCGGCTCAGGCACCATCCAGGAAAAGATCATCCTGCAGTGGGACGAACTCAACCAGAAGGAAGGCCTCGCCCCCGTCGAAGTCCAATACTACGACGATGACGCCGCCGCCGGCCTCGCCCTCGCTTCCGGTCGTGCCGATACCAATTTCAATCCCAATTCCACCCAGGCCTACCACGCCGCCCAGACCGGCGAGACCAAGCTCGTCGGCACTGTCAGCTCCGGCTGGCCGCTGCCAGCCGAAGTGGGGATCACAACGGTGAAGGATTCCGGCCTCGCCGAGCCTTTCACCGCCGCCATCAACGACCTTATCGAGACCGGTCTCTACGCCCAGTTGCTCGAGCAGTGGAACCTCGGCGCCGAAGGCATCGAGGTGGCCAAGACCAATCCCCCCGGCCTGCCCAAGCCCTGATCGGCACAAGTTTAGAGATCGTC
>NZ_JBEVLL010000092.1:0-22213 GCF_040509215.1 Devosia sp.
TTGCCCGCCTCAAGGACGATACCAATGCCGTGGCCGAACGCCTCGGCGACATCGTCGGCCAGCTCCGCGCCACCTCCGGCACGCTGAAGCGCGCCACCGGCGAAATTCTTTCGGGTGCGAACGATCTCTCCGAACGCACGACGCGCCAGGCCGCGACGATCGAAGAAACCTCGGCGACGATGGAGCAACTGGCATCCACGGTGCTCGACAATGCCGGCAAGGCGGAAGCGGCCAGCAAGAAGGCCCGCAACGTCTCGCAGGCGGCCGAAGAGGGTGGCGAGGTGATGAACCAGGCGACCAAGGCCATGGACCGGATCACCGCCTCCTCCGCCAAAATCTCCAACATTATCGGGCTGATCGACGACATCGCCTTCCAGACCAATCTCCTCGCCCTCAACGCCTCGGTTGAAGCGGCGCGGGCAGGCGAAGCCGGCAAGGGTTTTGCCGTAGTCGCCGTCGAAGTGCGCCGCCTCGCCCAGTCCGCCGCCAGCGCCTCGGCCGATGTAAAACTGCTGATCGAACAGTCGGCCAGCGAAGTGAAGGGCGGCACGCAGCTTGTGGGCGCGGCAGCCGGAAAACTCGCCGGCATGCTCGACGCCATCCGCGAGAACACTGCCGACCTCGAAGCCATCGCCCAGGGCAGCCGCACCCAGGCCTCGGCAATCGAAGAAGTCACCATTGCCGTCCGCCAGATGGACGAGATGACCCAGCACAATGCGGCGCTGGTGGAAGAAACCAATGCCGCCATCGAACAGACCGAAGGCCAGGCCGTGCGCCTCGATGAGATCGTCGAGCAGTTCACTGTTTCGGCCTCGCCGGTTCGCGAGGCCGAACCGGCCCGTGGCATCAAGGGCATGCAGGACAAATTGAAGTCCGTCGCCAGCACCTATCTCCGCCGCAGCAGCGGCAATGCCGCGCCAAAACTGGAAGACTGGTCGGAGTTCTGACACCACGCCGTCACCCTCGGGCTTGACCCGAGGGCCCTGCACTGGCCGCGCCTACGTGAAGTGAAGTGTCCTCGGGTCAAGCCCGAGGATGACGGTTGGTGGTCGTGCGCCCCTAGACAATCACCCCCCTGCCCGGTTCTATCCCGGCATGGATACCCCCGACCGATTCCCCGATGTGATGCTGCTCGCTGCCGGCCTCGGCACCCGCATGCGTCCCCTCACCGACTCGCTGCCCAAGCCGCTGATTCCCGTGGCCGGCATCCCCCTCATCGAGCGCGTCATCGGCAATGCCCGGTCGGAAGGGGCAAAGCGTTTCGTCGCCAATGCCCACTATCGCGCCGACCAGGTGCTGGCCCATTTCGGCGGTCTTCTCAAAGTCAGCCGCGAGGACGAGCTTCTCGGTACCGGTGGCGGGGTGAAGCGGGCGCTGCCCATGCTTCATTCCGACCCCTTTTTCGTCATGAACACCGACGCCTTCTGGCCCGAAGGCAGCGACCAACCGCTCAAGCGCATGATCGCTCGCCATACCGGCCCCGAAGACATTGTCATGCTCTGCGTCCAGCCCCGCCGCGCCAGTGGCTTTTCGCGTAGCCACGATTTCTGTCTTGCCCCGGACGGCCTCGTCACCCGCGACTATGGCGCCCCGGTCATCTATGGCGGCGTACTGCTGCTCGGCCGCGAGCTCTTTGCCGATACCCCGGATGGCGAATTCTCGCTCTATCCGCTGCTCGAGGCGGCATTGGAGCGCGAGACCCTCAAAGGCGTCGTCCTCGACGCGCCCTGGTTCCATGTCGGCGACCCCGACGGCCTTGCCGAAGCCGAACGCCTTCTGGCCGCGTCATGACGATCTTCTCGATCGCCCCGCATTCGCCGTTCCTGCCGACCCTGGCCGACGCCGTCATGGATGGGCGTCTCCTTGGCAACTGGCCGCGCGACAATCCGTTCTGGCTCAGCGATGTCACCGTCATCCTGCCGACCCAGCGCGCCCGCGAAGCCCTGGCCGAGGCCTTTGCCCGACATCCCGGCTTCACCGGCCTCCTGCCCGATATCCGCACCTTTGGCGGCGACGAGGGCGATGAAGAACCCTTCCTGCCGCCCTTCGACGCTCCACCGAGCCTGCCGGCCGCAACGACGCTGGAGCGCCGCCTGATCCTCTCGCGGCTCGTTGCCGCCTGGGCCCATAGCCCGGCCGGTGGCCAGGCCTTCTCGACGCCACCGACTGCGGCCGAAATCTTCTCCATGGCCGACTCGCTCGCCCATGTCTTTGACGACCTCGCCATTGCCGAACGCGGCCCCGGCGAATTGCGCGCCCTCGGCGACCAGCTCGGCCCGGAACTCGGCGCCTATTGGCAGCAGACCCTCACCTTCCTCGATATTGCCCTCTCCGCCTGGCCCCACATGCTGGAGGAGAGAAAGCGCGCCGACCCATCACAGCTCCGCGGCGCCCGGCTCGACCGACAGGCCGAAGGCGCGCCGCTGATCTATGGCGATCGCCCGGTCATCGCCGCTGGTTCCACCGGTTCGATCCCGGCCACCGCCCGCCTTCTCAAGGCTCTCGAACACCTGCCGCGTGGCGCGCTCGTCCTACCAGGGCTCGACACCACAATGTCGTCCGAGACCCACGCGTCCCTGCTCGACCCAGGGCAGAGCCCGCACGGCCATCCGCAATATCACCTCGCAAAACTGCTTCGCACGCTAGGCGCCAGCCCGGCAGAGGTGATCGAACTCGCTCCCGGCGATCATCCCCGCACACCGCTCCTCCATCGTGCCCTGGCCCTGACTTCGGAAACCGCTCTCTGGGCCGAGCAAAGACCCGATGCTGAAACACGCAACGCGGCCTTGGCGGGTGTTTCGATCATCGCCGCGCGCCACGAGGACGAAGAAGCCCGCGCCATTGCCATTGCCGCGCGTGAGGCTCTCGCGAACAAACAGACTGTCGGTATCATTACGCCCGACCGAAATCTCGCGCGCCGCATCGCCGCCGAACTCGCGCGTTTTGACGTGGTCGTCGACGACGCCGCCGGCGCGCCGCTGTTCCAGTCGACCATCGGCCGCCTCGCCCGGCAGATTTTGACGCTCGCCGTCAATCAGTGCGCCGCCGTCGATCTCATCTCCCTCCTCCGCAACCGCGCCAGCCTCTTCGGGCGTAGCCGCGGCGAGATTTCCAACCTTGCCGACGACATCGAACTGGCCCTTTTGCGCGGACAAAGGCCAGCCCCCGGCCTTGATGGCCTGCGTACCGCACTTGCCCAACACCTCACCGAGCCTCCCAAAGGCGCCGCACGTCGCCTCAATGAGGCGCACGCCCCCGCCATCCTCGCGCTACTCGACGATATTTCCGCCGCGCTCACCCCGCTTACCCACCTCCTCGCCACTCCGCTGATCCGCGCCGCCGATCTCGCCGGCGCCATTGTCAGCGCCGTCGATCGCGTCGCCGCCGGCGCCCCGGTGCGAGGACGCGAAGAACTGCAATCCTGGGCCGATGAAATGGCCAAGCTGACCGGCGAGGGCCATGCCTTCTTTCCCGCCGGGCTTGATGCCGTGCTTTCAGCCCTCATGCAGGGTTTTCAGGTGCGCAACCGGGTGGACAGTCGCAAGGACATCGCCATCTGGGGCCAGATCGAAGCCCGCCTGATGTCGCCCGACCTGATGATCCTCGGCGCCCTCAACGAAGACATCTGGCCCGAGCCGGCCGATCCCGGCCCCTGGCTCAGCCGCGGCATGCGCCTCGCCACCGGCCTCGAGCCGCCAGAACGCCTGCAGGGCCTTGCCGCTCACGATTTTGCCCAGGCCATGGGCAATGCACGGGTTATCGTGGCCTATGCCGACCGCATCGGCACCAGCCCGTCCTTGCCCTCGCGCATGGTGCAGCGACTGGATGCCTTTGCCGGCGAAGACGCGGCCAAAGCCATGCGCCGGCGTGGCAGAGGCTGGATCGAGGCCGCGCGTGCCATCGACGCCGTGGAGACGGTCACCGCCGCCGCCCGTCCTCTCCCCAATCCGCCTGCCGCCATCCGCCCGCGAAAACTCTCGGTCACAGAGGTCGAGACGCTGATGCGCTCGCCCTATGATCTCTATGCAAAGCATGTCCTGAAACTGCGCCAGCTCGACCCGCTGGGCGATGTGCCCGATGCCCGCGAGCGCGGCACCATCATCCATGACGCCTTTGCCCGCTTCGTCGAGGAAGGTCATGATCCGACCGCGCCCGACGCCTTCGAAACGCTCATGACCATCGCCGCCGATGCCTTTTCGGGCCTCGAAGCCATCGGCGAGCGCCGCGACATCTGGCTCAAGCGTTTTGGTACGGCCGCCGAACAGTTTCTGGCTTTTGAGCGCGAACGCCACCCCCGCGTGCGCCAGCGCCATGCCGAAATCAAAGGCAAGATGCCGCTTCACCTCGCCGAACCATTTGAAATCACCGGCCAGGCCGACCGTGTCGACGAAATGACGGACGGCACCGTCGAAATTCTCGATTTCAAGACCGGCTCACCGCCCACCCCGGCCATGATGAAGGCTTTTGAAGCTCCACAGTTGCTGATGGAAGCCGTGATGACCCAGGCCGGCGCCATGGCCGGCATCACAGCGGCCCCGACCGGCGCCCTCACCTATGTAAAGATCGGCCTCGGCCCCGAGGCGTTCGTGCCCTCCGACTTCAAGGCGGCCGACGGCATGCCACTGATGGAAGCCGCCGACGAAATCAATCGTCGCCTCCAGAGCCATATCGACCATTTCCTTTTCCGTGACACGCCCATGCCAGCCCGGCTGCTGCCGCTCGCCGGCCAGCGTTTTGCCGGCCCCTATGATCATCTGGCGCGCGTTGCCGAATGGACGAGCGTCGATGGCGGGGAGGACGAGGCATGAGCGAAAATCGCGGCGAACTCGTCGTCCCCTTCGACACCAGCCGGGCGCAAAGCCGCGCCACCGATCCCAGCCATTCCATCTGGGTGGAGGCCAATGCCGGTTCGGGCAAAACCTTCGTGCTTACCCGCCGCGTGCTGCGGCTGCTGCTGGCCGGGGTAAAGCCGGAATCGATCCTCTGCCTCACTTATACCAAAGCGGCCGCCGCCGAGATGCGCAAACGCGTCTCCCAGCAACTGGCAGAGTGGGCCGTCATCGAAGAGAGCAAGCTGCGCGAGAAGCTGACAGACTTGCTCGGCACGCCACCCGACGGCCCCAGCCTTCACGCCGCCCGCACGCTTTTTGCCCGTGCCCTCGAAACGCCAGGCGGGCTGCGTATCCTCACCATCCACGCCTTCTGCGAGGCCGTGCTGCATCGCTTCCCCATCGAAGCCGGCGTGCCCTTCGATTTCTCGGTGATCGAGGATGACCAGCAGACCCAACTCATCATCGCCGCCCGCGAAAGCGTCCTCGCTGAAGGGCTGCGGGGCGGCGCCAATGGTGCAGCCGTTGAAACGCTCTTTCACCTCCTTAGCGACCATCACATCGGCGAAGCTATAGGCGCGGCCCTCTCCAAGGGCGCACGTTTGAAACCGCTCTTGGCTGATCCAGAAGGCGCCAAGGCGCGTCTGCGGCAGCTCGTAGGCGTGGATGGTACCAATGCCGCCGAACTGATCGAGAGCGTAACGCGCGAAACCCTGCTCACGCCTGAAATACTGCGCCAGATCGTGTCCGCGCTCGGCGGCGATCCCGCGGGCAATTCGCGCTGCGCGGATCTTTTGGCCCGTCTCGACCCAGACCGCCCCGAACCCGACCTCTTGCGTGCTGCCTTTTTCACCGGCAAAGGCGAGCCCCGCAGCCGGTTGATGGTGAAAAAGGAACAGGAAAACTACCCACATTTCCTTGATCTTCTCACCGCCGAGCAAGACCGCCTCGTCGCGCTGGATACGGAAATCCGCGGCGCCCAGCTTGCCGAGCGCAGCAATGCCGTGCTCGACATTCTGGTCGCGATCGCGCGTCGCTACGAGGATGACAAGCGCCGCCGCGCTTTGCTCGATTTCGACGACCTCGTCGACCGCCTCGGCGATCTCCTCGACAATCTCGAGATCGGGCCCTGGGTGCAGTACAAGCTCGATGCCGGCATCGAGCACATCCTCGTCGATGAAAGCCAGGACACCAATGACCAGCAATGGCGCGTGGTACGAGCCCTCGCCGCCGAATTCTTCGTCGGCGAAGGAGCGGCCCGACGCCCGCGCTCGGTCTTTGCCGTGGGCGACCAGAAACAGTCGATCTATTCCTTCCAGGGCGCCCAGCCAGCCCTTTTTGGCACCACCGGCTACGATTTTGCGCGCCGCGCGGAAGCGGCCGAAATGGCCTTTGCCCGCCTGCCGCTCCACACCAGTTTTCGGACGCTCTCGGGCATTCTCGACGCCGTCGACAAGGTCTGCGCCCGCTCCGATATCCAGCTTGCCCTTCTTGCCGCCGATCCGGTGCTGCACACTGCGGCTCGCAGCCAGCCCGGCGGCACGGTCACTCTCTGGCCACCGATCCAGGCGCAGAAATCCGAAGCCGGCGATGGACAATGGCCGCTCGAACCGCTGGAAGCCGAGCAGAGCGCCGCGCGCCAGGTGGCCATGCGCATCGCCCGCGAAATAAAAGGCTGGATCGACAATGGGCGTCCGCTCGCTCAGCGCGGTCGCGCCGTCACTGCCGACGACGTGCTTATTCTCGTCCAATCGCGCAGCGCCCTCTTTCAGGAAATCATCCGCGCCCTGCGCCTCCTGTCTGTGCCGACCCCCGGCGCCGACCGATTGGCCGTCACCGGCCACATCGCCGTGCTCGATCTCCTCGCCCTGATCGACGTGCTGCTCAATCCGGCCGACGACCTGCAATTGGCCGCGCTATTGCGCTCGCCGCTCTTCGACTTTTCCGAGGACGATCTTTTCAACCTCGCCGGCACCCGCGCCGATCGACAAACCCTGTGGTCGGCACTCCTCGCTTCGACCCTACCCGCAGCCCGCGCCGCCGCCGAGCGCCTCACTGCGTGGCGTTCGAACCTCGACTTCGAACGCCCCTTCGAGTTCCTGACCAAAGTTCTCTATGCCGATCAGGGCCTCAAACGCTTCCATGCCCGCCTTGGTACAGAAGTCGACGAAGTCATTTCCGAATTCCTGGAACTGGCGCTCAACCACGAGCAGAACGCGCAACCCTCGCTGCAGGGTTTTGCCGCCGACATGCGCCAGCGCAATGTCTCGATCAAGCGCGAGCTGGCCGAAGGTGGCGGCGGCGTTCGTGTGATGACCGTGCACGGCGCCAAGGGGCTCGAAGCCCCCATCGTCATCATGGCCGATGCCGCGAGCAAACCCGCCGCCAAGCAGGTCGGCAGCCCAATCTATATCGTCTCGGAAAATCCCGGCCCCCTCCTCATACACGCCTCCAATCAGCGCCAGCATGTCCCCGCAACTTTGGCGATCAAGGAAGCAACCGACGCCAATCTGGCGCAGGAATATTGGCGAAAACTCTATGTCGCTATGACCCGCGCCGAGGACGAGCTCTATGTCACCGGCGCCCTCACCCAGACCGGCAAGCTCGAGGGCTCATGGTACGAGGCCGTGGAATCGGCCCTCTCCGACAATGCCGAGGTTTTGGAACTTGCCGACGGCGCTTCGGCGCTGGTCTACCCCATCGTTCGTCCACACCCTGCCCCCATAGCTGGCTCGACGGCCCCTAGCGTAAAACCCGCCCGCTGGGTCGAGCCCGAACCACTGCCCGCGTTCGCGGCGCCGGCCACCACCTCGCCCTCGCGAGCGCATGAAGCCGACGCCGGTGAACCGGCGCTAGCCACCGCGGCTGAGCGTGTGCGCGATGCGGAAACCGCCCGCAAATCAGGCATCGCCCTCCACGCCCTCCTGCAGCACCTGGGCCGGATCGATCGCGACCTGTGGCCCAATGTGATTCCGCGCGCGCTCGAAGTGCTGCTCCCCGACATGCCGGACGAGCAAGCGCGGCTCGCCCCAAAGGCCCGATCCATTCTGGAAAAGCCCGAATTTGCCGATCTCTTCGGCGCAAGCAGCCGCGCCGAACTGCCGTTTCTGGTCGACGTCATTCGTGATGGGGAACCAATCCGCCTCTCTGGGCGTATCGATAGGCTCGTAGTTGACGACCACAGCGTGTTGGTGATCGACTACAAGTCCGACGCAACGGCGCCGAAAAGGGCTGACGACGTGCCTCCGAGGTACGTTACGCAACTGTCGCTTTATGCGCTGGTTGCAAGCCAGCTGTTCCCCGGCCGGACCGTTAGCGCGGCAATTCTGTGGACCGAGTTGGAATCATTGATGAATTTGCCGTCCGAGCTTCTCGAACAAGCGCGTGGGAATTTCACCCTCAAGTGAACGATCTTGTCCAAAGGCTGGACTCTCACCAGCTTTGGGAGCAAACAACCCACCGCTTTCAACCCAAAAGGCACAATAAATGACGAAGCACGTTTCCGACGCCACGTTTGGCGAGGAAGTCCTCAACTCCCAAGAACCCGTTCTGGTGGATTTCTGGGCCGAGTGGTGCGGGCCCTGCCGGGCGATCGCCCCCGTGCTCGATGAACTTTCCACCGAGCTCTCGGGCAAGGTGAAGATCGTCAAGCTCAACGTCGACGAAAACCCGTCGACCACCGTGAAGTATGGCGTCCGCTCCATCCCGACCATGATCCTCTTCAAGAACGGGGAAGCCGCCGACATGAAGATCGGTGCCGGCACCCCCAAGGCGGGCCTCACCAAGTGGCTCGAAGGCCACGCCGCCTAAGATTGCCTGCTGACCATTGCAAAGCACCGCTGGACCCGTCCGGCGGTGCTTTTTTGTTTGGCGGCGCAAAAGCATAAAACGCCATTGCTTCCCCCGGCCGGCAATCACGCCTAATTTCATCGCTTATTGCCGATGAAAGGTGACCCATGGCCCTCCATGTCAGCGACAGCAATTTTGCCGCCGAAGTCCTCCAGTCCGACCGCCCGGTGCTCGTCGATTTCTGGGCCGAGTGGTGCCCACCCTGCAAAGCCATGGCGCCCACCATCGACGCACTCGCCGAAGAGCTGGCCGACGATTTCAAGATCGTCAAACTGGACGTCGATTCCAATCCCGGCATTACCGTCGCCTACAATGTGCGCGCCATGCCGACGCTGATCATCTTCAAGAACGGCGTGCCGGTCGACCTGAAGGTCGGGGCCGGACAAAGCCGGGTCCAGCTCATCAAATGGCTGGAATCGCACGCCGCCTGAGCCTCCTTAGATTTGCCTCACAAACCCGTGAGGTTGGGCAGTGGTGGAGCCCTGCGGGCTCTGCTAGCACTATCGCAAAGCAAGACTGCCCCCGGAGAGCATCCTTTGGCCCCCATCGACTTGTCCCTAGCGCCCTTCAATCTGGACGAGGAGGCCATTGCCTGGGTGCATGCGACCCGCGATGGCCTTGCCCCGCGCGATAAGCTGGCCCAGCTTTTTGTTCTTCTGGCCCGCGGCCCGGCCGACGAGGCACTGGAAGCGGTCAAAGCCTTCCGCCCAGGCGGCATTACCCGCATCTATTCAGGCGATCTTGCGAGCGAAATCAGCTTTGCCCGCCAGCTCGATGCTGTCGGCCCTGCGCCCATGCTGGTCAGCGCTGATCTAGAAGGCAGCCGCATGAGCCTGCCTTTTGGGACCTCGGTGCCCAACCCGCTCGGCCTGGCCGCCGTCGACGACGTTGAGGCGACCACGGCCATTTCCACCATCATGGCCGAGGAAGCGCGCGCCGTCGGGCTCAACTGGAGTTTTACCCCAGTCATCGATATCAACGCCGCCTGGCGCAGCGCGATTGTCGGCACCCGCTCCTATGGCGGCGACATCGACAGGATCGAGCGCCACGCCCTGGCCCAGATCGCGGCCTTCCAGGCCAATGGCGTCGCCGCCACGGTGAAGCATTGGCCGGGCGAAGGGTATGACGACCGCGACCAACACTTGGTCACCACGATCAACCCGCTGACCATTGCCGAGTGGGAAGAACAATTCGGCCGGCTCTATCGCGCCGCCATTGATGCTGGCGTCCTGAGCGTCATGTCCGCCCACATCGCCTTCCCGGCTTTCGTGCGCGAGCTTGATCCCGAAGCGACCGCCGAAGCCTTCCGCCCTGCTTCGCTGAGCCGCCTCCTCAACGAGGTCCTGCTCCGCGAGCGCCTGGGCTTCCAGGGCCTCATCGTTTCCGATGCCACGCCAATGGCCGGTCTGGGTGATTGGGGCCCGCGCGACGAAACCCTGCCCGAACTGGTCATCGCCGGCTGCGACGTCATTTTGTTCTCGGACGATCCCAATGGCGATCTGATGCGCTTGGTGAAGGCCGTGGCCGATGGTCGCCTGACCCAGGAGCGCGTCGACGAGGCTGTCACGCGCATTCTGGCCCTCAAGGCCGCGCTTGGCCTCCACAGGGATCGCCCTGAGCCCAACCTCGATACGGCCAGCCGCGTGGTCGCAACGCCGGAAAAGCTCGCAAAGGCCAGGGAAGTCACCGCCCGCATGCCGACGCTGGTGAAGGACACGGCCAACCTGCTGCCGCTGTCCCCCGCAAAATACAAGCGCGTGCTTATCTACTCGACCGGCGCCGTGCAGCCCTTTGCCCCGGCGCCGATCCCGCTCTCCCTGCCCGATCGCCTGACGCAGGAAGGCTTTGAGGTCACGCTTCACACGCCCGACCTCGCCGTCCGCGCCAGCGACTACGATCTCGTGCTGTACCTCCTGGCGGAAGAAACCCTCCTCACCCGCAGCCGCATCTTCCTTGATTGGAAGGGCCTCACCGGCTCCGTCTTCGGCGCCATGCACCGCCACTGGCACGAAGTGCCGACGCTCATGGTCTCGCTCGGCTTCCCTTACTACCTCTACGACGCCCCGCGCGTGTCGACCTATGTCAACGCCTACGGCTCAAGCGACGCCATCCAGGAGGCCGTTCTCGACGCGCTTCTCGGCCGGGCGCCGTTTACCGGCACCAGCCCAGTCGACCCGTTCTGCGGTAGTGAGCAGGCGAAGTACTAAACCCAGTCAGTTCGGCGGCGTGCCGTTTTTCGCGAGCACGTCGCCGGCCAGATACAATGATCCGCAGATCAGTACCCGCGCATTCGGCACATCGGCGGCGGCCTTCAGCGCCGTCACGATGGAGCGCATCGGCATCGCGTCAAAACCCACATCACTGGCGCGCGTCACGATATGACCGGCCGGATGCGCGTTCTCTTCGCCCGGAATGGTCAGCGCCAGCACTTGCGGCCTGAAATCGGCAAAGACCTCCAGGAACTCGCCGGGGTCGCGATTGCTCATCATGCCCATGATCAAAATGAGCGGCGCCGGCCGGCTACGATCAAACTCGGCAATGGTCCGCGCCAGGGCCTTGGCGCCATGGGGATTGTGCCCGCCATCAAGCCAAAGCTCATGCCCCGCCGGCAGGAGGTCACGCAGCTTTCCCTCGCGGATCGGCTGCATGCGCGCAGGCCAGGTTACTTTGCGCAGACCCTCGGCAATCGCCGTTTCATCAACCGGCAATTCAAAATGCCGTGCCGCCGCAATGGCCAGGGCTGCATTGTCGAACTGGTGCGGGCCGAGCAGCGCCGGCGGCGGCAGGTCGAGCATGCCGGCTTCGTCGGTGTAGACGAGCCGCCCATCCTGCGCCGACCCATGAAAATCCTCGCCCTGCCAGAGCGGCGTGATCGCCAGCCGATGCGCGGCGCGCTCAAGCACCTTGTGCCCCTCGTCGCGCTGGATACCCATCACCGATTTCGAGCCACGCTTCAGAATACCGGCCTTGTTGGATGCAATCTCGACAATGGTCTTGCCCAGAAAACCCTGATGGTCGAAATCGACCGGCGTGATGATCGTGCCCAAAGGATGTTTGACGACATTGGTCGTGTCGTAAGTCCCGCCCATGCCGGTTTCGAGCAGCAGAAAGTCCGCCGGCGTCTCGGCAAAAAGCTTGAACGCCGTCACCGTCGTCACCTCGAAAAAGGTGATCCCGGCCCCGGCATTGATCTCTTCCACCTCTTCCAGCGCCGCATTCAGTTTTCGCGTGGAAACCAGTTCGCTCGCCAGCCGGATGCGCTCGTTGAAACGCACCAGATGGGGCGAATTATAGACATGCACCTTCTTGCCCGCCGCTTCGAGAAAAGCGCGGAGATAGGCGATGGTCGAACCCTTGGCATTGGTTCCCGCCACATGGATCGTGGGCGGCAGGTGGTCCTGCGGATTGCCCAGCTTTTCCAGGAGCGGCAGCATACGATCGAGACTGAGATCGATCAGCTTTGGATGCAGCCCAGACAGGCGTTTCAGAATGGCGTCGGTACGGGACACTGGTTTGTCTCCGGATGGGCAGAATAGGACGGCAAGGCGCTTGCCGTACCCCCACCCCGGCCCTACCCACAAGGGGGGAGGGAGGGCAGGAGCGATAGTTCAGTTTGCTCGGCCAGAAAGCCCAGCGTCTCCCTCCCCCTTGTGGGGAGGGATCAAGGGTGGGGGTTACTTCCGCAGTTCGCCGCCGGTCGTCTTGGTCACGGCCGCAACAATCGCCGAGGACACCTTTTCGATGTCCTCGTCGGTCAATGTACGATCGCGCGGCTGCAGGGTTACTTCGATGGCTACGGACTTTTTGCCTTCGCCAACGTGCACACCTTCGAACACGTCGAAGATACCAACATCAGCGATGAGCGCCTTGTCCGCACCCTTGGCCGCGCGCAGGATCGTGGCCGCCGCCACGCCCTTGTCCATTACGAAAGCAAAGTCGCGGAAAACCGGCTGGAACTGGCTGAGGTCAATCGCCGGCTTGGTCTTGGTCGCCTTCTTGCGCGCTTCGGGCAGGGCATCGAGGTCGATTTCGAACGCCGCAACCGGCCCCGAAATATCAAGATCCGCTGCCAGCGCCGGGTGCAGTTCGCCGAACCAGCCCAGCGTCACTTTTGGCCCCAGCGCAAAACGCCCGCCGCGACCCGGATGGCTCCAGCTCGCCGCCTCGGACAGCACCTGCACCTTGTCGACGTCGACACCAAGCGCATCGAGCACCGCGGCAAGATCAGCCTTGGCATCCCACACGGTCACCGCCTCGGCCTTGCCCGACCAATGGCGACCGGCGCCGTCGATCTTGGCTGTGCCGGTACGCACGCCGGAGGCATAGGTGTGCTGGCCTTCCGGCTTATCGGAAAGGAAGATCTGCCCGACTTCGAACAGGCTCACATCGGCAAAACCTCGATTGGCATTGCGACGTGCACCCGCCAACAGGCCCGGCAGCAACGAGGGCCGCATGTCGGTCATGTCGGACGCGATGGCATTGGCAAGCTGACGATCGTCCGTACCGCCGCCAAAGCGCGTGGCTTCGTCATGCGAAATGAAGCTCCAGGTGACAGCCTCATCGAGGCCACGCGACGCCAGGACGCGACGCGCAATGCGACGACGGTTCTGGATGGTGGTCAGGATACGCGGCGCGACGTGATTGAGCCGGGCCAGCGGCTCCACCGGCACATTGTCGACGCCCACCATGCGCATGACCTCTTCGACGAGGTCAGCCTTCTGGGTGACATCGGGACGCCAGCTCGGCACTTTTACCGTGCGCTTGTCGCCCGAACCCTCGGCCACAAAGCCAAGCGCTGCGAGAATAGCCTCGATCTTCTCCGGAGACACTTCCAAGCCGGTCAGGCGACGCACTTCGCCAAGCGGGAATTCCACCGTGGTATTGGCAAACACGTCCTCGCCGGAGATCGCCGGCTCGGCCGGTTCGCCGCCACAGAGTTCGAGCACCAGGCGCGTCGCCAGTTCCATGCCCGGCTCGGTCAGCGCCGGGTCAACCGAACGCTCCAAACGATAACGCGCATCGGAAACAATCCCGGTCTTGCGGCCGGTGCGGGCGATCAGCTCCGGATCCCAGCTCGCGCATTCCATGAAAATGTTCGTCGTCTCGTCGGTCACACCCGAGCGAATACCGCCCATGATGCCGCCAAGGCACAGGGGCCCCTTGTCGTCAGCAATAACCGTCATGGTCTCGTCGAGCGTATAGACCTTGTTGTCGAGCGCATCGAATTCTTCGCCGCGCGCATTGCGCAGCACCATGGTGCCCTCAACCTTGTCGGCGTCATAGGCGTGCAGCGGTCGGCCCCAGCCGAGCGAGACGAGGTTGGTGATATCGACAATGGTGTTGATCGGACGCAGGCCCACGGAACGCAGGCGCGCCTGCAGCCAGTCCGGCGAAGGGCCGTTCTTCACATTGGCAATATAGCGGCCGGCAAACTTCCGGATCGCCTTGGGTTCTTCGCCCGAAAACTGCTGAGGCAGCGGCGCAATCGGGCTCTTGCCCTTGGACGGCACTGCGGAAAAATCGGTCTTCTTCAGCGTGCCGAGGCCAAAGGCGGCGAGATCGCGCGCCACGCCGTAGACACCGGTCGCGTCGCCGCGGTTGGGCGTGATGGAGATATCGAAAACCACGCCATTGATGCCGGCATAGTCGACATATTTTTGGCCGATCGGCGCATCGTCAGGCAGGGTGATGATTCCGTCATGGTCGTTGGAAAGCTGCAGTTCTGCAGCCGAGCAGAGCATGCCGTTCGACGGCGCACCGCGAATGACGACGCCACCTTTGAGCTCAAAATCCTTGCCCGGAATATAGGTACCGGGGAAGGCGAAGACGCTCTTCATGCCCGTCTTCACATTCGGCGCGCCGCAGACGACGTCGATCAGCTCGCCGGTCCCGGCATCGACCTTGCAGATATTGAGGTGATCCGAATTGGGATGCGGCTTGGCCTCAACCACATGGGCAATGACGAATTTTTCGAGCGCCTTGCCCTGCGATTCTATGCCTTCCACCTCAAGACCGATCATGGTCAGCGCCTTGCCGATCTCTTCGGTCGAGGCCGTGGTCTCGAGATGTTCCTTGAGCCAATCAAGCGTGAATTTCATGTTTTGGGACCTTAGCGGAAGTCACTCTTGCTGCCGTTGATCGGCGGCAGCGCGGACGAAAGTTGAAAGAGTTCGACGAGCACATTGGCAAAGCCGCGGGCGTCGTCGATGGCTCGGTGGGTATGGGGGATATGGCCGTAGAATTCGGCCGGCAGCTTGCTCATGCCCCAATCGAGATAGGGCGCGCCGCGCAGCGTTCCGGCCATGGTATAGAGGCAGACGCCGCCACCGCGAAAAATCTGGCGACCCTTGAAGGGACCGCTCAGCGCCCGCGTGCCGGCATATTCATCGAGATAATGGTCCATCCAGAGACCATCGAAAATCATCGGCGCCGCCACGAAAACCTTTGGGCCGGGCAGGCTTTCCACCCAGTCGGCAAAGCGCGGCATGACAACGGCCGGGTCCTCGGCGCCCTCAGTCGCCGCCTTCCAGGCCTCGGGCTGGGTCTTCCACCAGTCCATGGTCATTTCGTTCTGCGTGCGATCGGCCTTGGGTTTTAACACCGCTTCAAACTCGCCATGCCGCGTGCCGTCAGCTTCGATAGCCACCGAAGCAAAGCTCAGCATGGAATTGTGCAGCGGTGTCGGCCCGTCGGATTCGATGTCGGTGACAATGAAGATCGACCGCGCTACGCGATTGTAGAGTTCACGCCCAGCCGGAAGCACCGTCACCAGCCGGAATTTTTCACATACAACCTGCATGTCTGGCGCAAAGCCGCCATTGCGCGAGAAGTAAGCCTCGTGCTCCCTGCGCCATTTGGCATAGGGGCCTTCGCCCTCGAGATCGGTGAAGCTGGGGTCCACCGCATCGAAGGCCATGATGTCGATCGACAGCGTCTCGATCACCGCCGCCGGCTCGCCTGCGCCGTTGAGCACGACATCGCGCCGCCCGACGACGGGCATGGCTTCCTTGCCCTCTTCATAGTCGCGCAGCGCCCCGCAGGTCGCGGTCTTCTTGCCGGCCAACACCAGGCCAAGCAATTCCTCATTCAACTCCGGCGAGTCGCCGAAGCTGAAGGTTATGGTATTGGCATATTCGGGCGGAAGCGAAGCCATCTGAGCCTAGCTCGAAAGCCCACCGAACAGCGTCGGCAGATCAAGCGGGCGGAACCCGTAATGCTCGATCCAGCGCTGGTCGGCGTCAAAGAAGGCGCGCAGATCGGGCATGCCGTATTTCAGCATGGCGAGGCGATCGATGCCCATGCCCCAGGCAAAGCCCTGGTAGACGTCGGGATCGAGCCCGGCATTGCGCAGCACATTGGGATGCACCATGCCGCAGCCCAGGATTTCGAGCCAATCATTGCCTTCGCCGATCTTCACTTCAGAGCCCGAGCGATCGCATTGCACGTCGACTTCCATCGACGGCTCGGTGAAGGGGAAGAAGCTCGGACGGAAGCGCAGGGTGACGCTTGGCACTTCGAAAAAGGCTTTCAGGAATTCTTCGAGCACCCAGCGCAACTGGCCAATATGCGAATCCTTGTCGATGACGAGGCCTTCGACCTGATGGAACATCGGCGTGTGCGTCTGGTCTGAGTCATTGCGATAGGTGCGGCCGGGCATGACGACGCGGATCGGCGGATCCTGCGACGGGGTCAGGTAGGAAGCGGCCGGCTTTTCGTTGGTCTTTTGCATCACGCGCACCTGCACGGGCGAGGTGTGGGTCCGCAAAACCTTCTTCACCCCGTCCGGACCGGGCTTCATGAAGAAGGTGTCGTGCATTTCGCGCGCCGGGTGACCCTCGGGGAAATTCAGGGCGGTGAAATTGTAGTGGTCGGTCTCGATATCGGGACCTTCGGCAATGGCGAAACCCATGTCCGAGAAAATGGCGGTGATTTCGTCGATGGTCTGGGAAATGGGGTGAATGCGGCCCTTGGCGGTCGGGGCCGGGGGCAGCGGCAGGGTCACGTCGACCGTTTCAGCCTTCAGCCGCGCCTCGAGCGCCGCGCCCTTCAATTCGGTGCTGCGCGCTTCGATCAGGCCAGCAATATCGTTCTTGAGGCCGTTGATCGCGGGGCCCGCGCTTTTCCGATCCTCGGCAGCCATGGAGCCGAGCGTACCGAGCAGGGCCGAGACCGAACCCTTCTTGCCGAGGGCCGCGACACGCACGGTGTCGAGCGCGGCTTCGGTGTCGGCAGCGGCGATCGCAGCGCTCAATTCGGCGCGCAGGGTTTCAATCTGGGTTTCCAAGGACATCGGGAGCTCTCGGTGAAAATTCAGGTGCGGTTAGACCAAAACAAAACGCCCCGCGCCAGCCCCTTTCGGGGTGGCGCAAGGCGCAATTTCGACCTCAGCGAAGCTGGGTTAGCTTAGGCGGTAACGCGAGCGTGGGTAACGGTATCAACGCTTGCGAGATATGCCAGAGCTGCCTTGGCCTTGACGACCAGGGCGCCGAACGCTTCGGGCTGAGTGATCGCGAGATCGGACAGCACCTTACGGTCGACTGCAACCTCAGACTTGCTGAGGCCGTCGATAAATCGGTTGTAGGTCAGGCCGTGTTCGCGGACGGCAGCGTTGATACGCTGGATCCAGAGAGCGCGGAAGTTGCGCTTCTTGACGCGACGATCGCGATACGCGTACTGGCCGGCCTTTTCGACGGCCTGCTTGGCGATACGGATCGTAGACTTACGACGGCCATAATAGCCCTCGGCGGCCTTCAAGACCTTCTTATGACGGGCGTGGGCTGTTACGCCTCTTTTTACGCGTGACATTTTCTAGTGTCCTTCCAGCTTAGCGGTTGTACGGCATGTACCACTTCACCAGACCCTCGTCGCCCTTGGACAGGATCTTGGTGCCGCGGTTGGTGCGGATGTACTTGGCGTTGTGGCTGATCAGGCGGTGGCGCTTGCCGGCAACGCCGGCCTTCACCTTACCGGTAGCAGTGAAGCTGAAACGCTTCTTTGCGCCGGACTTGGTCTTCATCTTGGGCATTTTGCGGGTCCTTATAGGAAAACAGGATGGATTTGGGCCCATCGCATTCAAAGATCGCCACGGCATGCCTTTTGGCCGGGCGATCCGGAGATGGCGCTCTATAGGAGGAATGGCAGGGAAAGGCAAGTGGCCCCGGGGCGTGACACGCGGGCTACGATTGCCCCCGGATTTGGATCACACACAAATGAGTGTTCCACCTTACCGAACATTCACGAAACCCAAACGGGGTCTCAAGCGTAACTCCTTCATGCTCCCCAATACGGAGCAGCAATTTTGAAACAGGAGCCTATCATGCGTCTTATCAAAGCCGTTGCCGTTGCCGCAATCCTTGCCACCACTGCTGGCGCCGCCATGGCGAGCCCGTTCGATGCCCGTGGTTCGGTGCAGTCGCTCGACAATGCCAATTACGCCACCGTGCTGAAGGTCAATGCGGGTGAAGCCCGTTCGCTGGCCATCAACGTCGATACCGCTGCACTGCAGCAGCGCGTCAAGAACAACCCGGCACTGGCCCGCACGGTCACCGATCAGGGTTTTACCATTGACCAGATCGTCGGCCTTGATGCGAGCCAGGACGGTACCAACGTCACGCTTTACGCTCTCTGATCTCTCGAGAGCATCACGATACGGGCGGCCAATCGGCCGCCCTTTTTTTGCGTCGACTAATGCGCGCCAACCGATGCTTCGCTGTCGTTGTAGTTTCTCAGGGCAACGAAGACCGCGACGGTGAGGAGGCCGATCAGGCTCGCTGCGCTGAGCAACACCAGGCCATGCGCATCCGAAAAGGCCAGGCGTGCTGCTTCCACCAGCGGCGCACCCGCTGCCCCGAGCTGTTCGGCGGCAAACATGGTCTCGCCAATCGAATGGCTCGCGCTCTCGGGCAGGTTTTGCGCCATGTCCGCCGGAATGCGCAGAGCGCCCGAATAGCTCGACGCCAGCAGCACGCCGAAGAAGGTGATGCCAAGGCCCGCACCCAGTTCATAGCCGGTGCCCTCGAGCGAACCGGCGACGCCCGCCTTGTCGGCCGGGGCGCTCGACATGATGGCGATGGATGAGGCCGTGAGGCCAATGCTGAGCGCCAGGCCCAGCGTCACCATCAGCACCATCACGCCCGGTCCGGGGTTATGAAAGTCGCTGAACCCGAGACCTGCGAGGCTGAGTGCAGCAACGCCAAGCGAGGCCACAGCCACCGTGCGCAGGCCCGCATAGCCCACGGCAAAGCCGGCCAGCGGCCCGCCAATGCCGGACGCAATCACCAGCGGCAGCATGAAGAGGCCGGCCTGGAGTGGGCTATAGCCCACCACAAACTGCAGTTCCTGCGCCACGGTCAGTTCGACACCGGCCAAGGAGCCGCAGACCACCAGCGCCATCACCATGCCCATGCTAATCGCCGGCCGCGAGAAGAGGCTGAGATCGAGCATAGGTTCGGCAGAACGCATCTGCTGGCGCACGAACCAGGCAAGAAGACCGATGCCGGCCACCAGGGTCATACCGGTCACGACGGGTGAACTTCCCGCCTTGAAACCTGACTTGATGGCATAGACCGTCGCAATCAGGCCCGCGATCAGCACCAGCGCCTGGCCGATGGTCCAATTGCCCTGCGATGTCGTCTCGCGCCGTGGAATGGTGAAGTAGGCCAGCGGCCAGACCACCATCATCACCGGCACGTTGATGAGAAAGACCGAACCCCACCAGAAATGTTCGAGCAGCGCGCCGCCCGCCAGCGGACCCAATGCGGCGCCGGCCGAGCCGACCGTACCCCATAGACCCAGAGCCAGAGCGCGTTCCTTGGAATCCTCAAAGGTCTGGCGGATGATGGCCAGCACATTGGGCATGATCATCGAGGCGCCAAAGGCCAGGGCAACGCGCGCGCCGATCAGAACTGCGGCGTTTGGTGCAAAGGCCGCCAGGATCGAGGCTGCCAGAAAGACCACGAGACCGGTCAGCATCATGCGCCTGTGACCGACGCGGTCAGCCAGCGTGCCCATGGGTACGAGCAGACCCGCCATCATCAGCGGGTAGATATCGATGATCCACAAAATTTCAGTGCCGCTCGCGCCCAGCGCCAAAGTCAGGGAGGGCACAGCGATATGAAGGATCGTCATGTCGATGACGACGGGAAGAAAAGCCAGCATGACGGCCAGCAACACCAGCCAGCGGTTGCGCGGGGAAGACATTTTGAAACCTCTTTGCCGGCATAAACCTATCACTGCCGAGCGAGGCACTATATAAATCCGTCTGGACGGATTGAAAAGAGGGTGCGATGGGCCGGAAACAGACAATTGATCGCGGCGCCCTGCTCGATGCGGCCGAGCGCGTGGTGCTGCGCGATGGCGCGGGCCAGCTCACCATGGATGCCGTCGCGGCCGAGGCCGGGGTCAGCAAGGGTGGGGTGCTATATGCTTTTCCCAGCAAGGACGCGCTGATCGACGCGCTGTTCAACCGGGCCTTCGCGGCCATGGACGAAATCGGCGCCGCGTTTCTGGCGTCGGCCGGCGATACGCCGGAAAACCGGGTGCGGGCCCATGTATTGGGCAGCAAGGGCGCCAGCGAACTCGTCACCGAACGCTCCCTGGCGCTGATCGCCAATTTCATGCGCTCACCGCACTATCGCAAAGGCGCGCAGGACTATTATCGCCAGGCCCTAGCCAAGCTCGACGTGACGACGCCATCCGGCCGACGCGCTCGCCTCGCGCTGCTCGCGGTCGAAGGCGCAGCTACCCTGCGCGGCTTTGATTTCTACCCGATCACCGAAAAGGACTGGCAGGACATCCATGCCGACGTCCTCGACCTGTTACTCGATTAGGCTCTTGCCGCCTTGAGCATGGGCTCGATGTGGTTTTCAAACAGCAGGCCCGGCTCGTCGCGGAGCGCTGCGCCATAGGCTGCCTCTGCCGCCAGCGATACGCGCAGGAACCGCGCTACGCCCGCCACATCCACCGCCGAAAGCCCATAAAAACCCGCTTCGAGCCGGCGCAGGATTTCGGTCTTTGAGGCAATCATGCCCGCGGCCACGTCCTTGCCATTGCTCATCGAGCCATCGCGCTTGATGTAGTCATGGAGGGGTGCGCCGAGGTGCATGGAGAGCGGGGTCTTCCGATAGAGCTGCAGCAGCAGTTCGAGATCCGTCATATTGCTCAGCGTCGGGTCGTAGCGGGCATCGGTGCGCGTCCGGTCCCAGACCACCATGGAATCCATGGAAAGGCTCACCCATTTGTGCTCGCCCGGCGTCAGTTCCCGGTCCGGCCCGTCCCCGACATAGCGCAGGTGACCGAATTCCATGGTCATGACATCGAGCGCCGTCGTCACGATCGCGTGGCTTTGCAGCGCCGCTACGGCCAGCTCCAGCTTTTGCACTTTCAGCCGGTCGTCCGCATCGAGAATAGCGACGTAAGGCACCTGCAATTGCTCAAGCGCCACATTGCGCGTCCGCGACGCGCCGGTGCCCATGCCCCCGCTCGTCATGAAGACCTGACGGTCATCCTTGAGGCCGTGCCCATCGAGAAACGCCGCATAATCGAACCCGTCATCGGCAATGATAAAGTGCTGCCAATGGGCATAGGTCTGGCTCAGCACGCTTTGCACCGTGGTGGGCAGCGTGTCCTGGGCGCGAAAGGCGGGGGTGATAACGGCGACGGTCTGGGACTGGCTCATGGAGGGGCCTCTCAGGCTTGAACAGGCAGGCCATAGGACCCATATCTGCCTCAGCCTGTCGATGCCAGAGTTTTGGGTCGACAGTAATCGTTGCTTGCTTGAAACAAGGACGGCGTAGATGTCGCGTATATCGGTCTTTTCCGCGCCCTTTCTCCTCGGCTTTGACAGCTTTGAGGAAAGGATCGATCGGCTCGCCCGGTCTGCGGACGGCTACCCCCCTTACAATATCGAGCGCACCGTCGGCGAAGACGGGTCGGAACGCTTCATCATCTCCATCGCGGTTGCCGGATTCTCCCAATCCGAACTCGAAGTGATGAACGAAGACAACCAGCTCAATGTTCGCGGAAAGCAGAAGGATGAGCCGGGGCGGGAGTTCCTGCACCGGGGCATTGCCGCCCGGCAATTCCAGCGCACTTTCCTCCTTGCCGATGGAATGATCGTGAAAGATGCAACTTTGAGCCATGGCATGCTCGTTATTGCTCTTGAGCGTCCTCGCGCGCCCAAGCTTGCCCGCCGTATCGACATTCGCTCGCTGTAAAGGAAAGGGCCAAAAAAATGATGGATAGACGCAATACCGACGCCGTTCCTGCCGATGTGCACCCGCTTCGGCACCTGACCGAAGCCCAGTTCGCTGCCCTTGGTGGCAGTGCCGTGGCCTATATCAAGCCGGTTTCCGGCCTCGTGCTGTCAAGCATGATCCACGACGCAGAATTCAACGATGGCGAGCTCTACCAGCTCGTCATGTCCGCAGACGGCACGCCGCTGATGGTGGCCGATACCGCCGATGCCGTCACCGAATGGCTCGGTGACAAGAATCTGGGCCTTGCGACCCTTCACTAGGGTTCACCCATGCCAAAGA
>NZ_JBEVLL010000093.1:0-24125 GCF_040509215.1 Devosia sp.
GACCTGCTGCACGAGCCCCTTGTTCATCACCACCACGCGGTCGGCCAACGTCATGGCTTCGATCTGGTCGTGGGTCACGTAGATGGTGGTGCGCTTAAGCGTATGGTGCAGGTTCTTGATCTGAGCGCGCGTCGACACACGCAGTTTTGCGTCAAGGTTGGACAGCGGCTCGTCCATTAGGAAGGCGTTGGGCTCACGCACGATGGCGCGGGCTAAGGCAACGCGCTGGCGCTGACCACCCGAAAGCGCTGCTGGGCGCCGCTGCAGGAAATCGTCAAGTTCGACCATCTTGCTCGCCGCCATGACACGCTCATGGTGCTGCTCCTGCGGCACTTTCCGCACTTTCAGCGGAAAGCGGATGTTCTCGTAGACCGTCATATTGGGATAGAGGCCATAGCTCTGGAACACCATGGAGATGTCCCGGTCCTTGGGCTCAAGCTTGTTGACCAGCCGATCCCCAATCCAGATTTCGCCCGAGGTGATCTCTTCGAGCCCCGCGATCATCCGCATGGTCGTGGTCTTGCCGCAGCCCGAGGGGCCGAGCAGAACCAAAAATTCCTGGTCGGCGATATCGAGGTTGAAATTGTCGACGCCGACGAAATTGTTCCAGCGCTTCGAGACGTTCTTGAGACGGATCTGGGCCATGATTTTTATCCTTTCACCGCGCCGGCCGTGAGGCCCGAAACGATCTGGCGTTGGAAGAAGAGCACGAGAATGAAGAGCGGCACGGTGGCCGAAACGACGGCGGCCACGGCGAACATGACATTGCCCTGTTCCTGCACCGAACCGAGGAAGCTCGAGATTTTCGGCACCATGGTCTGGTTGTCGGCGCTGAGCAGCATCGAGGTCACCGCGAAGTCATTATAGGCGAGAAGGAAGCTGAAAAGACCCGTCGTCACCACACCCGGCCACATCACCGGAATGATGACGCGCCTGAACGCCTCGAAGCGCGAGCAGCCATCGACCATGGCGCTTTCGTCGAGATCTTTCGGGATCGAGAGAAAGAACGAATGCAGCATCCAGAGCGTAAAAGGCTGGTTGATGGCCACGAGCACGATGATCGAGGTGGGCAGCACGCCCCAGATATTGAGCTGGAAGAAGGGCAGCAGGTAGCCCGAAACCAGCGTGATATGCGGCATGGCGCGGAACACCAGCGCCAGGATCAATATCCAGAAGGCATAGCGCTGTCCCGACCGCGCGAGCGCGTAACCGCCGAGCGTGCCGAGAGTGAGCGAGATCACGGTGACAGAGACGGTAACGATGGCCGTATTGAACACCGCACGCCAGAATTCCTTGGTCACCCAGGCGCCGTAGTAGCCCGAGCCGGTAAATGAAGAACCGTCATTCTGGCGCTGGGTGTAGGTGCCGAAAATGGCGTTCCACCAGCTTTCGCGCGAGAAGAAGTCTGGCTCGACCTTGAACGAACCCCAGACCGTCCAGAGGAACGGGAAGGCGGCCAGGATCACCCAGATCACGATGAAGCCGATGATCAGGATATTCAGGCCCAGCGGGCGCTTGTGAGAAAGCGTTACTTCGGACATGTCAGACCACCTTGTGGTTGAATTCGCGCCAGGTGCGGACCAGCACCGGCATGAGCAGGATGACGACGCCGATAATGGTCAGCACCGAGGTGGCGCCGGCCGAACCGAAAAGCTGCGCATCGCCTGCTAGGTCATTGAAGATCATCCAGCTTAGCGAGGTCGCATTGGCCTCGGCCGAAAAACCGACGATCGGCTCGAACACGCGGAAATTGTCCATCAACTGCACCAGCGCCACGAAGGTCGCGAGCGGCGCCAGATGCGGGATGACGATGTAGCGAATGCGCTCCCAGCGCGAGGCGCCATCGATCATTGCCGATTCCAGCGTATCGGCCGGCACGGTTTGGAGCCCGGCATAAAAGACCACGAAGCTGAACGGTGCATTGGTCCAGACGCCATAAAACAGCAGCGAAAACCAGGTCAGCGCCGGGGATTGGCGCAGCGACAGGGTGGGATCGTTAAAGATGTGCCGCAGGCTCGCCCCGATTATGCCATTGGGCTGGATCATCCAATAAAGGATCAGCGAACCGATCAGCGGCGTGATGATCATGGGCAAGAGCGAGAAGAAGATCACCGGCCCTTTTGTAACCTTGGGCAGCGTGTTCACCGCCAGCGCGATCGCAAAACCCAGCCCCATTGCCAGCGGCGTCACGACGAAACAGAACACCAGCGTAAAGCTCAGCGCCTTGTAGAATGGCAGGTTGTAGATGCGGGTGACGACGTCGCCAAGGCCATTGTTATTGGCAAGGATGGCGCCGATTTCGTTGACCGCAAGATGGCCGCGATTGAGATAGGTACCAAGGCCATTGAACTGGCCCATGGGCTGCTCGGCCCTCAGCTCCGCCATGGCCGCGGTATCGACACGCGTCTCCTTGGTGCAGCCGCCAAAGGGCTGGCAGCTTTCCACTTCGACTAGGATGCGTCCGTGCTCGACGTGAAAACTCTGCACCACGACCGAAACGATCGGCAGGGCGATGAACAGCACCATCGCGATCAGCGAGGGCAGGATGAAGGCAAAGAATGTCTTGTGCGGCATGCAATGCCTCCTCGAAGCTTGAGCTGGCGAGTATGCGCTGAGTTTTGCGCGAGCTGAACGCGATGTCTCAGTCGACACCCTCCCCCTTGTGGGGAGGGATCAAGGGTGGGGGTTGGTTGCCACGATATCGAGATTCCGTTCACCCCCTCCCAACCTCCCCCATCAAGGGGGAGGTGCGGTTCGGTGAATCAGAGACCTATCGAGCCCTATCCCAGGCAAACTACCTTAGAGGTAGCCACCTTCCTTGGCAGCGGTGTCATAGGCAGCCTTGACGTCAGCCAGAGCCTGAGCGGCGTCTTCCGTACCGGCCATATACTCAGCCAGTTCCGAGGACAGCGCGGTGTGCAGCAGACCCATATAGGGCTGCATCGGGTAGGCGCGGGCACCGGCATTGGCCGTCGCGATCACCCCGACCGCATTCGGGCCGGGCTCATAGCCGGAAACCAGCCAGGTTGCGACGGTCGGGTTGGCGGCAACCATTTCCGGGCTGATGCCATGCACCATGGCCTGGAAGGAAGCAGCCGCGTCTTCGTCCGAGATGTTCTTGGCAATGGTGAAACCATCCCACCAGAGCGCCACAGCCGGGACGGAACCGCCACCGATGGTCGGCGCGCCAGCCATCACGGTGTTCTCAACCACGCCTTCGGCAGCGCCTTCGCCCTTGAGCATATCGCCGGCGAGCGAGCCCCACTGTACCATCATGGCAACCTTGCCGGCCTTGTATTCAGCCTGGATGCCATTGGCGTCAAAGGTCAGGTAATCCGGGTCCATATAGGCGGTCAGCGCCTTCATGGTTTTGAGAACTTCGAGGCCATTTTCGTTGTCGATGGCGAGTTCAGCCGAGCCGGGCGCGAAGAATTCGCCGCCGGTGCCGAGATAGGCGTTGACGAATTCGGCAGCCAGATCCCAACCGGGCTTGTCGGAAGCGGCCAGCGGGTATTCGAGAATACCGGCATCCTTGATCGCCTTGGCGGCGGCAAGAATGTCTTCATAGGATTTCGGTTCGGCAATGCCGGCCTGGTCGAGAATATCCTTGCGATAGAACAGGTGCTGCGCATTGCCCATGAAGGCAACGGCAACGGTCTTGCCGTCGATCTTGATGAGCTGGTTGGGCTGCAGCGAGGCGCCATATTCGGCCACCAGATCGTCAAGCGGACGGATCAGGTCAGCGTTCAGCAGCGGCACGATGGAATTGTTGGCAACCACGGCGACGGTATATTCGGCCGGATTGATCGAGAGCGCCGGAACCTGAAGGTTCTTGTGCTCGGCCGTGGCATTGGCCGTCACGGTCACGGCGCCGCCGGCACATTCTTCCGCCGTCGTGTTGACGAGGCGCAGGGCCTCGAAGTCATTGCTCAGAATACGTACAGAACCGGCCTCAATGCCACATTCGGCATAGGCAGCACTCGCACCCAGGGTTAAGGCGACCGTCGAAACGGCCAGCATAAAAAAAGGCTTCATTTTCGTTCTCCTGACTGGGTCACCGAAGTGCCCGCTCATTCTTGCCGGCGGTCACTCCATCGACCGGCCGCTCCCCTGCTGGCGTTCCCACACCATTGCTTACGTATGCAGAATTGGTTTTGCATTCGTATGCATTTCTCATTCTAAGCATATTGATCTGCGTTTCGCAACATGTTGAACGAACACGGTTGGCACGGGGCACTGACGTTGACTCGCAACGCGAGAGCCATGTGCCATCGGCAACATACACGACGATCTGGCGTCAATTGCGCCGATCACTGCAGCTTCTCAAGCCAGGAAGAAGCGTCGAATCGTACCTGAGGTGGTCCGCGAGTGGCCACCACTATGGGTGGGTGCGTTTCAGATCGGCAGATCGGGCAGTTCTACGCGCTGGTCGAAACTGCGATAGAATTGGCCCCAACCCGGATCGCGCAGATGCTGCTCAAGGCCGGCGCGCTTGACGAGAGCCTGCGCCTGCCGATTGCCCTCGGCGAGGGCGGCAGGCATGTCGACACGCACCGGCTTGCGGTCGAGCAAGACGAATTCGCCATCGACCATGACCATTTCGACATCGGCGCCGACCGCCTGGTGAATCAGCCGATGAACCGGCAGCCAGTTGGGCGTCAGGTGCGGCTGGTCCATGTCGATGACGACCACGTCGGCCTTTTTGCCAACCTCCAGCGAGCCGATTTCCTTTTCCATGCCAAGGGCGCGGGCGGCGTCGATGGTGATCATTTCAAGCACTTTTCCCGGTGGGAAATAGTAGCGGTCGTGATTGCGCAGCACATGCTGGGTCGACTGGAAGGAACGCGCGGTCTGCAGCATGTCGAAATAGCGGCTCGGCGCGGTGCCGTCCGAGGTGATGGCGACATTGACGCCGCGGGCCAGCATTTCAATGACGGGAGTGGAGCGACCTGGCGGGGCGTGGGTCACGTGAGTGCCGGTTTCGGCCAGGATGTCGATTTCCTCGTGCGAAATGCCCCAGCAATGCTGGAGGTGGATATCGGGGCCAAGAAGGGCGTTTTCCTTGTCCTGGAAGGCCAAACGAATATGACCGGCAAAGGCGTCGGAATGGATGCGGACGCCGTGCTTGCGCGCCAGTTCGCGGACGGCGCGGGCCTGGTCGCGGTCGGCCTGGGCCAGGGACACCGCCTGGTCGGGTGTCGACATGTTCGATGGGTCGAGCGAGGGCACGATGGTGAAGGGGGTCACATAGACCTGGATACGGCCATCGGCGCTGCCATTAATGGCTTCAATCGTGGCTTCGGTGCCTTCCATCATTTCGTCGAAGGAGACGCTGCGGCGCAGGGGTTCGCCGGTTTCCCAGCGCGTGACCGTGCGCGGCCAGGGAAGGCCCGCGGGGCCTGTGCAGATGATTTCGCGAAGGCCAATCTCGCCATAGGCGCGGGCATGATTGATGGCGAATTGCGGATCGTCGCTGCGCGGCATCGAGGTGATGATGCTCACCGAAGTGGTGACGCCGGCGGTGAGGCGCTCAAGACCGGAAACAAGGCCATCGGCATACCAGAATTCGCGGGTGACATAGTGGTAGTAGACGGGAGTGACGATCTTCATCCAGAGCGGATTGGTATCAACGCCGATGCTGCGGATCAGGCAGTGCCCGGCATGGCCATGGGCATCGATCAGGCCGGGAATGATGAGTTTGCCGCGGCAATCGACGACGCGGTCGTCCGGCTCCACGGTGACTTCGGATTTCGGGCCGACGGCGACAATGCGGTCGCCCACGACGCGCACGGCGCCGTCTTCGATGATGCGTCGTTCGGCATCCACAGGGACCACGGTGCCATTGATGAAGACGGTACCTGCCATGGTTTTGCTCCGGGTCTTTGGTTGTCAGCGCAGCGGGAAACTGGGGCCGAAGAGGTCTTCCACGGGCGGATGTCGCCAGCTTCGGACGGGATACTTCGCCACGAGCCCCTCGAATTGGCGCTGCGCCTGCTGGCGGGCGGCGACGAGGTCGAAATCGTGCACCTTGCCCTGACGCATCGAGAGGCGACCATCGACGAAGACGGCCTCGGTGACCTTGCCATTGCCACCCATGAGCAGGGTGGTGATGGGATCAACACTGGGCGTCATATTGATATCGTCGAGACGGAAGATGGCGATATCCGCGCAGGCGCCAGCAGAGAGACGGCCTAGATCGGAGCGGCGCAGCGCCTTGGCGCCGCCGAGCGTGGCGGCGTTGAAAAAGTCGGCTGAGCTGACCGCATTGGAACTTTCAGCAATGCGGCAGGCAATGAGGCCGACCAGCATGTTCATCCACATGTCGGACGGGGCGGTGTCGGTTGCCATGCCGATATTGACCCCGGCGCGACGGAAGCTGGCAAACGATCTGAGGACGCTGCCCATGCGCGCCGAGACCAGTGGGGAGTGGGCGAGGCTGACGCCGTGTTCCGCATAGAGGGCCACGTCGACATCAGTGGCATAGGTCCCGTGCGGCGCGATAAGACGGTCGTTGAGCAGCCCGTGGCGGGCAAGCCATTGCGGGCCAGTGGCGCCGTGGAGGTGATCCATCACGTCGAGCTCGAACTTGCCCTGCGCCATGTGGATGCGGACCGGGCAATCGAGTTCGCTCGCCGCGGCCATGGTGCGTTCGAGCAGGGGGCGGGTGCAGGTTTCGACGCGATCGGGGGCAAGGAGGCCATTGATCAGGCCGCCATGGGTGCCGTGATGACGGCGAATAAAATCGAGCGCGGTATCGAGCCCTGCAAGGCCCCTGCCCTCGTCGAAGCGCATGTGAAAGATGCCGCTATCATCAACGACCGCACCGCCGGAGCGATAGGCAGGCCCGAGAAAGACACGGAGGCCTAGTGCGGCCGCAGCATCTGCCGCAGCGTCGAACTCGTCCGCGGTTTCAGCCCATTCGCGATAGTAGAGCGAGGCAATAGGGAGCGCCGTGGTGATGCCATTGAGGAGAAGCGTCGCGAAGGCGAACTTCTTCTGGAAAGCCAGTTCCTCGGGCGAATACATTTCATAGGGGCCGCGGGCGACATAGCTTTCAGGCCAGATGCGGCCTCGTGGCCAGCCCGGCTGATTGTCGGTGACGAGCGTATAGGTATCGAGGTCGGAAAGGGCGTCGAGATCGATGAGGCCGGGGCTTATCAGCGCCGCGCCGAGGTCGATACGGCGTGCGACTTCGCCTTCAAAGCGCCGGCCGGCATAGAGGATACGACTACCCTCAAACACCAGTTCGCCATTGCGGATGAGCACATGGGTGTCACCCTCATGGGCGACGAGCCATTCGGCGGTGAGGAGGGTTTTGCCGTTCGGTCGGGAGCCCAGCGCGAGATCGTTGAGGCCGGCCATACTCATTCCCCGTCGAAAAAAGAAAGGACCGGCGCCCCGTGGGGCGCCGGGGATTGGTTTACTCGCCGACCATCGTGAACCAGTGGCGGGCCTTGTTGTCGGCGCGCACGTCGATGGTTTCGATGCGGCTGCCGGTGGCCCAGGCAATCGGCTGCTGGTGCAGCGGGATCATCAGCAGTTCATCCTTGGCGATGCGCAGAGCCTGCTCTTCGAGCGAGAGGCGTTCTGTCGGATCGGTCGCAGCAGCGGCCTGCTTGACCAGATCGTCGAGAGCGGGCACCGACCAGCCGCCATAGTTGGAAACGCCATAGGCACCGTCACGGGTGGCAAGCACCTGGGAGAGCAGCGAGAAGGCGTCCAGCGTCGGCTCATTGGCCCAGCTGATGTTGAAGACTTCGACTTCACCCTTGGTGCGCTTGGGCGACTGCACGGCGCGCGGCCCCATATCGATGGTGGGGGCGAAGCCTGCGCGGGTGAGCATATTGGCAATGCCCTGGCAGAAGTCTTCTTCGTTGATGCTCTCGTCGTTCATGCAGGTATAGGTGAACTGAGCGCCTTCCTGGCCGGCTTCCTTGAGGAGGGCCTGGGCCTTGGCCGGGTCGGCCGGCTCATAGGTGTCGAGGGCAGCCGAGTAGCCGGCAATATCCGGAGCGATCATCGAGCCGGATGGGCGAGCAAGGCCGCGCATGATGCGCTGGTTGATCAGGTCACGGTCAATGGCGGCCTCAAAGGCCTGACGCACGCGGATGTCGTTGAACGGGTTCGGACGGCCATCGAGCAGGGTTTCGTTGCGATTGAAGGCGACGAACACCGTGCGCAGTTCGGTGAGGCTCAGCACCGTCTTGCTCGGATCGGCCTTGAGGCGCTCAAGATCCTGGATCGGAGCGCTGTCGATCAGGTCGACTTCATCGGAAAGCAGCGCCGCGATACGGGTTGCGGCCGAGGTGATCGGGATGAATTCGAGACGATCGACATTGTGGTGACGTTCGTCCCACCAGCCTTCGTTGGCAACGAGCACGGTCTTGCTGTCGGGCGCGCGGCTTTCGAGCACGAAGGGGCCGGTGCCATTGGTGTGGCTCGTCGCATAGCCTTCGATGCCCTGGGCGAAGTCGGACGGCTTTTCGGTATTGTTGTCCTTGAGCCAGTCGGCGTCGAAGACGAAGATATTGGTGATGTCGTTGAGGAACAGCGACGAGGTGGTGCTGACATCGACTTCGACGGTGAGGTCGTCGATCTTCCGAATGCCTTGGTAGAGCGGCATATTGCCCTTGAGCGGGGAAGCGGGATCGGCAGCGCGCTGGAAGGAGGCGACCACGTCATCGGCGGTCAGTTCAGCGCCGTTGTGGAATTTTACGCCTTCGCGCAGCTTGAAGCGCCAGAACTTGCCATCGACCAGTTCCCACGAGGTGGCGAGAGCCGGCTCGATCTGGAAGGTCTTGTCGTAGCGAACGAGGCCTTCGTAGATGTGGTTGAGGAAGGCAAGGTTCGAGGTCGAGGGGATCGAGTTGGGATCGAGCGAGTAGATATCGGCTCGCGAGCCCCACTTGACCGTTTCGGCCTGCGCCGCCATCGCCCCCAGCGACAGCGAGACCGCCAGAGCGGCCAGCATAGTTTTTACGACAGACATCCGTTCTCTCCTGTTATGTCGTTGTCTTCGGTGTTCCGGGGCTTGTGTTCCCCGGAACGAGTTCGTCCCGGCCTGAGCGTTCCCTCCTCAGGCGAAATGGCAGGCGACGCGACTGCCATCGGGTTTATTTCGCAGCTCCGGGCGTTCGACCTTGCATTGGGCCTGGGCCAGGGGGCAGCGGGTGTGGAAGGTGCAGCCGGGCGGCGGCGCGAGCGGGCTCGGCACTTCGCCGGCGACGATCTCGCGGTCGCGATGCGGCTCGTTCACATCGGGAATGGTTTCGAGCAGCAGGCGCGTGTAGGGGTGCTTTGGGTCGGCGAAGAGGACTTCGGTCTCCGCCTCTTCGACGATACGGCCGAGATACATCACGGCGATGCGGTCGGACATGTGGCGCACGACGCTGAGGTCGTGGCTGATGAAGAGATATGTCAGCCCCAACTCATCCTGCAGACGCCGCATCAGGTTGAGGATCTGAGCCTGGACCGACACGTCGAGCGCCGAGGTCGGCTCGTCGCAGACGAGGAATTCGGGCTCGGAGGCGAGCGCGCGGGCGATGGAAATGCGCTGGCGCTGGCCGCCGGAAAATTCATGCGGAAATTTTTCGCCATCGGCGATGTTGAGGCCGACGATACCGAGGAGTTCAGCGACGCGCTCGGTGATCTCGGCTTCGGAACTTCGCAGCTTCAGTTCGCGCAGCGGCTCGGCGATGATGTTCTTCACCCGCCAACGCGGATTGAGCGAGGCATAGGGGTCCTGGAAAATCATCTGCGCAGAAAGTGGCGCGCCGGATTTTCCATTGGCAAAGCGGATCGTGCCCGCGCTTGGATCGTAGAGCCCGGTAACCAGACGGGCGACGGTGGATTTGCCACAACCGGACTCGCCCACAAGGCTGACGCAACCGCCGAGCGGGACGGAAAAGCTGACATCGTTGACGGCATGCAGCATCTGCCGCTTGCGGCCGTAGATGAGGCGATTGAGGAAGGAGGCCGAGACGTCAAACGTCTTGTCGAGATTGACGACCTCGAGGGCCGACGTGTCGGAGCGGGTCATGCGACGCCTCCATTGTGAAGCCAGCAGGCGGCTTTGCCGGCTGGCGTCGGCGCGAGCACCGGCAGGTCCTGGCGGCAGCGCGGACCGGCGTCGCGGCAGCGCGGATTGAAGGCGCAACCGAGCGGAATGGCATTGAGCCGCGGCATGGCGCCATCGATCTGGTTGAGCTTTTCGACGCGGGCACCAAGCGCAGGGATCGAGGCCATGAGGCCGCGCGTATAGGGGTGCGAAGGGTGCTTCAGCACCTGTTCCACCGGGCCTATTTCGATGAGGCGGCCGGCATACATGACCGCGACGCGATCGGCGGTTTCGGCGATGACGCCCATATCGTGGGTCACCAGCATCACCGCCGTGCCGTTTTCCTTGCAGAGACGACGCAGGAGGCCGGTGATCTGGGCCTGGATGGACACGTCTAGAGCCGTGGTGGGCTCGTCGGCGATGATGAGTTTGGGGCGCGCGGCGAGCGCCAGGGCAATGACGACGCGCTGGCGCATGCCGCCGGAAAACTGGTGCGGATAGTGATCGACGCGCTCATCTGGGCCGGGAATGCCGACTTCGCGGAGGAGTTCGATGGCGCGGGTGCGGGCCTGCGACTTGCTGGTATTGGGCAGGTGCTGGCGGATGGTTTCGCCGAGCTGGCTGCCCACCGTGAAGAGCGGGTTGAGCGAGGTTAGCGGGTCCTGGAAAATCGCGCCGATCTCGCGGCCGCGGACCTTTTCCATTTCGCTATCGCTGAGGCTGGCAATGGAGCGGCCTTCGAGAAGGATATCACCCGAAGCGACGCGGCCGGGCCGTTCGAGGAGGCCGAGAATGGCGAGGCCCGTCATGGACTTGCCTGCGCCCGATTCCCCAACAACGCCGAGAATTTCGCCGGGAGCGATGGTCAGGGACACATCGTTGAGCGCCGTCAATGTGCCGTGGCGGTTGGGAAACTCGACGACGAGGTTTTTCACCTCGAGGCAGGGTCGTTTGTCGTCAGCCATGCGGATGCTCCCGTTCGGGATAGCTGGGCGGGAAAATTTCCGACACCAGCGGATGCCCATAGGAGCGGGCCGGATATTGGGCGATGAGCCGATCGAACTGGGCCTGGGCCTTTTCGCGCGCTGCCGCCATGTCGATGCCGGCGACTTCGCCATGGCGCATGGAGAGGCGACCATCGACGAAGACGGCGTCGGTCACCTTGCCCGAGCCGCCGGTCACGAGCGTCGTGATCGGGTCGATGGAGGGAGCCATGTGCACATCGTCGAGGCGGAAGACGGCGATGTCGGCCTTGCTGCCGGGAGCCAGGCGACCGATATCGGCGCGACCGAGAGCCTTGGCGCCGCCGAGGGTCGCGGCGTCGAAGAGATCACGGCAGAGAATGCGTTCTGGCGCGCCATCATTGATGCGGCAGGCGATGAGGCCGACCAGCATGTTCATGATCATGTCGGGCGGCGTCGTGTCTGTGCCCAAGGCGATCGTGATGCCCATGTCGCGAACACGCGAGAAGGATTTGAGCGTGCCCCCGCCCCTGCCCGAAACCAGCGGACAATGAACGATGGAAACGCCGTGCTCGGCATAGAGCGTCAGGTCTTCGTCGGTGGCGACGGTGGCGTGCGGAGCAATGAGGCGATCGCTGAGAAGGCCTTCGCGGGCGAGCCAAACGGGACCGGTGGTGCCGTGGAGGGATTTGACGACATCCATCTCCATGGTGCCCTGCGCCATGTGGAGGCGAACCTTGCAATCGAGGGCTTCCGCCTGCTCGAAAGTGGCACGCAGCAGCGCCGTGGTGCAGGTTTCGACGCGGTCGGGCGCGAGAAGCCCCTGAATGAGGCCCTCATAGCGGCCGGACTGGCGCTCGATATAGCTGACGGCATCCGCGAGACCATCGAGGCCGCGTTGTTCATCGAAATGCGGACGCATGTCGCCCGGCGCATGAAGGACCATGCCGCCAGCGCGATAGGCAGGGCTGAGATAGACGCGAAGGCCAAGCTCGCCGGCGGCATCGGCCGCGGCATCGAACTCGGCAACGGTCTCGGCCCATTCGCGATAAAAGAGCGAGGCGATGGGGGCGGCAGTGGTAATGCCGTTGAGGAGCAATTGGCCGAAGGCAAAGCGCTTCTGGAAGGCCAGTTCCTCGGGCGTGTACATTTCGTACGGCCCTTTTTCGACATAGGTCAGGGGCAGGACGCGACCCTTTTTCCAGCCGGGGAAATGGTCGATGCCGAGAATGGTCGTGTCGAGATCGGAGAGTGCGTCAAGATCGATGAGACCGGGCGAGATCAGCGCGCGGCCGAAATCAATGCGTCGGGCGACCTCGCCGGCAAAACCATGGCCGGTAAAGATAACGCGGTCGCCCTCGATGACGACTTCGCCGTTCTTGAGGAGGACGTGACCGGCCTCTTCATGGGCCAAAACCCAGGCGGCGGTGAGGAGCGTGCGCCCCTCTGGCCTTGCGCCGAGTTTGAGAGAAGCAAGGGCGCTCATGGCATGTCCACGATGCAGGTGCCGTTGCGGGCAATGACGCGGCCGCCCTTGACCACCATTGGCCGCGGGGCGATTTCGACGACGGAATGGGCAACGGTTTCGCCGACCAGCAGGGTGAAATCGGCCTTGGCGCCGACCTTCACGCCGTAATTTTCGAGCCGCATGACATCGGCGCCGCCCTGGGAGACGAGTTCGAGCATGTGCCGCAGGTCGATGTCGGAGCGCACGGCATTCTTCATGCCGATGATGCGGGCGCGATCCATCATATCGGGTTGTCCCCAGGGCCCCCAGGTATCGCGGATGCCGTCGCAACCGGCACCCGTCCGCACCCCGGCCTCGCGCAGGCGCTTTACCGAGGGAACAGTGGCCGAGGGCGCGCCGGTCGTCAGGATGGCGATATCGAGTTCGGCAATTTCGTCGATGAGCTTGCCGGCACGAACGGTGTCGCTCATGCCCAGCGCAAAGGCGTGGCTGATGCCGAAGCGGCCCTGCATGCCGTTGGCGCGGACGCGCTCGAAAATCAGCTCCATGGTGAAGGCGCCGAGGTCGCCCACTTCATGGAGATGAATGTCGACATCGACGCCATGCTTGACGGCAAGATCGAACAGCACGTCGAGCTGGCCCTTGGGATCGCGATCGATACCGCAGGGATCGATGCCGCCCAGAACTTCGCAACCATTGGCAAGAGCCGCATCGAGCAGCTCGACCGTGCCGGGGCGACCCATGACGCCGGACTGCGGAAAGGCGACCAATTCGATGTCGATAATGCCCTTGAGGGCTTCGCGGGTGCGCTCGACACCTTCAACGAGGCTCAGCCCATGGGTGGTGTCGATATCGACATGGCTGCGGATGTGGCTCGCGCCGTTGGCGGCAAGGCCGATGGCATGGCGCATGGACTGGATATGCGGGTCCATGCCGAGGGCAATGCGGTTTTCGCGTTCGAAATCGATGCGGCTGCGCAGCACCGCTTCGCGGTTGTTTTCGTGCCAGCCCATGCCCCAGGTGGTCTTGTCGAGATGGGTATGGGCATCGATGAGACCGGGCCAGACGATGGCATTGCCACCATCTTCCGTCGGCATGCCGGGCTGGTCGGCAACCTTGCCGATTTCGACGATGACGCCGTCTCTGATGAGAATGTCGCAGTTGGCCTCGCCGAGGGGGCGGACGTTTTTGAGGTGCAGGTCGTGCATTTCTTACCCTCGACTATCGCAGCTTGGGATTGAGGGCATCGCGCAGCCAATCGCCCAGCAGGTTCACCGAAATGACCAGCAGGCAGAGCTGCATGACGGGGAAGATGACGATCCACCACATGCCCGAGAACAGGTATTGATTGCCGATGCGGATCAGCGTGCCCAGGGACGGCTGGCCCGGCGGCATGCCGATGCCGAGAAAGGACAGCGTCGCCTCGGTGAGAATGGCCATGCCGAAGCTCAGCGTCGCCGCGACGAAAACCGGAGTCAGCGTATTGGGCAGGATGTGCTTGACCATGATGCGTCGCGGCGGCACCCGCAGCAGGCGCGCGGCCATCACATATTCCTTGCCGCGCTCGACAATGGTCTGGGCGCGCACGGTGCGGGCATATTGCACCCAGCCCGATAGCGTGATGGCAAGGACCAGCACGGCCGAGGCGCCGATTTCGCGCAGGTCCGGAGGCAGCATCTGGCGCACGATGGCCGAGACGAGAATGGCGATAAGGATGGTCGGGATGGAGAGGACCACGTCGCCGACGCGCATCAGGAGGTTGTCGACGACACCTCCGAAATAGCCGGCGATGAGGCCGAAGCTGAGGCCGATCACCAGCGAAAACGACACCGCGGCGAGACCGATCAGCAGCGAGGTGCGCGTGCCATAGAGCATGACCGAGAGCATGTCGCGGGCCTGGGTGTCGGTGCCCAGGATATAGGGCCATTCGCTGCCCTCGACCCAGATCGGCGGCAGTTCGGATTTCCACATGTCGAGCTGCATCGCGTCATAGGGATTTTGCGGCGCAATGAGCGGGGCGAGGAAGGCCGAGAGCACCAGCACGGTCAGCAGCACTGCCGCAAAGCGGGCCGGAACCGAATGGGAAAAGGACCACCAGAGATCGCTGCGGCGAATGCGCTCGATCAGCGAGGGACGTTGGGGCGTGGACTGGATCGACATGGCTCGCTTCCCCTATTTGGCGCCGCGCAGGCGGGGATCGATCACCGCGTAGAGGATGTCGACCATGGTGTTGAGGAAAACGAAGATGAAGGAGACGATGCAGAGATAGGCCGCCATGACCGGGATATCGACGAAGGTCACGGCTTGGATGAACAGCATGCCCATGCCCGGCCACTGGAAGACGGTTTCGGTGATCAGCGCGAAGGCGATCAGCGTGCCGATATTCATGGCGGTGAGCGTCACGACCGGCATGAGGCAATTGCGCAGGGCATGCCGGAAATAGATGCGGAAGCGCGGAATGCCGCGGGCCCGAGCGAATTTGACGAAGTCCGAGCGCATCACCTCGAGCATTTCGGCGCGCACGAGCCGCATCACCAGGGTCACCTGATAGAGCGAGAGCGAAATCGAGGGCAGGATCAGCGCCAGGAGACCTGTGCGGGTGAGAAAGCCGGTCGACCACCACCCAAGTTCGACGACGTCACCGCGACCAAAGGCGGGAAGCACGCCCAGCGAAACGGAGAACACCAGAATAAGCAGGATGCCGACCACGAAACTGGGAAGCGACACCCCGATAATCGAGCCGAATTGCAGGATTTCCGAATACCAGGCCCCCCGTTTTATCGACGTCAGCACCCCGAGCGGCAGGCCAACGAGCAGCGACAGGATGGTCGCAACGATCACCAGTTCCATGGTGGCGGGGAAACGCTCGGCGATCAGGCCAAGGACTTCCTGGCCGTTGCGGTAGGAAATGCCGAAATTGCCCTGAGCGGCGTTACCGACGAAGCGGGTATATTGAACGAGGAAATTGTCGTTGAGGCCGAGCTTTTCGCGCAGCAGCTCCTTGTCGGCCTGGGTCGTCTGCTCGGTGGACATCATGTCGACCGGATCGCCCGCCAGGCGGAAAATCAGAAAGGCCAAAAGGGCCACGGTCAGCATCACCAGGAGAGCATTGGCTAGCTTTTTGATGATGAAGACCAGCATTGGCTATTTCCCGTTTGGCAAAGAGAGCTTTGGGACGGCAACCGGGCAGAGGACCAGGCGCTGACCGGCATTGCCGATCATTCCGTCGTGTCGGGACACAGTGACGCTCCCGGCAAAACCCATCTTTTCCTCCATCCTCCGGCGGCTCTCTTCCGACCGCCTTGGCCATCATCCTTACGGCCGAAAACTTCTTTGTCAATTATATTGTCGACAATTATGCCGACACTATCACAGACAAAATCACCTCAAAGGTCGCGCCAATCGCGTTGACGCGTGGGTGACCTGGCGACAGGCGTCAGTTCTTCTGGCGGGGGAAGGCGTAGGAGTTGGCCTTGGAGGTGCGCAGCCCGGCCCCAACCAATGCCTCGGCCGCCTTGATGGCGACCACGATGCCATCGATGACGACAACACCGGTTGCGGCGGTGAGGGCATCGGTCATTTCGGACATGCCGGCGCAGCCCAGAACCACGGCCTCGGCACGGTCTTCGTCGCGCGCCCGGGCGATCTCGGCAAGGAGCAGATCGAAGGCGCGTTCGGGCTCGGATTCAAGCGTCAGCACCGGCAGGTCGATGCAGCGAACATTGCGGCAATGCTGACTGGCGCCATAGCGCAAGACCAGGTCTTCGATGGCCGGCACGGAGCGCGGCAGCGTGGTGATAATGGAAAACCGCTTGGCAACGATCATGGCAGCCTGCACCGCAGCCTGGCAGATGCCAAGGACCGGACCGGCGGCATATTCGCGGGCGGCGTCGAGACCGGGATCATCAAAACAGGCAATGACGGTGGCCGCCGCGCCGGCCGCTTCGGCGGCGCGAATATCGGCCAGCATGGCGGGGACAGACAGGGCTTCGTCGGAAAACCCTTCAATGCTGACAGGGGTCCCCGTGCCGGTGCGAGCGTCGATCACCGTGCCGGGCGAGGCGACGCGTTGCGCCGTGCGCAGGGCCTGCTCGGTCATGGAGGGCGTGGAATTGGGGTTGATCAGCAGGATTTGCATGGCCAGGCCTCTACTTCTTGAGGTCCGCAAGCGCGGGGGCTTTGAGGACGAACTGCTGATCGGAGACGATGTAGTTGTCGGCATGGAGCCGGGCGATCGGATGGTAGACATCGGGATTGACGTAGCGCTGCTGCTCATCGAGGCAATCGGGCCGGACATGCATATGCACCACCTCGCCCAGCACGATGACGCGGCGCGGATATTCGATGATCCGCTCGACGCGGCATTCCATGGCGCAGGGGCTGGCAGGCAGATAGACGCAATCGACCTGGGCGCCGGCCGCCGTTTCAGCATCGGCCAAAGCCAGTTCATCGGTATCGGCGTCAACCGGCAGGCCGCAGATCAGCATGGTCTGGGCCAGGGGCATATCGACCATGTTCACCGTGAACTCGCCGGTCCGCCGGATATTGGCGACCGTGTCCTTCTCCTCCCCGTTGAGGCGCGGCTGGATGCCGAGCGCCACGATCGCGGGATCATGGGAAAACACGTTGAAGAAGCTCATGGGCGCGCCATTGCTGTGGCCGGCTGCCGCGCGCGTCGTGACCAGGGCGATCGGCCGGGGGCCCACAAAATTGGTGAGCAGACGATAGCGGTCCATCGGCTCAAGCGCAGTCAGATCGTATTCCATCCCGGCACCTTTAGTCATGGTCGTAAGCGTGTCGCATAAAGTCGACATTATTGTCTACAATATCGTCTGTGATTTGTCTGGACCAGATGGAAAAATGAGTTATGAAGTCAGTAAGGCAAAGCTGTCCGGTCCGCACAAATGGCACCCATAACCGTTGATGAAATCGCCGAACGTATCTGGCTCTCCATCGCCGAGCGCCGCCTGCGGCCGGGGATGCGCCTGAAAGAGGCTGAGCTTGCGGAGATCTTTGGCGTGAGCCGGGCCCGCATCCGCCAGGTATTGACCGCGCTCGAGCGCGACGGCCTCGTCAAGACCGAGGCCAATAAGGGCGCCATCGTCGCCGAGCCAAGTGCGGACGAAGCGCGCGACATTTTCCATATCCGGCGGGAAGTGGAGCAACGGGTGCTGGCCCGGCTCATCAGCCATCTCGATGCTGAAAAGCTGCTCGACCTCTTCGAGCATGTGGCCAAGGAGCGCGCGGCGAACGCCGCCAGCGACCAGCGCGAGATCATCAAGCTCTCCGGCGGCTTTCACCTCATGCTGGCTGAAATGGCCGGCGCAGATTTCCTCTGGGGCCTGATGCGCGACCTTGTCAGCCGCACATCACTGATCACCGCGGCCTTCCGCGATTCCGACAAATACAATTGCGGCCCGGACGAGCACGAAGAACTGCTCATGCATCTCAAGAACGGCGACCTGCAAAAAGCGCAGCACGCGATGGTGCATCACCTCGAGCACGTCGAGAACGAACTCAAGCTTGCCGGCAATCTTGACCATGCCCGCAGCCTCAAGGACGCGCTGCTCTAAGAGCCGGCTATCGCGTTTTGCAGGTGCCTGGCAGCAAAAGGCCGCCGTTTCACAACGGCGGCTTCTGGTTTTTCAGACCTTGTTATTCGGCGGCCCAGTTGCCGTACATGATCGGCATCAGCCCCACCATGGATTTGAACCGGTCCCAGCTCTTGCGCTCGGGCAGCGTCCAGCCGGCCTCGGCAATTGCGGACAGACGCGGGAAAACCAGGCGATCGAAGATGGCGCGGTCGGTCATGGATTCGGACCAGATGCAGCTCTGGATACCGAGGAGATGCTTGAGCCCCTCTTCCGAGAAACCGGCGCGGGCTTCGAACTCATAGGTCTCCTGCGGACCCGACCAGCCGGCCCAGCCGGCGCCGGGTTCGGCCCAGGAAATTCCGTTCGCCATATCGAGGTAGTAGCGCTGGCCGGGCGAAACGACGATGTCGAAACCGCGCTCGGCAAGTGCCGCGTTGATCTCCACATTGCGCCAGCCAATGACATAGGAGGTCTTCTTGTCCACGGCATCGCCATGGGCCGCTTCTTCCCAGCCGCCGGTGATCGCGCCCTTGGACGCAATATACTTGTGCACGCGCTTGATAAATTCGGCCTGGATGATCGCCGTCGGCGAGCCTTCGATCTCGTCGGCGCCGTGGTGATTGCCCAGCTGGTTGAACTGCTTGGTGTGCTTCTCGCGCATCGCGGGCCCGGCGATCTTCTCGATCATGTCGAGCGCCAGTGGCGAACCCGACCAGGCGGCCAGCGGCACTTCGTCAGCGCCGAGATGGAAGATGCCCGCGGGGAACATTTCCAGCACTTCATCGACCACGGTCTCGACGAACTTGTAGACCGGCTCATGCGCGGGGTTGAGGCTGTTGTTCGGAAAGCCCTGGACCGACTGGTATTCGCCCTCTTCGTTGGGGTCGCGCAGTTCGGGCAACGCCTGCAGGGCCGCATAGAAGTGGCCCGGCATATCGACTTCCGGGATCACGGCAATGCCGAGGCTATCGGCAAGAGCGACGATCTGGCGGATGACGTTCTTGGAATAGAAGCCTCCCGTTGGCTGCGGGCCGGAGCCAAGCAGCGGCGGCAGCGCCTTGCCATGGCCGCGCCAGGCAGCGACTTCGGTCAGGGCCGGATAGGCGTCGATCTCGATGCGCCAGGCTTCGTCCTCGGTCAGGTGCCAGTGGAACTTGTTCATCTTGTTCCAGGCCATGATCTTGATGAGCTGGCCGACTTCCCCACCGGTATAGAACTGGCGCGCCACGTCGAGATGGCTACCGCGGAAGGCAAAGCCCGGCTCGTCGGCAATGACACCGCCGGTCGGGAAGGTAAAGGTGTGCGGGTATTGCTTTGCACCGCGCAGGATATGGCCGAGCGTGACAAGGCCATAGAACATGCCCTGGCGCGTGCTGGCCGAAATGGTGGCGCTGTTCTCGGCGAAGGCCAGTTCATAGGCTTCCGGGCCCATGCCGACCTTTTCGGTGATATGCACCGGCATGCCGGCTTCCGAGGCCGGACGCACCAGCGCTTCGACGGCGAAGAGATCGTGCACGAGACCAGCAAAGGCGGCAGCAGCGCGGTTCGCGGCTTCGCCCTGCGGCTGCAAATCAAGCCCGGCCGGAGCAATGCGCGCGCCAGTCGTCGCGACCGACTGCGGCCAGGGAATGATCGAGTGCGGCACGGCAGCCTTGGCCGGCACCGGGAACCTTGCCGTGCCTTTCAGCAGCGGTGAATTGTGGCCCTTGCCCTGCGTCGGCTTGGTCGGGATGACGACCGTCTGCCCGTTTTCGAGCACGACATAGGCCGAATTGGCGCCATCGCTCCAGTGGCGCAGGCCATAGGAGAGGCCGCGCGCCGTTGAGGTCCAGGTCTCGCCGGGGTTGAGCACATAGCCATCGGGCGGCGCGATCAGGGTGTGGTTGGAGAGACGCTTCAGCAGCTTGCCGTTTTCCAGCGTCGCATGCGGATCAACGCGCGCCGGGCCGGAAAAACCGAGCTGAAAATTGGAAACCGGCTCATCGCCGATATTGGTCAGCTCAAGCCCATAGCCGAGCGGCTCGCTGCCGGCGGCGGGGGTCCAGGTGGTGACGAGGGAGAACTTGGCAGTCATTTGCTTCTCGTTTTGGCAAAAGGCGCCGCGCGACCGCGGTGCCGTATCGGGATGGATGTTTCGAACCGAAGTCCGGCTGAGGCTCAGTCCCCGAGGGGCTGGCCGTCGTCGCCGTCTCGATTGACGACGAGCTGATGTTTTATCCGGCGCATGCTGGCGACAGCCGATGGGCCAAGGCGGGTGGCAACGGTCTGGGCGAGCACGTCGACCGTCGCAAGAAAGGCATAGCGGCCAGGTGTCGGCCGCAGGATGTCGGCATTTTCGTGCCAGTTGACCGGCAGCAGAATGTCGGACTGGGCCGAAACCATCGAAGCCGAGCGCGTGGCAACAACGCGCGTCAGCCCATATTCGCCAGCCACCGTCAGCGTCTTGGCGAGCTGGGCATTATTGCCCGAAAGCGAGAAGGCGACGATGACCGTGCCCGGTGGAGCCGCCGCCACACGCATCAATTGCAGTTGGTGGTCGTCGGTCGAAGCCACTTTCAGGCCGAGCCGGAAAAACCGCGTCTCGATTTCGCCCGCCATCATCGAAGACGCGCCGCCCGAACCGAACGAGAGAATAAAACTCGACTTGGCGATGCTCTCGGCGGCGCGTTCGACCGCACCGAAATCGAGATGCTCGAAGGTTTCGTAGATGATCGACTGAATGCCGTTGACGACGCCCTGGGCAATCTCGTGCACCGAAGTCGGGCTCGCGGCCGGCGAAAAATAGCGCTGGCCGACAAAGCGCGATTGGGCCAGCCGCACCTTGAAATCGGCATAGCTGTCGCAGCCAAGGCGACGGCAGAAGCGCGTCACCGTGGGCGGGGACACGTCGGCCTGCGCGGCGAGATCGACAATGCTCATCTTCAGAACAGAGTCGACGTCGGCGAGGACGATGTCCGTAAGGGCCCGTTCGGAGCGGGTAAAGCCGTTCTTCTCGGTCTGCAAGAGGCCGACGATGTCGAGCATTTTCCCTCTCCCCAGCGGGCCCTTTGGGCTCAGTAGACCGCCAGCCCCCTGGCGTCGAAGAGGTGCGTATTGGCGATATCAAAGCCCATATTGAGCGCCTTGCCGTCTTCGATGGCCGGATTGCCTTCAAAGAGCCCGATGAAGGGTTCCCCGCCTGCAAGGGTCGAATAGGCAATGGTGTGAATACCCAGGTGCTCGACGATGTTCGGCGTGATTGCGAGCGTGAATTCACCGCTGCCGAGTTGCATGTGCTCGGGGCGAATACCCACGGTCACGTCCTGGCCGGCAACTGCCGTGCTGGTGCGCGGCAGCACCAGCGTGCCGAGCGGACCGAGGTCGATGGTCACCTTGGCGCCATCGGCGCTGCGCACCTTGCCGTTGATGAAATTCATCTTGGGGCTACCGATAAAGCCGGCGACGAAGAGATTGTCGGGCTTGTGGTAGAGCTCGAGCGGCGAGCCGACCTGGCTGATTTCGCCGGCATTGAGCACGACGATCTTGTCGGCCATGGTCATGGCTTCGATCTGGTCGTGGGTCACATAGATCATGGTCGAGCCGAGGCGCTTGTGCAGCTCCATCAGTTCGATGCGCATTTCCGAGCGGAGCGCGGCGTCGAGGTTGGACAGCGGCTCGTCGAACAGGAAAATCTTGGGCTGGCGCACAATGGCGCGGCCGATGGCGACGCGCTGACGCTGGCCGCCGGAGAGCTGGCCGGGGCGGTGCTGCAAACGGCTTTCGAGCTGGAGCACCTTGGCGGCGGCGCCGACGCGCTTGTCGACTTCGGCCTGCGGCAGTTTTTCAACGCGCAGCGGGAAGGCGATGTTCTCGTAGACACTCATATGCGGATAGAGCGCATAGGACTGGAACACCATGGCGATGCCGCGCTGCACGGGCGGCAGGTCGTTGACGACCTTGCCTGCGATCTCGATGTCGCCGGCGGTCACATCCTCGAGGCCCGCGATCATGCGCAGCAGGGTGGATTTGCCACAGCCCGAAGGACCGACAAACACCACGAACTCACCGTCGGCGACTTCGAGGTCGATACCCTTGATGATGCGCGCTTCGTTAAAGCTCTTTTCGAGGCGCTTGAGGCTCAGTTGCGACATGGTTCGCGTCTCCGGTCGGCGGGGCGGTTCCCGCGGGCAGGCAATCTGGGATTTTGGTGCCGCCGCCCCAAAGGGCGGCGGCGGGATCAAAGCGAAGGCTTACTTGTACTGCTCGAGTTCCGAAGCGGCCTTTTCGAGGGCAGCCTGGGGTTCGGCAGCGCCGGTCACGACCGACTGAACCATTTCGATCATCACGTTCTGCAGACCGATATAGTCGGTGAACAGCGGCTCGGGACCACCGAATTCGATGCCGTCGAGGAAGGGCTTCCAGTAGGGGGTCGCGGCAACCAGTTCAGCCGTCTGCGGTTCGAGCGGACGGAGCGGGGTCAGGCCCTGGGCCATTTCGGCAGCCCACTGGCGTTCGGGAGCGGTGATGAACTTGGCAAGGCTGGTGGCCTGCTCTTCAACGCCGGTGCCCTTGAAGACGGCCAGCGAGTCAGTGATCAGCAGGGTACCCGGACCCTTGGCGTCGGGACCAAGCGGAAGCGAAGCAACGCCCCAGTTCATGCCGGCTTCTTCAGCGCGAAGAGCTGCACCAACGCCGCCTTCGATCATGGCAACGCCACCATCGAGCCAGATGGCGCGAACTTCGTTCTGTTCGTAGGCGGTCGGGCCTTCTTCGCCGTAGGGAACGATGTCCTTGAGGGCGGTCAGGGCAGCCAGAACCTGCGGCGAGTTGATGACGATGTTGCCATCGGCATCGATGATCAGACCGTCATTGGTGTAAACCCAGTGAAGGAACTGGTGCATGGTGTTGTCAAAAGTCTTGGCGACAACGCCATAGCCGGCAGCATCGGTCTTTTCAGTGATCTGCTTGGCGAAAGCGATCTTTTCTTCCCAGGTCTTGGGCGGGGTTTCCGGGTCGAGGCCAGCGGCTTCGAACAGGTCCTTGTTCCAGAACAGCGCCTTGGTCGAGAAAGCGACCGGAACGCCCCACTGGGTGCCGTCGAACGTCACGGTGTCGGGAACGTAGTTGTAGTAGCCGGCCTTTTCTTCGTCCGTCATCGGGACGGGAATGATCAGGTCGTTCTGGGCGAACTGCTTGAGGGTACGCGAACCGACATAGGCCAGCGAAACCGGCGTACCGGCAGCAGCCAGGGTCGTCACCTTGTCCTGGCACTGGCCCCAGCCCACGATCTCGGGAACGACCTTGAAGCCGGGATTGGCGGCTTCCCATTCGGCGAAGTATTCAGCATAGCCTGCAGTCAGCTCGTCGCCGCAGTTGATGAAGGAGATTTCCTTCACGTCCTGGGCGAAGGCGCCGGTCGATGCACTGGCAAGAGCCAGCATCGATACGGCCATCAAACCGATAGTCTTGTTCATTGTAGTCTCCCTTGAACTGGGTCCCCTCGGACCCTTCTCACTACTGCTTCACGGCTCCGGCGGTCAGGCCGGCGACGAGATAGCGCTGCAGGAAAATGATCACGATCATGACCGGCAGGATTCCGACGAAAGACGCTGCCATCAGCTCGTTCCAGATCACTTCCTGCTTGCCGAAGAAGGCGAAGAGGCCAACAGGCAGCGGCATGAATTCGGTTTTCGAGTTGAACGTCAGCGCGAAGATGAACTGTTGGGCATAGGCGCCAATGAAGGTCATGATGGCGACGACGACGATGCCCGGCATGGCCAGCGGCAGGATGACCCGGCGCAGGGTATAGAGGCGGCTGGCGCCATCGACCCAGGCGGCTTCATCGAGCTCGCGCGGGATGCGCATCATATAGGTACGCAGCAGCCAGATCGAGGATGGGATCAGGAAGGCCGCGCCAGGAATGATCATGGCGAAATAGGTGTTGAGCAGACCAAGGCCGCGCATCAGGCGGAACAGTGGGATCAGCAGCACCGCGCCCGAGAACATGTTGACGGCGAGGAACATGCCGAGCAGCACGCCGGCACCGGCAAAGTTAAAGCGGGCAA
>NZ_JBEVLL010000094.1:0-12098 GCF_040509215.1 Devosia sp.
GAACGCGCTTCATCTCGGCCTTGGTTTCCGAGGTGATGATGCGCGGACCGGTGACATATTCACCCCACTCGGCCGTGTTCGAGATCGAGTAGTTCATGTTGGCGATGCCGCCCTGGTAGATCAGGTCGACGATCAGCTTCACTTCGTGCAAGCACTCGAAGTAAGCCATTTCCGGAGCGTAGCCGGCTTCCACCAGCGTTTCGAAGCCGGCGCGGATCAGTTCGACGACACCGCCGCAGAGCACGGCCTGTTCGCCGAAGAGGTCGGTTTCGCACTCTTCACGGAAGTTGGTTTCGATGACGCCCGAACGGCCGCCGCCAACGCCCGAGGCATAGGCCAAAGCGATGTCATGGGCATTGCCCGAAGCGTCGTGGTGCACGGCGATCAGGCACGGCACGCCGCCACCCTTCTGGTATTCGCCGCGAACGGTGTGGCCCGGGCCCTTCGGCGCGATCATGATCACGTCGACGGTCGACTTGGGTTCGATCAGGTTGAAGTGCACGTTGAGGCCGTGCGCGAAAGCGAGAGCTGCGCCGTCACGGATGTTGGGCTCGATGTCCTTCTTGTAGATATCGGCCTGCAGTTCATCGGGGGTCAGAAGCATGATGACGTCAGCCCAGGCGGAAGCCTCGGCAACGCTCATTACCTTCAGGCCTTCGCTCTCGGCCTTCTTGGCCGACGGCGAGCCGGGGCGCAGGCCAACGGCGACATTGGTCACGCCGGAATCGCGCAGGTTCAGCACATGGGCGTGGCCCTGCGAGCCGTAGCCGATGATGGCGACCTTGCGGGACTTGATGATGTTGATATCGGCATCACGATCGTAATAGACGCGCATGGGAATCTCCCCTCAGTAGCGAATTTTAGGTATTGGCCTTGGCCCCGTGGAGGGCCAGGAATTGATCCGTCGCGGCCTTAACATCGGCTTCGATATTGGCTTCGACATTGGATTGGGTCAGGCTCTTGTCGCCGAGCAGCAGACGGATCTGCACATCGCGGACGACGAGGCCGAAAAAGATACGATAAGCGTCTTCGCTCGAATTGAAGCGCAGCAGCCGCGCATCGCGCGCCGCTTCCAGAATTGGCTTCAGACGCCGCCGGATCGCCATCGGCCCGTTTTCGAGCACGATGTTCCCAAGGCTGTCCTTTTCCTGGGCAGCATGGGTAATGGCAGTACGGTTGAGCGTGATCGAGACTTCACCGATGATGGTGGTGAGTAAGTCCCGCGCAAACTGCTCAAGGCTTTCGCGCAGCACTTTCGCGCTGAGATGGCTGCGATCCACATGCGGCATGCGCACCTTGGCCGCCTGCCACTGCACTGTTGCAGTAAGGAGACCATCGCGATCGCCGAACCACTTGTAGAGTGTTTCCTTGGAGCACGAAGCGCGCCGCGCTACGGCCGTCATGGTCAACCCGTCGCCGTTCTCGACCAACAGATCGAGCGCAGCCGTAAGCACCGCCTGCTGGCGGGGCGTGAAGGTCTCTTCGCTGATCTTGATGGGCAAAGGCACTGGTCGTCACCCGCAGACGCATAGCCGAACGCTTTCGGCAATTTCCGTCCGCAGGCGTACCGTACGGTACGGTTCCGCGCAAGGGGGATTTTTGGATTTGGAACGGATTTTGGCGCGGCGACTGTCGTGGTGAGCGCAGCGGCCGGCCGCAAGTCGGCCTAGATCGTTCTATGGAAAATGAAGAGCGCTACCAGCGCCGACGGCGACGCATGAATACTCTGCCGAGCGGCACACCCAAAAGGACGGCAAGAGTAGTCGCGGACAAGAGGCTCATAAAAACCGGAAAATTCACGGGCGCACCTATAGATCAATATTGGAGCGCATACGCAGTACCCAGCGCAATATTGAGTCTGGGCTGATTTGGTGAATAAGCGATAAATGCCGGTCTACGCATGCTCCGCTGCGGCTCAAACGGCGGGGGCTCCGCGAGCCCTCCGCCAATCTATCGACTACGAGCCGACCTGCTCCCAATCGAGCACGATCTTCCCGCCGGTCCCGGAAGCCGCCTCTTCAAACGCGGCTGCATAGTCGCCCGCCGGACGACGCCCGGTGATAACCCCGCGCACATCCAGCCCGCTTTCGAGCATGGCCAGCATCTTGTGCCAAGTCTCGAACATCTCGCGCCCATAGATCCCCTTGAGCGTGATCATACGGAACACGATCTTGCCGAGGTCAAACGGGAACGGTCGCGCCGGAATACCCAGCAGCGCAATCTTGCCGCCCATCACCATATGGTCGATCATCTGGTCGAGCGCCGCCGGTGCCCCGCTCATTTCGAGCCCGACGTCAAAACCCTCGCGCATACCGAGCCGGTTCATGACTTCCCGCAGATCTTCCTGCGCCACATTCACCGGCACCACATCGGCGACCTTGGCCGCCAATTCCAGCCGCTGCGGGCTGATATCGGTAATCACCACATGCCGCGCCCCGACATGCCGCGCCACCGCGCCAGCCATGATCCCGATGGGACCAGCGCCAGTGATCAGAACATCCTCGCCGACAATGTCGAACGAGAGCGCCGTATGCACTGCATTGCCCAGCGGATCGAGAATGGCCCCGATTTCATCATCGACACTGTCCGGCAACTGCACCACGTTGAAAGCCGGAATGCGCACGAACTCGGCAAAGGCCCCCGGCAGATTGACCCCAATCCCCTTGGTATCGGGATCGAGATGATACTTCCCGCCCCGCGCCGCCCGGCTATTGCCGCCGACCACATGGCCTTCGCCGGAAACGCGCTGCCCAATCTTGAGCCCGCGCACATTGCCGCCAACGGCGACGATCTCCCCGGCATATTCATGCCCGGTGATCATCGACACCGGCACGGTGCGGCTTGCCCAGTCGTCCCAATTGTAGATGTGCACGTCCGTGCCGCAGATGCCGGTCTTCTTGACCTTGATCAGCACGTCATCCGGCCCGATTTCGGGCACGGGACGATCTTCCATCCAGATGCCCCGTTCCGGCTTTGCCTTGACCAGCGCCTTCATCAGATAACCCCCAGCGCGCGGCCAGCATCGCTGAATGCCGCAATTGCAAAATCCACATCGTCATCGGTCAGCGCCGCCGACATCTGCGTGCGAATGCGCGCTTTGCCCTGCGGCACCACCGGATAGAAGAACCCGGCGACATAAACGCCCCGCGCATCCAGCTCCTTCGCCATGCGCTGCGCCAGAACCGCATCACCCAGCATCACCGGAATGATCGGCGTCTGCCCATCGATCAGCGAAAAGCCGGCCTCGCTCAGCCCCTTGCGGAATTTTGCCGCGTGCCCCGCCAGCTTGGCCCGCAGGTCATCCGCATCCTCGGCAATATCGATCGCTTTCAGCGACCCCGCCGCCACGGCTGGAGCCAGACTGTTGGAAAAGAGATACGGCCGCGCCCGCTGCCGCAAGAGATCAATGATCGGCTGCGCCGCCGCGATGAACCCGCCCATCGAGCCGCCCAGCGTCTTGCCCAGCGTACCGGTAACAATATCAACACCGTTCCCCGCGCCGGTCAGCGACGGCGTACCCCTGCCCTTTTCGCCGAGATGCCCCGTGGCATGGCAATCATCCACCGCCACCAGTGCCCCGAACCGCTCGGCCAGCGCGCAGATTTCCCTGAGCTTGGCGACATGCCCATCCATAGAGAAGACGCCATCGGTGATGATGAGCTTGAACCGGCAACCATCAGCTGCCGCCTGCTTGAGCTGGGTTTCCAGCGCGTCCATGTCCGACGTGTCATAGCGATAGCGCTTCGCTTTGCTCAGCCTCACACCATCGATGATCGAAGCATGGTTGAGCGAGTCGGAAATGACCGCATCCTCCGGCCCCAACAGCGTCTCGAACAGCGCGCCATTGGCGTCGAAACAGGCCGCAAAGAGAATAGCGTCGTCCTTGCCGAGATATCTAGCGATCCGCCGCTCCAGCTCCCGATGCAGGTCCTGCGTGCCGCAGATGAACCGCACCGAAGCCATGCCAAACCCGTGGCTGTCCAGCGCCTCTGCCGCGGCGCGGCGAATATCCGGATGGTTTGCCAGGCCAAGATAGTTGTTGGCGCAAAGGTTCAGCATCTCACGCCCACCAACCGCGATACGCCCGCCCTGCGGCCCGGAAATCTCGCGCTCCGTCTTGCGCAGGCCCGCCGCCTCGATCTCGGCCAGAACCGAGGTCACATGATCAAGAAATCCGCTATCCACCGCCGCATCCTCCGCTATAATGGAAATTCCAATATATTGGATTTTGAAATCCGTTACAATGGAATTTCTATGAGTACCGAGTCCGCGCCGCAGCTGGGGCCCATCATTCAGGCCGAGCGAAAAGCCCGCCATCTGACACTGGAACAACTGGCTGCCCGCTCGGGAGTTTCAAAATCCATGCTGTCACAGATCGAACGCGGCGAGGCCAACCCGACCTTCGCCGTGCTCTGGGGCCTCACTCAGGCGCTCAAACTCGATCTCTCGGAACTGGTCGGGGGCGGAGTCAGCCAAAAACAGGCCGAGACCATCGAGGTCGTGAGCCTCGCCCACACCCCCGAAATCCGCTCGCCCAAAGGCGACTGGACCCTGCGCATCCTGAGCCCGCCAAACCTGGCGAGCCAGGTGGAGTGGTATGAAGTGGAAATCGCCGCCGGCAAGAGCCTTGCAAGCTCGCCGCACTCGGCCGGCACCACCGAACACCTGACCGCCTGGACCGATGGCCTGACCGTCATCAGCGGCGGCAGTAGCCAGAGACTTGCCAAGGGCGAAACCGCCCGTTACCGCGCCGACCTGCCCCACGAAATCGTCAATGACTCGACCGCCCCCGCAAAGGCGCTGATGGTCGTGCACTATCGCGGCTAGCAGGCGTTGAACGCAAAAAACGCGTCCAACCACGGAACGTCATCCTCGGGCTTGACCCGAGGACGCTGCACTTGATGGTGGCGCGGCAGGTGTAGCTCCCTCGGGTCAAGCCCGAGGGTGACGATTGCTGGAGGCGGAGGCTATTGCGTTGCCAGCAGATCTGGCGACTGCCTCAAACCACCTCCGGTATCCAGACCACCATGCTCCCCTGCCCGCGATTAGCCCAGAGATAGTATGGAATAGCCGTCAGGTTCGCCTCGCGCTCGGCCGGCGGCTTGGTCCGATAAAGCCCCGACCATTCCCCTTCGTCGATCGCCGTCGCCGCAGCCTTGAGCGTTACCACGCCATCGAACAGCCCTGCCTCGGTCTTCACCTCCAGCGCCGCGTCGCGCTTGATTTTCAACCGCTGCACGCGCCCGCCCGGATTGTCGACCTCCTCGACACAATAAACCAGCGGCCCACGCTTCAGCGCCACGCGCCCGGCATTCATGATCACGCCCGGATGCGAATAAAGCCGCTCCGCCGGCATCGGCAGGTCCAAAGCAATCGAGTCGCCCTTGGCCCAAGTGCGGTGAATGGTGACATAACCGTTCTCAGCCTTTGCCTCGACCTTCTGCCCGTTCACCGCGATGGTCGCACCATGGCACCAGCCCGGAATACGAAGCTTAACATCGAACGCCGCTGGCGTTTCCGGATCGACCGAAATCCTGATGTCGCCCGACCACGGATAGTTCGACACTTCCTTGAGCGCGACCCTCTGCCCACCGATCTCGACCGTGGAACCGATCCCGCCATAAAGATGGAAGGCCACCCCGTCACTCGACGTCGAGATGAAATACCCACCCACCGACGCCACCAGCCGCGACACGTTCATCGTGCAGCACGGACACGTGTGCCAGTCCCACCGCGTCGGCGTACCGTCGCTCTCCAGCGGATTGGCATAGAAGTAGTGTTCGCCATCCCGGCTCAGCCCCGAAAGCGCGCCATTGAACATGGCGAGTTCGAGAATATCGCCGTACTTCCCATCGAGATCGAGATGCAGCATCCGCTGCGCCCAGAAGATCAGCGCGACGGACGCACAAGTCTCGGCGTAGGCCGTCTGGTTGGGCAGATCGAAGTCATGCGTAAAACCCTCATTGTGCGCCGAGGGGCCCAGGCCCGCCGTCACATACATCTTGGTTTCCATCACATCGTCCCAGAGCACTTCGCAGGCCCGTTTCAGCGCCGGATCGTTCAGCTCCGCCGCCAGGTCGGCCATCGCCGTATAGAGATACATGGCGCGCACCGCGTGGCCGACCACCTTCTCCTGCTCGCGCACCGGCTTGTGGCTCTGCGAATATTCGTAATTGGCAAACACATAGCGCTGCTTGGCGTCCCCGCCCTCGCGCGCCTCGCGTTCGATATCGAAATAGTGCGGGTTCGCATTGCCGCGCTCGTTGATCATGTAGGTGGCAAAGTCGAGATGCTTCTTCTCCCCCGTGAGGTAGTAGAGCTTCATCAGCGCCAGCTCGATTTCCTCATGCCCGTCATAGCCCCGGCGCTTGCCGGCATCGGTGCCAAAGTTCGAATAAATGTGGTCGAGATAGCGCTCCATCACATCGAGAAAGCGTCGCCTTCCGGTTACCTGAAAATAGGCCACCGCGCCTTCGAGCAGGTGCCCGGCATTATACATCTCGTGGTTGTCGCGAAGGTTGGTCCAGCGGTTCTCCGGCTCCCGCCCGAGATACCAGCAATTGAGATAGCCATCCGGCGACTGCGCCTTTTCGAGATCGTCGATGGCCGCCTCGATCTTGGCTTCGATATCGGCATCGCGCCGATGCGCCAGCGCATAACTCGCCGCCTCGATCCACTTGCCGACATCGCTGTCCCAGAAAACCTGCACGGTAAATCCATTGGAATGGCGCGGAAAACGCAGCGGCGGCGGCGGATTGCGCAATTTCAGCGAGTCGAGAATGCCATATTCGCCCAGCTTCTTGTGCTGGCTGGGCACCGTGCGATCGAGCACCGTCTCCAGCCGTTCATGCCAGAATTTGCCTTCCAGCCGCACATCGGGAAAGGGAACGGGAGCATAACGAGACATGAGAAAACCTTTTCGCTTATAAAGCAAAGAGTTGGTTGGGAGTTTGAGGTTCTGTCCCTCCCCGTTTGTCACCCCGGCGAAGGCCGGGGTTCATCCTGAGATTTCAAGATGGATCCCGGCTCAAGGCCGGGATGACAGCCGGTGGGAGCAGCAAAACAAAAGCCTAAATCCGTGCCCCGCTCTGTGGATCAAACAGGTGCACCAGCGCCGGATCGATATCGAGGCCCACCCGGTCCCCCACTGAAAAACCAAGCCGCTCCGTCTGCACCAGTTGCAGGGCACCGTCCTTGGAGGTCAGATAAGTCGCCGAGCCCGTCGACTCCACATTGCCGACCTCGAAGTGAAAGCTCGCGGCCCCCTCCGCCACGCGCAGATTTTCGGGCCTTACTCCGGCAACCACCTTTCGATTGGGTTCGGCCTGCCGCGCCAGCGGAATGCGATCCCCCGCCCCCACGACAACGCCACGACCATCTTCGGCGATGACGCCGTCGACAAAATTCATCGCCGGCGAACCGATGAACCCGGCGACGAACCGATTGACCGGCTGGTCGTAGAGATCAAGCGGCCGCCCCTGTTGCTCGATAATCCCGTCGCGCATCACCACCACCCAATCGGCCATGGTCATCGCTTCGATCTGATCGTGGGTCACATAGACCGAGGTCGCCCCCAGCCGATCATGCAGCGCCCGGATTTCCTTGCGCATCTGCACCCGCAGCGCCGCGTCGAGATTGGACAGCGGCTCGTCGAAGAGGAACGCCTTGGGATTGCGGATAATCGCCCGGCCCATGGCCACACGCTGCCGCTGCCCGCCCGAAAGCTGCCGCGGATAGCGCGACAACAGCGCCGAAAGCCCGGTCGTTGCCGCAACCTCGGCCGCCTTGGCCTTGGCTTCCGCCTTCCCTACGCCATGGAGGCGCAGCGAATAGGTCAGGTTCTCCTCCACCGTCATATGCGGATAGAGCGCGTAGGATTGAAACACCATGGCGATGTCGCGATGCCGCGGCGGCACGCCGGTCATCTCCTTACCGGCAATATGCAGGTCGCCCGAGGTGATGGTTTCGAGCCCGGCAATCGAGCGCAGCAGCGTGGACTTGCCGCAGCCCGAAGGCCCGACCAGCGCCACAAAGCTCCCCTTCTCGATCGAGAGGCTGACATTCTTCAGCGCGTGGAAAGCGCCATAGTGCTTGTCGATATTTTTCAGTTCGATCTGGGCAGTCATTTGAGTGCTCCCGAGGTGAGGCCGGAGACGATACGGCGCTGCAGCAGGACGAAGACGGCAAGGATCGGCGTCACATAGATCGCCGAATAAGCCATGATGGCGTTCCAGTCGGTCGAGTTCGGTCCAAGGAAGCCCGAAAGGCCAACGCTGGCTGGCTGCAAGGACGGGTCCTGGATGATCGACTTGGAATAGATGTACTCGCCGAACGAGCTCATGAAGGTGAGGATGGCGCAGACCAGAATGCCGTTCCGCGCCAGCGGCAGGACGATGGAGAAGAACGCGCCGACGCGCGAATTGCCGTCGACAAGCGCCGCCTCTTCGAGTTCGCGAGGCACGGTCATGAAGGTTGCACGCACCAGCACGACGAAGAACGGCATGGCCTTGGCCGCCGCCGCCAGCACGACCGCCGTCCGCGGATAGTTGAGCAGGCCGAACTGGTTGAAGGCGACAAACAGTGGCGTCACCATCACAGAGGCTGGCAGAACCTGCAGCATCAGCACCGAAAAGAGGCCGATATCGACCCAAACGTTCCGGTACCGTGCCAGCACATAGGCGCAGCCTGTACCAAAGATCACGGTAATGGCCGTGACACCCGCCGCGATCAGCGTCGAGTTCCAGAGGAACACGTGCATGGTCCGCCGCGTCCACACATTGGGATAGATCGACAGGTCGATCTCACGCGGCCAGAAGGTGGGCGGATTGGCAAAGATCTCCGAGCCCGATTTGAAGCTCGTGACATACATCCAGTAGAGCGGGAAGAGATAGACCGCGGCCAGCGCCAGAGCGACGACGACGAGCAGCCAGGGAATATAGGGCCGGGTCATCCGCGCACCTCATGGCGGGTGGAGCGCACATAGATGATCGACGCGATCAGCACGAGCACCAGCATCATCACCGAAATCGTGGCGCCCTTGGCGAAATCGTAAAGCTGGAAGCTCATCTGCCAGGACCAGTATTGGGCAACCGTCGAGGTATTGGCGGGACCGCCCTCGGTGATTGCGGGAAAGAGATCGAACTGCTGCAAGGTGCCGATCAGCCCCAGCGACAGAACCGCGCCAATCGTTGAGCGCATCATCGGCAGCGTGATCGTCCAGAAGCGCTGGAAGGCATTGGCGCCATCGAGTTCGGCGGCCTCATAGAGATCGCGCGGAATCGCAGCGAGTCCCACCGAAAGCAGCAGCATGTTGAAGGCGAGACCCAGCCAGATATTGGCGATAACCACCGCCCAGATGGAAAAGGCCGGATCAGACTTCCAGAACACGTTCGACTGGATGATCCCGAGACCCTTGAGGATCGTGTTGAGCACGCCGAAATCGCCGGCCAGGATCCAGCTCCAGATCGCGCCGACCACCAGGCCCGGCATCACCCATGAAACGAGGAACAGGCCGCGAATGGTCGAGGCGCCCGGAAAATTCTGCGCAAAGAACAGCGCCAGCGCAAAGCCGATGATGAACTGGCCGCCCATCGAGAAGAAGACGAAGATGAAGGTATTTTTGGTCACCAGCCAGAATGCCGGCTCGCGCACCACATCGATGTAGTTCTGAAAACCGGCCCACGGCCTGATCAGCGAGCCCAGGGTGAACATGTCCACCTGCTGAAAGCTCATCAGCACATTATAGATCAGCGGCAATCCAGCCATGGCGACGAGAAAAGCCATCGCCGCACCAACAAGCAGAATATCGAAACCCACGCCATCGCGCAGGGAAGCCAAAAATCGTCGCACGAAACCTCTCCAACCCTGGCGGCGAGTACCCGGCCGGGTACCCGGCCGGGTGGTGGGAGATTACTTCCCGAGAATGCCGTTGATGGTCGTCTGGGCCTGTGCCAGCGCATCCTTGGACGACATCTGGCCGGTCAGGGCCTGCTGCATGGCGTCATAGATGGCCTTGGAGATCTTCTGCCATTCCGGATGCGGACCGCGCGGCTGGGCATACTGGAGCTGTTCGAGGAACACCTTGAGCGCCGCGTCCTTCTTCTCGACGCCGGTCACCGGCAGTTCGATATCGCTGCGTGCCGGAATGGAGCCGAATTCTTCAAAGATCCGGTTGTCCTGGCTGGCGAAATATTCAAGCGCGCGGAATGCTTCGTCCGGGTGCTTGGTGGTCGACATGATACCCCAGTCGAATCCGCCGAGAGCCGAAGACCGCTCGCCGCCGTCGGTGATCGTCGGCAGCAGCGCCACGCCCCAGTCGAACTTGGCGTCTTCCACCATGCGGTCGACTTCCCACGGGCCGGAGATCGCCATGGCGGCATTGCCCGAATTGAAGGTGCCGGTCGAATCCCACTGGCCAAGGCTCAGCACGTCCTTGGACGCCCAGCCGTTGTCGACCATCTTCTTCCACAGATCGAGCACTTCGGCCGCGCCGTCGGTCGCCACATTGTCATAGCCGCCGCCCGACATCTGGATGATCGGCAGGAACTGGAACGTCCCTTCTTCGCCCGCACGCGCCGAGAAAGTCGCGCCATAGACGTTATTGGCCGGGTCCGTCAGCTTCTCGGCATATTCCGTGAGCTGCGCCCATGTGGTCGGCGGCTCGGTGATCCCTGCCTTGGCGAACAGGTCCTTGTTGTAGAATACGCCGATCGTGTCGGTATATTTCGGAATGCCGAACAGCTTGCCGTCCCACGAAACCGAGTTCAGCGGACCTTCAAAATAGTTCTCGGCCTTGATCACGCTCGAATTGGCAACCCGGTCGGTAATGTCGAGCATGGCGCCACGCGACGAGAACAGCGCGAAATCAGGATTGTCGAACGACACGATGTCAGGCGCATTGCCCGTCGCAAAGGCGCGCAGCGTTTCGTTGACGAGGTCGTCGAAAGGAATGGCGCGGTATTCGACGACGATATCCTCATTGGCCTCGTCGAATTCCTTCGAGAACGTGTCGGCGATACCAACGCGGTCCACCCCGTCGATCGACCAGATTTTCAGCGTCACCTGCGCAAAGGCCGGCGTCGCCAGGCTCATCGCACCAAGGCTGACAGCGGTCAAAAGTCCGAATGCGTTCAGTTTCATCAGGTTCTCCTCCCTGAGCGGCACAATCGCCGCAAGAAATGCTGCAAGGAGCCCTCCTGCCCCTGAGCAGCGACTAATCGACGGGGCAAATCCCCCGCGACATCCCGTAACCACAGCGTTACCGCCATAGAATTCCCTGGCCACAAGCCAGCCCGACCGGCTCCTCCTCAGCAGACTCCAACCTGCTGAGGAAATCGTTTTCTCAACGAGAAAAGACCTTCTTTGCCCGCCCGTCAAGTTAAGTATGACTTTTAAACCCCGACGAAATCACCACCCCGGCTGGCCTTGAGATAATTGAGCGCATGCACCTGCCCGGTGATCTCGAGATCGCCGCGATAGACCGGGTCGTGCCAGCCCTCGATATCGATCGAGCCCTGATACCCGGCCAGCCGCAGTTCCGAGATCACATCGGTCCAGTTGGTGTCGCCAAAGCCCGGCGTGCGCATGAAAACGAATGGCACCTTGCCGAAAACGCCATGCTCGCGGATCACATCCCAGCGGATCGTCGCGTCCTTGCCATGGACGTGGAAAATCTTTGGCGCCCATTTGTGGATCTGCGGGATCGGGTCGATCAGATAGACCATCTGATGGCACGGCTCCCATTCGAGCCCGATATTGTCCTGCGGCGTCTCGTTGAAGATCAACTCCCAGGCATCGGGATTATGGGCGATGTTCCAATCGCCGGACGCCCAATTGCCATCCATCGCGCAGTTCTCAAACGCAAGACGGACACCCTTGTCGGCGGCGCGCTTGGCGAGATCGGTCCAGACCTCCTTGTAGCGCGGCAGGCTCTCTTCGATCGACTTGCCGCGGATTCGACCGGTGAAACCGGCGATCGTCTTGGCGCCGAAGAGATGGGCGTTGTCGATCAGCGTTTTCCAGCCCTGCAGCGTCTGCTGGTCGATGTCGGTGGTTTCGAGCGGGTTGCCGAACATGCCAAGCGTATCGATCACCACATC
>NZ_JBEVLL010000095.1:0-4370 GCF_040509215.1 Devosia sp.
ATAGGGCAGGTAGCCCACAAACCCGGTCAGCTTCCACTTTCCCGCAACCTTGCGGACGAAATAGAGCGTCTGCCAGTTCAGGCGATCAACACCGCCGTCGCTCAGCTTGATTTCGCCGTTGAACTTCTTGTGCGCAATGGCGCGATCGCCGGTGATTTCGATTTCAGTCAGGCTCGTGGCGCGGTGGATGCCGGCTTCCACGTCTTCGGCATAAGACTGCTTCTGGCCTTCATGCGCCTGGCGTAGCCATTCGGCGCTATAGTCGGCGAGGGTTGGATAGCTGATCGTCCAGCCATCGGGATTGTCTTGTTTGTTGCCGTTGATGCCGACAAAATCCTCGGCGACGAAATCGCCTTCGACCATGGACCAGTCGGCGGCCACATAGGCGGCGATGTCGCGCGGCACCAGCATGGTCCAGATAGCCGAGCGGTCGGCGTCATTGGGGAAGGGATTGGTGGAAAGGCTCATGTCGGGGGTCTTTCGTGATCTCTCGGGCGGCCTGCTCCTCATTTTGGGCCGCACGATGCACTCTGTATGAAATTTTCAGGCATGTCATCTCTAGTGACACTCCTGAAAGAGGCCACATGGATACCAATTGCGACATGCTGCGCGCTTTGGTGGACCTTGTCCACATGGATTTTTTCCTCAAACCCCTGCCAAACGCCCAGAAATACAGCAAAGTGCTGCCCAAAAAGGCGCCACGAAAGAGTGGCTTAAATTGGTATTGTCAGCGCTTGGAATCTGTGTTGACATTATGTCATAAAGGCGCCTAGTCTTGAAAATCGTTTACAGAAATGCCGACTAATCCGGAAGAGATTGGCGGAAAACAGGGTACAGGGAATATGCGGGTAGGCATTATCGGCCTTGGCTATCGCTTGGCTTATCTGGCGCGGGTTTTTACCGCTGCCCGGAGTGATTTCGAGATCGTCGGTTATGTCGATCCGGCCCCGGCGGGCCTCCCCTATACGAAGGAGCATGGCGTCTCCGTCGGCAAGCAATATGACAGTCTCGAAGCGCTGATCGACAACGGCAATCTCGACCTTCTCATGGTCGGTTCGCCCAATCACATGCATCTCGAGCACATCCGCATCGGTCTTGAGCGCGGCATGAAGCTTTTCGCCGAAAAGCCGGTCGTGACTTCAGTTGAAGACACGATGGCGATCGCCGAACTGATCGGCCAGTACGGCTCCGACAATGTGATGGTGGGCCTCGTGCTGCGCTACGCCCCGCTCTATGTCGATCTGCGCAAGGCGCAGGCCGAAGGAAAGCTGGGCAATATCGCCTCGATCGAAGCCTCGGAAACCATTCCGCCCTATCACGGCGCCTTTTTCATGCGCGACTGGCGTCGCTATGGGAAATATTCGGGCAGCTTCATGCTCGAAAAGTGCTGCCACGACCTCGACCTTTATAATGGCGTCATGGGTTGCCGCCCGCGCTATGTCGCAAGCTTTGGCGGCCGCCGCAGTTTTACGCCCGAAAACGCGCCGCAGGTCTCCGGCATCAACGACCTCGAAGTCTATCACCGCAAGCCCTCGGGCTGGATGGGCACTGACAAGGTGTTCGACAGCGATGGCGATATCATCGATTTCCAGACCGCCCTCGTGCAGTACGAAAATGGCGCGGCGCTGACCTTCCACACCAATCTCAACGTGGCCGACGATTTCCGGCGTTTTGCCGTGATCGGCGCCAAGGGCATGGCCGAAGGCGACTTCGTGCGCAATTACTTCAAGGTCACCGATAGCCGCACCTCGGATCGCCTCGAAGACAAGACCTATGAAGTCAGCTCGCTCTCGAGCCATTATGGCGCTGACGAGCAGATGGCCGAAGATATCCTGAAGCATCTCGTCGATGGTGCGCCGCTGCCGGTCTCGGTGGTCGATGCGCTTGAGGCCGGGCTGCTGGCACTCTCCATGGACGAAGCGATGCGCAGCAAGTCCGTGGTCGACATGGGCCCCATCTGGCAGCGTTTCGATGCTGCCCTCGGACGACAGGGCTGAGGAGAAAAAGCCGATGACCAGTTCGCGTAGCGCCACCATCTTCGCCCTCGCCCTTCTGGCTCCGGCACTGATCTATATCCTGACCATTGTTGCCTATCCGCTGGTCGATACGGTCATTCTCAGCTTCACCAATGCCTCGCTCAAGGCCGGCTATGATTTCGTCGGCTGGGCCAACTACCAGCGCATCTTCGGAGTCGGCAATTTCACCGAGGTGATCGTCCGGACGTTCGTCTGGACCTTCTTCTCGGTCTCGACCAAGATGATCATCGGCATGGCCGGCGCCGTGCTGCTCAATGCCGCCATTCCCGGCCAGGCCGTGTTCCGCATCCTCACCATGCCGCCCTGGATCGTGCCCATGGCTATCGGCATCTACATGTGGAGCTGGATGTATAACGGCCAGTTCGGCATGATCTCGGGCCTTCTGCAGAATTTCGGCCTCGTCGGCGGTCCCGTCGCCTGGCTCGCTTATGGTCACACCGCCTTCTGGGCGACCATCGTCACCGACGTGTGGATCGGCGTGCCCATGGTGACCATCTATTTCCTTGCCGCCATGCAGTCGATCCCCAAGGATCTCTATGAGGCCGCCTGGACCGATGGCGCCGGCCGCTTCTACCGCTTCCGCCGCATCACCGTGCCGCTGATGATCCCGGCCATCATCACCATGAGCCTGCTCTCGCTCATCGCCACGTTCAACTCGTTCGACATCATCTGGATCCTGACCCAGGGCGGTCCCTCGGGCTCGACCACGACCATGATCATCGACACCTACAAGACCGCCATCGGCAGCCGCAAATATGGCGAAGGCGCCGCACGCGCCGTGGTGATCTGTATCTTCGTGTCGCTGTTCTGCCTCGCCTACTTCCGTGCCGTTCGCAAGCTCCAGCAGGGAGAAGCCAAATGACCGACGTCGCCCGCTCGACCGAGATCGCTGCCGCCGACAGCCCGGCAACCGTCAGGCCCAAGACCAAGGCACGTTCCGCCAAGGCGATGATCGACCGGTACCACTGGTACGAAGTTGCCGCCCTTTACGTCGGCATCGCGGTCTTCCTGTTCTTCGTGCTCGCGCCCTTCATCGAAGGCTTCCTGGTTTCGCTCAAGCCGTTGGCGCAGCTTTTCTCGACGCCCTATAGCTTCATCCCGAAGACCTGGTCTTTCGATGCCTATGTGAATATGTGGACCTCGGTCCCGGCGCTGGGCATGCACATCTTCAACTCGTTCTTCATCTCCTCGGTGGTGACGCTGATCGTTGTTGTCATCGTGGTCCCCGCGGCATATTCCTTCGCCCGCTTCAATTTCAGCGGCCAGGCGCTGCTGCTCGGCATGTTCCTTGCCGTGAACATGTTCTCGGGCGCCGTGCTGCTGATCCCGCTCTTCCGCCTGATGCGGAGCCTCGGGCTACTCAACACCTATTTCGCCATGATCGTGCCGGGTGCGGCCTTCCTCATCCCGTCCTCTATCTGGCTGCTGCGCACCTATATGATGCGCATTCCCCGCGAGCTTGACGAAGCTGCATGGGTCGACGGCGCCTCGCGCCTTTACACCCTGCGCCGCGTCATCCTGCCGCTCGCCATGCCTGGCATCGTCGTGGTCGCCATCATGACCTTCATCGGTGCCTACGCTCAGCAGTTCATTTTCGCGCTGACCTTCAACTCCAAGACCGAATTCATGCCGCTGCCGGTTGGCCTCTTCGCCTTCTTCGGCAAGCAGGAAGTGCAGTGGAACGAGTTGATGGCGGCCAGCTTCGTCGGCATCCTGCCGGTGATGATCGTCATCATCTTCCTCCAGCGCTATCTGGTGGCAGGTCTGACTGCGGGGGCGGTCAAGCAATAACAAGGATTTTCGTCCAGGACCCCGGAGGGACCTGACGAGAGGGAAGGCGCCTTCGGGCGTGCAACAAGGGAGACTAAGAATGAACAAGACCAAAGGCCTCGTGCTGGCGTCGCTGGTGGCCCTCTCGGGCACCACCGGTCTGGCCACTGTGGCTCAAGCCGAAGAAATCAACATCATCCTCTGCGGCGACGTGGTGACCCCGGTCTACACCAAGCTGTTCGAGGAATGGACCGCCGCCAATCCCGACTACCCGGTCGCTCCCGAGCTCGTCGGCTGGGGCCAGTGCCAGGACAAGGTGACCACGCTTGCCGTCGCCGGCACGCCGGTCGATATCGCCTATGTCGGTTCGCGCACCCTGAAGCAATTCGCCCTCAACGATCTCATCGTCCCCGTGCCGATGACCGACGAGGAAAAGGGCGCCTACTATAACTACGTTCCGGAAACCGTGACCTTCGACGGCACCCAGTGGGGCATTCCGGTCGCCTTTTCCACCAAGGCCTTCTTCTGGAACAAGGACCTGTTCGAAGCCGCTGGCCTCGATCC
>NZ_JBEVLL010000096.1:0-6031 GCF_040509215.1 Devosia sp.
GTGGACCTCAGAGATCCACATCATCCTCGCCCAGCGCATCCACTTCCGCGGCGGCGCGACGCAAAATCTCGGCTGCCCGGCGCTGATGCTCTTCCGAGCCATGCCGTGCCTTGCGGATGGCACCCTTCAAGGCCTTCCGCGCCTGATCCAGTTCCGGCACCGCATCATGCAGCGGCCGATCTTCACCCCCGCGATGCGGCGGCTCATTGCCGTCTTCCGGCCGCCCACCAAAGGGCCAGTCCGCCCGCACGAACTCACGGAAGCGGTTAAACTGCTCGCCGGTCCGCGCCAGGAAATCCAGCGTCGAAGCCACGGCCTCGCGGTTTTCGTTGAGATGCGTCCGGCCTTCGTCGGTGATTGTATAGAGCTTCTTGTTGCCTTCGGCCGACGAGGTCACATAGCCCGCTTCCTCGAGATAGGTCAGCGCCGGATAGACGATGCCTGGGCTCGGCGAATAGACGCCGTTGGACCGCTCTTCGATGGCCTTGATCAGATCGTAGCCATGCCGGGGCTGCTGCTCGATGAGGTAGAGCGCCACGAGGCGCACATCGCCCGAGGCCAGCATGCGGCCAACGCGGAAATTCCCGCCGATATTGCCGAGATCTTCTTCGCTGAAATTCTGCACCTTGCCCCAGCCGCGACGAGCCATCTGCTCGAAACGCCGCCAATTGGGTTCGCCATTGCGCCAGTAAGACATGATGTGTCTCCGATATGTTTTGTTCCTGAGCAGTGAGGTCGGAACGGCCGAAGACACTTTCAAGATATATCTTATGAAAGAATCGTAATGTGATCGGTTAGGCGCTCAACCGCGTCACACCCCCAATTGAAACCGCTCGAACCGCGCCAGCTCCGCGTCAACCGCCGCCTTCTCCTCGGCGCCAATGTCTTCGAGCCAGGTCCACTTCTGCACCAGCAGTTTTCCCGCGGCGCGATCGGTCTTCAAATCCACCGCGGCCACGACCCGGTCCCCGACCAGCACCGGCAGCGCGAAATAGCCGTACTGGCGCTTGGCTACCGGCAGGTAGGCTTCGAACAGATGGTCATAGCCGAAGAAAATCTTGAGCCGCTTGCGCTGGATGATCAGCGGATCGAAGGGCGACAGCACATGCACACGGCCCGAAGGCCCTGTTGCCGCTTCGAGCACCGCCGGCTCGGCCCAATGCGGCACTTTCTCCGCGCCCTCGATAAGAACCGGCACCAAGGCGCGTCGCTTCACCCGCGCTTCGATCAGCTCGTGCACTGCCTTCTTTGCCGGTGCATTGAGATGGCAGATGGAATCAAGGCTGACGATCCCCTGGCTCTTCAACGCCCTATCGAGCAGGTAGGCCGTGAGTTGCCGCTCCGTCGCCGGTTTCGGGCTCCCTTCCCAGCCAAAATGCCGCTCGATCAGGTCATAGGTCTTGAGCATGCCCTCGCGCGCCGAAATCGCCACATGGCCTTGGTAGAACATGAGCTGCAGCACGCGTTTTGACGGCTTTCTGCTCGCCCAGGGATGGTCCTTGTCCACCAGTTCGTCATCGTCGATGTCGCGAATCGACAATGGCCCTTCGGTGCGCAGCCGCTTTTTCATCGCCGAGATTTCGGCCTTATTTACCGTCCCGAACCAGGCGCTCGGCTTTTCACGATACGCCTTCATCGCCGGCACAAAAAAGCGCAGGTCCGCGGTTGGGACATAGCTCAGCGCATGCGTCCAATATTCAAGGATCGATTTGTCCACGCTCTGCAAATGCGCGAGATCGGTCCGCCGATAGTCGGGAATGCGCGAATAGAGAATGTGGTGGTGGCAGCGCTCGATCACATTGATTGTGTCGATCTGCACATAGCCCAGATGCGCGATGGCAGCCGCAGATGCCCCGGGACCAGCGCCAAAGGGGGCTTCCTCATCGAGTCGCTGCGCCCTGAGCCAGATCTGGCGCGCCCGTTCGGTGTTGATTGTGATGGGTTTTCTCGCCACGTCGCAAAAATCCTTGTCCGGCACGGAATCGAAGAAATGCCAGAAGGATAGTTGGCGTCAAACCCGATTATGGCAGGAGCCTAGTTGGCCACCACAGGTTGATTGTGCCGAAACCAGCCACCCTCGATCAGCGCCCGCGGCCCATGGCGGGTCAGCTTGGCTTCCAGCGCCTCGCGTTCGGCCGGCGAAAAACCCTGGGGGTTGGTGACCGCCACCCAGCCGTCAAAATAGTCCTGCGGCGCATAGACATGGCCAAAGCCGATCGGCGCGGTCTGGGCCAGCGCCATGTCCAGCGCCAATTGAAGGAAAGTGACGACCGGATACCAGTTGAGCAGCGGCGACACCGAAGGCGCGCGTTCCCCGCTGAGCCAGGCCGGCTCGCGATAGGGCAGCGCCCAGTCAAAGAAGACGATGGGGTCGGACGGATATTGCAAATAGACGATGCGGAGCGGTCCCCAGGCTTCCGCGTCGTCGAGATCGTCGCCCGTGTTGGCAAAGCGGACCGTGGTTTCCTGGCCGATGCGCGGCCGCCAGAAGGGCGAGCCGGGATCGCGATTGGCTGTGGTGGTGCGCCAGGCGGCGCTGGCAAAGGGCGGGCCTACCCAGAGCGCGCCATCGAAGGGATCGCCCAGAATGTCATAGAGCTGGGCCGAGGCGGCCGAGCTATAGGCGCCAAGGCTGAGACCGTGGAGATAGAGCTTTGGCCGCCGGTCGTGCGGCATATCGGTCCAGCGGTCATAGACGGCATTGAACAGCGCCCGCGCTGTTTCCACCCCGATATCGGGTTCGGACACCAGCGAGAGCCAGCTCGTCAGATAGGAATATTGCACGGCAACGCTGGCGACATCGCCGCCATGGAGAAATTCGAGCGTGTCGATGGCCGCGGGCTCGACCCAGCCGGTACCCACCGGCATGATCAGCACCAGCACCTTGCGATTGAACGCACCCACACGGTCCATTTCGGCCAAAGCCAGTTCGGCGCGCTTTTCCGGCGTGTCGGCCGAGCGCAGCCCCACATAAACGCGCAGCGGCGTTTCCGCCGGTTTTTCGGTGAGGGCGGCGATCTCATCGGCGCTCGGGCCAGTCTCGACATAGACGCGGGCATCGAGCCCGATCGTGTCCCAGCGCACCAGCGATTGCGCGCTACCCGAATGCAGGGGATCGGTCGGCATCGGCTCGGAAATACCCACCAACCGGTCGAAATCGCCATAAAAACGGTCGGCCGCCAGAAACAGCCCGCGCGCAATGACACCATCGCCCACGGTAGCGGTGGCAATGCCCACCAGAATCATCGCGCCCACCAGCGCCACGCGCGGCGGGATCAGTTTCCCAAGCCAGCGCGCCACGATGCGCACGCCATGGACGATCAGGGTCCCGAGCCCGACGAGGAGGGCGGCGGGCAGAAACGCGATCAGCGCCACCAGCAGCGGTTGGGTTGCTTCAAGCGGGCTCTCGCCCATGCCGTCGCGAATGGAATTTTGCCATCCGGTCCAGAACCAGAGAAAGGCAATGGTCAGGACCAGACAGGCCCCGGCGCATATCCGCCCGGTCCAGCGGGCTATTCGCCGGTTCGGCCAGCGCAGTTCGAGGAAATTCCACAGCCATTCGAGAAAAACCCCGATGCCATAGCCGGCGGCAAAGGCGCAGCCGGACAAGATCCCCTGCACCAGTACATTGCGCGGAATAAGCGAAGGGGTCAGCGACAGGGCGGCAAAGAGCAGACCAAAGAGCCAGCCGCCAGCCGAGAGGGTATCGAGCCGCCTCCCCACGAAACGCACGAGGCGACGCCAGGGCGGTTCGATCTTGGACGGTGATTGGATGGCATTGGACGACAAGACGGGCGTCCCGGACTGGTTCTATCCACTCACTATAGGAAAGCGCGCGCAGGACACAACCGAACCATGACGCATTCGCGCCAAAACCGGGTTCGATGCTACCAGTCTGTCAACAATTTAGGAGGAAATGGTGGAGCCTAGCGGGATCGAACCGCTGACCTCTTGCATGCCATGCAAGCGCTCTCCCAGCTGAGCTAAGGCCCCATTCCATGGGTGCTTCGGGGCAGTTGCCCTGCTGAAGCGAGGCGGAACCTAGAGGATGATTCCGACAGAAGCAAGTGCCTAAATGACACTTTTTTCATCCGCCGGGGAAAACCCTCCCCGGCGGAAATAGTCAAATAAAATCAGCGATCTTCGTCGCTGCCGACGTCGAAGCCGAGGCCGTCATCGGCGTCGTCGTCTTCCTCTTCAAGGAACACGTCTTCTTCGTCGTCGCCCAGTTCTTCGTCGACTTCAACGTCGTCGGTATCTGGAATTTCCTCGTCGCCGCCGCTCTCTTCGGCATCAGCATCTTCGAGGCTGACGATTTCGGGAGCATTGGTGTCTTCGGCTTCTTCTTCGTCCTCGACTTCATCCTCATCATCGACCTTGCGCGCCGAAACGGTCGACGCCTTGCCGACAGCCAGGGTGTCGAAATAGGAGCGGGGATAGGACTTGCCGGTATAGGGCGAGACGATCGGATCCAGGTTCAGATCGTAGAACTTCTTGCCGGTATCGGGATCGGTACGCTTGGTGCCGCGTTCGTTGGCCATTTCACATGCCTCGTCGATAGGGGAAAATGCCTAGGGCCGACCGCCGCGGCCAAGCCTGATATTCGGCCAGTCCGGTTAGGTGCAAAGCCGGGTTGTGTCAAATCCTAAATGCGGGACAGGCGAGGGTGGCTCCATCAGGCAAAGCCATGCTAAGGCGGTCAAGGATACGCCAAGCGCTGGGATGAAGCTCATGATCATAGCCGTCGACGGACCGGCCGCCTCTGGCAAGGGCACCTTGGCCCAGGGTCTGGCGCGACACTATGGTTTGCCGCATCTGGATACGGGTCTGCTCTATCGCGCTGTCGGCGTTGCCGTAGAAGCCTTTGAAGACACGAGCGAATTTGAGAAAAAGGCGATCGAGGCCGCCCAAAAGCTCGATGCCGGACACCTCGCCGATCTTGAAATCCTGACCAGCGCCAGGGCCGGCACGCTCGCCTCGAAAGTCGCCGTCATCGCCGAAGTCAGGAAAGCGCTCTTCGATTTCCAGCGCAATTTTGCCACGCAGCCCGGCGGCGCCGTGCTCGATGGTCGCGATATCGGGACCAAAATCTGCCCCGATGCCGATGTGAAACTTTTCATCCAGGCCGACAGCAAGGCGCGGATGGAGCGCCGGGCGCGACAGTTTGAAACCCGCGGCGAGGTGGTTGATCGCTACGCCCTCTATCACCAGATAGAAGAGCGCGACGCCCGAGACATGCTCAATCCCAATGGCGGCTTCTACAAGTCGGAAGACGCGCACTTGCTCGATACGACACAACTGAGTATAGAGGCCGCACTCCGCGCTGCCATCGCGATTGTCGATCAGGCCATGGCGCTCAAGGCAGGGGAACACTTGTTCTCCTAATTTCCTCCTTGAGGCTTCTGGCTCCGACGATCATCCAAAGCCTTGGCCCGGAAACCGACTAAACAAATCATCCTGTTCCAAGAAGCGGTGCTCCGTGCGCCGGCTTTGGCATTTTTGCTGAAGCGGACCCGCATTCCGAACCGGATCAGCAACCCTTAACGACCGGCGCAACGGAGAAAAAATTTGGCACAGCAAACTGTGACTAAAGAAGATTTCGAATCGATGCTGCTCGACTCCTTTGTCGACAACGATGCCGCTGAAGGCACCGTTGTTCGCGGCACTGTCGTCGCCATCGAAAAAGATCTGGCGATCATCGACGTCGGTCTGAAGACCGAAGGCCGCGTTCCGATGAAGGAATTCGGCCAGGCCGGCCGCGACGGCACCATCACCATCGGTTCGGTGGTCGAGGTCTATGTCGACCGCGTCGAAAACGCCATGGGCGAAGCCGTTCTGTCGCGCGAGAAGGCTCGCCGCGAAGAGAGCTGGGTCAAGCTCGAAGAAAAGTACAACGCCAATGAGCGCGTTGAAGGCACGATCTTCAATCAGGTCAAGGGTGGTTTCACCGTCGACCTCGAAGGCGCCGTGGCCTTCCTGCCGCGTTCGCAGGTCGACATCCGTCCGATCCGCGATATCGCTCCGCTCATGA
>NZ_JBEVLL010000097.1:0-20469 GCF_040509215.1 Devosia sp.
CGCCGATCAACGTCACCCTCGACGTGATCAACTCGACCCCGTTCACCGACATTGCCCAGTCGCTGCAGGCTGGCTTTGCCGAAGCCGGCATCAACTTCGAAATCCTGCCCGGCACCGGTGCTCAGGTGATCACCAAGTACCGTGAACGTACCCACCAGGCCATGCTGCTCTATTGGGGCCCGGACTTCATGGACCCGCACTCGAATGCCAAGGCTTTCGCCTACAATTCGAACAATGCCGACGACAACTACACCGCGACCACGACCTGGCGTAACGCCTGGGCCGTTCCGGCCGAGATGAACGACGAAGTCAATGCCGCTCTCGCCGAGCCCGATCAGGCCAAGCGCAACGAGCTCTACATCGACCTGCAGAAGAAGGTTCAGGCCGAAAGCCCGATCGTCATCATGTTCCAGGCGGCTCTTCAGATCGCCATGGCCAACAATGTCGACGGCTATGTGAACGGCTCCAACTCGGACTTCGTCTACTACCGTCTCGTGACCAAGCAGTAGTCTTTCCAAACACGACCGCTGGACGAAAATCCCGCGGTCACCAATGGCGGCGATTGTCCCTCGGTCGCCGCCTGCGGAGCCGGGCACCTCCTCCCGCTCGGCTCCGCCCTTCTCCTTCGGCCCCTCACCCTAGCCCTCAACGACGAGGGTTAGGGTGAGGGGCTTCAAAGCCCCAAACCAGTTTGAGACCGATAATGAACTCCACGCTCACCACCCGCATGGCCAACCTACGCCGCCGCATGGCCGAGACCTCCACCGATCTCGTCGCCATCGGCCCATCGAGCCATATGCGCTGGCTGGCCGATCTCTCGCCCCATGGCGATGAGCGTCCCGTCATGCTGCTGGTCAGCCAGACCTATGCCGGCTTCCTGATGCCCGCGCTCAATGTCGATTCCTCGCGTCAGCACACCGATTTGCCCTTCTTCCCCTGGGCTGATGCCGAGGGTCCGAGCACCGCGCTCGAACAACTGATTGAGGCCACCGGGATTTCGCGCGAAAACCCGTCCGTCGTGCTCGACGAAACCATGCGCGCCGATTTCGCCCTTCTGCTGCTCGATGCCCTGCCGGGCGCCAAGCGTCGCTTCACCCAGGACACGGTTGGCTACCTGCGTTCGCGCAAGGATGAAGCCGAATACAAACTCATCAAGGCGGCGCACCTCCTCAATGACCGCGCTGTTGCCGCTGCCTTCGCAGCGCTCAAGCCAGGCATGACCGAGGTGGAAGTCGCTGAATTCATCGGTGAATTCTACAAGGCCAATGGCGCCACCACCGAATTCTGCTCGGTCTGTTTTGGTCCCAACGGCGCCTTCCCGCATCACCACACTGGCTCGACCCAGCTGAAGGCGGGCGACGCCGTGCTCATCGATACCGGCTGCCGCCTCGATGGCTATCCGTCCGACATGACGCGCATGGGCTACTTCCAGTCGGCGCCGGAAGGCTATGGCCAGATCCACTCGATCATCGATCGCGCCGTGGAAGCGGCCATTGCCGCCGCCAAGCCCGGTGCCGTCGCCAGCGACGTCGACAAAGCCGCGCGCGATGTCATCACCGCGGCTGGCTACGGCCCCAACTTCCTGCACCGCACCGGCCACGGCCTCGGCATCGACGTGCACGAAGCGCCCTATATCACCGGCACCAGCGAAACTGTGCTCGACGAAGGCATGGTCTTCTCCATCGAGCCGGGCATTTACCTGCAGGGCAAGTTCGGCCTGCGCCTCGAAGAGATCGTCATCATCCGCAACGGCAAGGCCGAGATTTTCTCGGAAATGCCACGTACGGCAGTCGCTGCCGGCTGATGTCACCAATCCTAGAAACGGAGCGCCTGCAGCTTCGCCGCCATCAGGTGTCCGATTTCGAGGCGAGCTGCCGGCTCTGGGGCAATGACAAGGTCACCCGCTATATCGGCGGTCGCCCCAGCACGCCCGAAGAGGTCTGGTCGCGGCTGCTGCGCTATGCCGGCCACTGGGACCTGCTCGGCTACGGCTATTTTGCCGTCGTCGAAAAGCAGTCCAGCGCCATGATCGGCGAATTCGGCCTCGCCGACTTTCATCGATCCATCGACCCGCCGCTGACGGACCCTGAAGCGGGCTGGGTGCTCGATCCCGACCATCACGGCAAAGGCTTCGCCGCCGAAGCGCTTACGGCCCTGCTGGCTTGGGCTGATGCGCAAGGCATGAAGCGAACCTGCTGCCTCATCGACCCGGAAAACACGCCCTCGCTGCGCCTCGCGCAACGCTTGGGCTATGTGGAGGGAAAGACAGTCTCCTACCACGACAAGCCGTCGATTTTGCTGGTGCGCGGCTAGGCAGGTTTCAAGCCCGCCATACCCCCACCCTCATTCCCTCCCCACAAGGGGGAGGGAGGCGCTTGCCTCGAAGCCTCAGTTCCTTCGTCTCCCTCCCCCTTGTGGGGAGGGATCAAGGGTGGGGGTGCGATGCCCCCAGGCGAACAGACGTCAAAGCGTCTTCGCGACTTCCTCGAGCTGCGCGGCACACAGTCCCCAGCCTTCGTGAAAACCCATCTTTTCGTGGGCTTCCTTGTCTTCCTTGGCCCAGTGCCGGGCGACCGCCGTGTAGCGCGTCTTGCCGCCTTCTTCTTCAAAGGTCAGCGTGCAGGTGAAGAACGGTTTTCCCGACGGCTTCCAGTCGCCGACATAGGCATCGGTGAAGACCAGTTTCTTGTTCGGCACCACTTCCAGATACTGGCCGGGATTGGGATATTCATTGCCCGCCTCGTCGGCCATCACCACTTCGGTGGCGCCGCCGGCGCGCAGGTCGACCTTCGCCCGCGGCGTTCTCCAGGGCTTTGGCGCAAACCACTGCACCATCAGCGCCGGATCGGTCCAGCAGCGATAGACGGCCGACGGCGGTGCGTCGATCAGGCGGGTGAGAACGAGGTCGCGTTCTGCGTCGATAGTGTTGTCGGTGCTCATCTTTTGCTCCCAGGCATTTGAGATTGATATGCCCAAACGACGAAGCGCCCAACGTGCCTTCGACATTTTGCGATGAAAATTTCTCGCGGCACGAAACTTCTGTTGTATGGAAGCGCCGTTCGCGCCTTGGGGAGTATGGCATGCCGACTAGAGATCACGCGCTCGATGGCAATTGGACGCTGACCTGTCTTGGCGGGCAGGGCGCACGTCCCGGCCTTCCCAAGGCTATTCCGGCCACTGTTCCCGGCACGGTCCATACCGATCTTCTTGCCGCCGGCCTCATCCCCGATCCCTATCTCGACCTCAACGAAATCGCTGTCGATTGGGTCGGCCGCTGCGACTGGCGCTACGAGACGACCTTCAACTGGTCCGACGACGGCGCAGAAAACGTCGACCTCGTCTTCGCCGGCCTCGACACCTTTGCGGAGATCACGCTCAACGGCGTGCTCCTCGGCGCAACCGCCAATATGAACCGGAGCTACCGCTTCCCGGTCAGCGAACATCTGCGCCCTGGCGAAAACCACCTCGCGGTCAGTTTCGAATCCGCCTGGAAGCGCGGCGAAGCCCTCGACAAGATCTACGAGCCGCGCCCCAACAACTATCCCGGCCCCGCCAATCTGATGCGCAAAATGGCCTGCAATTTCGGCTGGGATTGGGGGCCGACCGTCGTCACATCCGGCCTCTGGCAGGGCGTCACGCTGCAATCGTGGTCAAAAGCCCGCCTGCGCTCGATCCGCCCCGAAATCACCCTCGCCGGCGCCGATGGTCATGTCCGCGTCCACGCCGAAGTCGAAGGCGATGCGGCCAATTTGAGCCTCCGCGTCAGCGTGGCCGGCGAGACCATAATCGCTCCCCTCGGCACTGTCGAAATCACTGTCCCAAATCCCGAACTTTGGTGGCCCACCGGCCTTGGCAATCAGCCACTCTATGCGCTGACCGTCGAACTCCTCGACGGCGAAACCGTGCTCGACACCTGGCAGCGCGACATCGGTTTTCGCTCGCTCCGCCTCGACACCACGCCGGATGAAGAGGGCACGCCCTTCGCCTTCATCATCAACGACGTGCCGGTCTATATCTGCGGCGCCAACTGGATTCCCGACGACTGCTTCCTGCCGCGCGTCACGCCCGAGCGCTATGCTGCCCGCATCGCCCAGGCAAAGGCCGCGAATATGAATATGCTCCGCGTCTGGGGCGGCGGCATCTACGAAACTGATGCGTTCTACGAAGAATGCGACCGGCAGGGCATGCTCGTCTGGCAGGACTTTCTGTTCGCCTGCGCCGCCTATCCCGAAGAGGGCGACCTGCCTGCCGAGATCGAGGCCGAGGCGCGCGAAAACATCGTCCGCCTCATGCCGCATCCTTCGCTGGTGCTCTGGAACGGCAACAATGAAAACATCTGGGGCTGGTTCGATTGGGGCTGGCAGGACGTCCTCAAAAACCGCACCTGGGGCCTCGGCTACTATCTCGATCTCCTGCCGCGCCTCGTCGCCGAACTCGATCCCGCACGCCCCTATTGGGCCGGCAGCCCCTATTCGGGCTCGATGGATATTCACCCCAACGACCCCGACCATGGCTGCACCCATCTCTGGGACGTCTGGAACGAAATCGGCTACGAGCACTATGCCGACTCTGTTCCGCGTTTCTGCTCCGAATTCGGCTGGCAGGCGCCGCCAACCTGGGCGACGCTCACCCAATCGGTCCACGACAACCCGCTCACCCCGACCTCGCCGGGCGTCTGGCACCATCAGAAGGCGACCATCGGCAATGACAAGCTGTTGCGCGGCCTCAAGGGCCATCTGCCCGAACCCAAGAATATGGACGACTGGCATTTTGCCACCCAGCTCAACCAGGCCCGCGCCATCAAATTCGGCATCGAGCACATGCGTAGTTTCCGTGGCCGCAACATGGGCACCATCGTCTGGCAATTGAACGATTGCTGGCCCGTCACCTCGTGGGCTGCCATCGATGGCTATGGGCGACTAAAGCCACTCTGGTACGCCCTGCGCGCCGTCTATCACCCGCACCTTCTTACAATCCAACCACGCGGCGAGGGTCTCAGCGTCGTCGCCGTCAACGAACGCACCCTATTCTGGCGTGGGTCCGTCACCATCAAGCGCCTGCGCTTCGACGGCACGGTTCTCGCCGAATGGACCCACTGGCGTCTTTGTGCCGACAGGCTTTCGGCGGCCGAACTACCCATTCCTGCCGAGATCGCCGCGGTAGACGACAAGGCCAATGAACTAGTCGTCGCCACCATGCACGACAGCACGGCCTTTTACTATTTTGCCGAAGACATCGACCTGAACCTGCCGCAGCCGGAATTCGACCTGAAGGTCGAGAATGCTTCGGGCTGCTATCGGGTCACCGTAACGGCCGAGACCCTGATCAAGGACCTCTGCCTGTTCGTTGACCGCATCCATCCAGACGCGACCGTCGACGACATGCTGGTGACCCTGCTTCCGGGGCAGAGCAAGACATTTGTTGTACAAATGCCGGTCGAACTGGACGCGAAAATACTGTCGAGCGCGCCAGTCTTCCGCTGCGCCAATCAACTGGTTCAGTAGTCGTCCGTATTCCCGCCCCAGGCACTGCTCTCTCGATCGTCGTCATTGCCGGGCTTGTCCCGGCAATCCATCTCGCCTCCGCATGGACCAGCGGGACAAGCCCGGTGGTGACGATCCATGGTGATAGCGGTAGTCATGGCAGCGTCTTCTGAGCTAGCTCCGCAGCGCTGCAAGCGCCAGCCGCAGCCGACCTTTATGCTCGGTCAGCATCGCCTCGGCCGCGCCGAGATCCTCGGCGCCGGCCGCCAGCAACACGGCCGGCTTCACCGCGCCCTCACTCGTTTCGAGCGCTGCGGCAGCGCGGTCTTCGCTGGCTCCGGAGATCGAGGCGACGATCCCCCGCGCCCGCTCACGCAGCTTGATATTGTCTGCGATGACATTGACCATGAACCCGTCATGCACGTGCCCAAGGTGAATGGCCATCAGCGTCGACAGCATATTGAGCGCGATCTTCTGCGCCGTGCCGGCACCCATGCGCGTTGAGCCGGCAATCACCTCCGGCGGCGTCGGCAGGCACACACCAACATCGGCCATCCCGAGGATCAGCGCCCCGGCATTGTTCGAAAAGCCAATCGTCTTTGCGCCGGCCGCCTTGGCCGCGAGGACGGCCGAAACCGGGAAGGGGGTCTGCCCGCTCGCCGTCAGCGCGATCACACAGTCACGGGCATCGAGGCGCAGATCTTCGATAGCTTTCGTCGCGGCGTCGCCGTCGTCCTCTGGCCCACCGAGCATATTCACCAGCGAGTCGAGCCCGCCAGCCAGCAACACCACGATCTGCTCGCGGGCAATGCCATAGGTCCCCGGCAATTCCAGCGCATCGGCCAGCGCCATGAGCCCCGAACTGCCCGCCGCGACATAGACCAGACGCCCGCCAGCCTCAATGCTCGCCGCAGCGAGCACAGCGCCATCGGCCAAGGCATCGACTGCCGTCGCGACGCTTTTCGCCGCGTCTGCCTGACCAGCCGCCAGCAGCGTCAGAATCTCGGTCGGCGACCGCAATTCCAGTCCCTGGGCTGCGGCGTGGCGCTTTTCGGTTTGTCTTTCGGCCATAAGAAACTCCTTGGCCGGATAATGCCAAAAAAATACCACTTGTCCAGCCGGACGCCTCAGGCCATAACCCGCTTGTCGTCGGACCCAAGTTTTTGTTGAGAAATGTCCAGCGCGCCTGCGCTTTGGACTGACCGCTCTGGAAACCGGATCGCGCGAATGGTATTTTATTGGTATTGTGGGTGAACATGTGCGCGGGCAGCTCCCGCCCGAAGTCTGAGCCCCGACTATGGCAGAGAACAGGAGGAAAAACATGTCCGAGACATATGAAACCTTCTTTTCCGATCGCCCCGTTACCCTGCCCCAGGGTGGTCCGCTTTATCTCCAGCTCAAGCGCTGGGTAGAAGAAGCCATCAAGAGTGGCGCCCTCAATCCCGGCGACGCCTTGCCCTCCGAGCGCGATCTGGCGCTAAAAGTCGACGTCTCGCGTGTCACCGTCCGGAAGGCCGTGTCGCATCTGGTGCAGGAAGGCGTGCTCGTGCAGCGCCATGGCTCGGGCACTTTCGTCGCCCCCGCCACGCAGCGCGTCGAGCAGTCGCTGTCGCAGTTGACCTCTTTCACCGAAGACATGGCCCGCCGCGGCATGGCCGTGCGCGCCGAATGGCTCGATCGCGGCCTCTATATTCCCTCGCCGGAAGAGACGGTTATTCTCGGTCTTTCCTCGGGCGAAAAGGTCGCGCGCATTTCGCGTCTGCGTCTCACCGGTGATATGCCGCTCGCCATCGAGCGCGCCAGCCTCTCCGGCTCGATCCTGCCAGATCCCGCTGATATCGGGGATTCGCTTTACAAGCACCTCGATCTCACGGGCAATCGTCCGGTCCGCGCTATCCAGCGCATCCGCGCCGCCCATCTCAACGACGACGACGCGCACCTGTTGCAGGTGCCGGTCGGGTCCGCAGGCCTTCATATCGAACGCACGTCTTATCTAGCGTCGGGCCGCGTTATCGAATTCACCCGCTCCATCTATCGGGGCGATACCTACGACTTCGTCGCCGAGCTCCGGTTGGGCGAAGCACCTGTCAATGGAGCGATCAAATGACGACCAACCAAACGCACATGCGCCGCGAAGTGGATGAAATCCCGCAGGTTGTGTCCCGTTTCCTCACCGAATCCGCGCCGACCCTCGACGCTGCTGCCGCGCGCCTTCGCGAAGTCGATCCGTCTGTTGTCGTCACCGTGGCCCGCGGATCGTCCGATCATGCCTCGGCCTATTTGAAGTATGCCATCGAGCTAACGCTCGGCCTGCCAGTTGCCTCCATCGGCCCTTCAATCGCGTCGATCTACGGTAAGGACCTGCGTCTTTCCAACGCCGTGGCAATCGCCATTTCCCAGTCCGGCAAGAGCCCCGACATTGTCGGCATGGCCCAGTCGGCCCGGCGCAGCGGCGCCACCACCATCGCGATCACCAACACTGCCGGCTCGCCCATTGCTGAAGCCAGCGACTTCACCATTGATCTCCATGCCGGCCTCGAAAAGAGCGTCGCGGCCACCAAGAGCTTTGTGACCTCGGTGGTCGCCGGCCTCGCTTTGCTGGCTCGCTGGAGCGGCGATGCCGATCTCGCCCGCGCCGTTGCCGCCCTGCCGGAAAGCCTCGCCAAGGCGGTCACCTGCGACTGGTCCGAACTGGTCACCGCGCTCGATGGTCACAATGCGCTCTACGTCCTTGGCCGCGGCCCGGGCTTTGCCATCGCCAATGAAGCCGCGCTCAAATTCAAGGAAACCTGCAATATCCAGGCCGAATCCTACAGCGCCGCTGAAGTTATGCACGGCCCCGTCGCCATCGTGACCCCGGGCTATCCGGTGCTCGGCCTCGCTGCGCGCGACGCAGCCGAAGCCTCGGTCGCCGACATGGCCCACAAGCTCGCAGGGCAGGGCGCTCTCGCCTTCCTCACCAGTGACCGCCCGGGCGCCGCCAAGCCGCTGCCGTTCGCGACCACCGGCCACCCGATCACCGACCCGCTGGCGCTGATCGTCTCCTTCTATGGTTTCGTCGAGGCGCTTTCCCGCCATCGTGGTCTCAATCCCGACGTGCCGCCGGCCCTCAAGAAAGTCACGGAAACGGTATGAGCGATCTTCTCGCCATTACCGGCGCCCGCATTTTCGACAGCGCCACCTGGCATGACGATGCAGCTCTCTTGATCGAGTTCGGCTATGTCGCCGGCATCGTCCCGGCTGCCGAGATTCCGGCCAATGCTGAACGCGTAGAACTCGACGGCGGCATGATCGTGCCCGGTTTCATCGACCTCCAGGTCAATGGCGGCGGCGGCATCCTCTTTAACAACGACACTTCGCTCGACGCCATTCGCGCCATCTGCGCGGCCCACGCCCAGTTCGGCACGACGGCACTCCTGCCGACGTTGATCACCGATACGGCGGAGGTCAATGAAAAGGCCATCGCCGCAGGCCTCGCCGCCGAAGCGGCGCGCGTGCCGGGCTTCATCGGCCTGCACCTGGAAGGCCCGCACCTGGCCCTGTCGCGAAAGGGTACGCACGATCCGGCCCTCATCCGTCCCATTGATGATTCCGATCTGGCCCGTCTCAAGCGCGCCGCTGAAACGCTGCCCAATCTCATCTGCACCGTCGCCGCCGAAACGGCGACCCCGCAGCAGATTGCCGTCCTCTCCGAGGCGGGTGCCGTGGTCAGTATTGGCCATTCCGATGCCAACTACGCGACCGCCATGGCCGCCTTCGAAGCCGGCGCCACCATGTCGACGCATCTTTTCAACGCCATGAGCCAGATGGGCAATCGCGAGCCCGGCGTCGTCGGCGCCACGCTCGATAGTCCCCAAGCATTTGCCGGCCTCATCGCCGACGGCATTCATGTGCATCCTGCGAGCATCGGCGCGGCGCTCCGCGCCAAGCGTGGCCCCGGGAAGATCTTCCTCGTCACCGACGCCATGTCGCAGACGGGCACCGACATCCAGACCCTGACGCTCAACGGCCGCACTATCACCCGCGCCGACGGCGCCCTGCGTCTTGCCGATGGCACTCTTGCCGGCGCCGATCTCGACATGATCGATGCCGTCAACTTCATGGTCGACACGATCGGGCTAGACTTCGACGAAGTCCTCCGCATGGCCTCGCTCTATCCCGCCGAAGCCATGGGCATCGAAGCCACCTACGGCACGCTGCAGCGCGGCGCCGTGGGCAGCTTTGCACACCTGTCCGACGACAGGCAGGTCAAGGCGACCTGGATCGACGGCGTGGAAGTTTTTCACGCCTGAGACGTAACCCTTTGGGCGGGGATCAACCCCGCCCGATATAGGGCATGTTCGTCGCCATCACCGTCATGAACTGCACATTGGCGCTGAGTGGCAGCCCGGCCATATAGGTCACTGCTTCCACGACATGCGCGACATCGAAGGTCGGCTCCGGCGTCATCGTGCCATTGGCCTGCAATGAGCCCGAGTTCATTTGGCTCGTCATATCCGTCGCCGCATTGCCAATATCGATCTGCCCGCAGGCGATGTTGTACGCCCGCCCATCGAGCGAAATCGCCTTGGTCAGCCCGGTAATGGCGTGCTTCGAGGTCGTATAGGACGCCGCCTGCGGACGCGGCACATAGGCCGAGATCGACCCATTGTTGATAATGCGGCCACCCTGCGGACTTTGCTCACGCATCAACCGGAATGCTTCGCGCGCCACATAGAAGGCGCCGTTGAGATTCGTATCGATCATCTCGCGCCAGGTTGCGACGTCGAGATCGCCAAATGGTTTTGCGGGCGCGAAGCGACCGGCATTGTTGAACACGAGGTCAAGGCGGCCATGCCTTTCCCGAATCTGCGAGAACAGATTCGCGACGTCATCGGGCTGGGTCACGTCGCAGACCAGACCCTGAACCTGTCCGCCTCCAGCAATCTCCTCAACCAGTTCCGCGCGTCGGCCGCAGATGGTTACGGTCCATCCCGCCCTCGCCAGACCCAAGGCCACGGCCTTTCCAATGCCCGATGTGCCACCTGTAACAAGGGCGAATCCGGTCGTCGTCATAGTCTCTCCTCCACAAGGTGGTCACGGTTACGCCATGTGTCGGGCAGTGGGGTACGTGTGTCAAATGATGGCTGGCTGAGGACCGTTCCCGCCATTGTGAACGCTGAAACCCCTGCAAAGCGGCGGTTTTTAACAGCCTCTTCAGAACTCTTAACAGGTGGTTTCAATCTGTGTGCTGAATCTGCAACATCCGGATCGCAACCATATTGTGGCGACGTGAAACCGGCTTTGTTTGATTGCGTCCGATGTTTGCATGCGTAGAGTGGGTCTTGCGAATCCATGCATGGGATCGTTTGTCGGTCGCAACGCGACGGCAACACACTGCACCACGAATAGTGTGGTCGCGTTACGACAAACCGCTGGGTAACCGGCACCAAATGACTGACTTTGGAGGTCAACTAATGAAACTCAAGAGCCTTATCCTCGGTTCTGTTGCCGCTGCTGGTCTCTCGACCGCCGGCTTTGCTGCCGATCTTGGCGTTCTCACCTCGCTGGACGTTTGCGATGCGCTCGGTCTTTCCGGCCTGACCATCTCGTCCGACACCAACTGCCTGCAGATCTCGGGCGGCGTCTCCTACGAAATGCGCTTCGGTGACTACCGTGGTACCGACCTCGTCGGTCCGACCGCTCTGGACAACAATGTTTTCGCCACCGGCAATGCCTTTGTTGACGTGATCGGTCCGAATGCTGATGCCGTTACCGGCAATCGCAACGACTGGCAGAGCAAGGTTGAAGCTTGGCTCAAGTTCGTCGGCACCGCCGACAGCGACTTTGGTCCTGCTAAGGCCGTCATCAAGCTGAAGCAGCGCGATGCTTACCGTTTCCAGAACGGTGTTGCCGCGTCCACCACTTGGGGCGACAACGATCCGGAAGGCTTCTACATCGACGAAGCTTATGTGTCTGTTGGTGATACCACTGTCATCATGGCTGGTAAGAAGGGTTCGATCGCCAACTTCGGCGACTCCGCTCCGTTCAACTACCTCGGCCTGTTCGGCTACTCCAAGGTCGACAACGGCGTCCTGTTCGACAACGATGACACCCCGGACTACCTCGGTGGTCACGTTATCCAGGTCGTTTCTGATCTCGGCAATGGCGTGAGCGTTGCTGCTGGTCTCGAAAACATCGGTGGCGATCCGACCGCTCTCGGTCTGCCTGCAGTCGCTAACAACCTCCCGGACGGTTTTGCGAACAACGGCCAGAACGCAGGCACTCTGGTTGGTGTTTTGTCCTACGCCGGTGAAGGCATCACTGCCCACGTCACCGGTCTGGCCATCGGCGTGCTCGACGGCACCGTCACTGCTTGGGGTCTCCATGCTGGCGCAACCGGCACCTTCGACCAGTTCAAGGTCCGCGCTGCTGGTGCCTTCTTCCGTGACGACGTTCAGGCTCTGAGCAAGTTCCACGGTCTCGTGACTGGCGAAGCAACCTTCGACATGTTCAAGATCGGCCTGTCGGGCGAATACCAGCGCAAGGACGTTGCTGGCGTTGTAACCGATGGCTACGGCATCGGCGGCTCCGTCGGCGCCACCGTCACCGAAGGCGTCTCGATCAACCTCGGCGCTCGTTATTTCAACCTCAACGGCGGCGGTGTTGCCAACGAAGGTACGACGCAGGTTTCGGCTCAGCTCGTTGCTGCCGTCACCGAAACGATCAAGATCACCGGCGAACTCGGTGCTTACTTCAACAGCACCACCCTGCCGGCTGCTCCTGGCACCGAATCCAGCGTGTACTACGGCGCTGCCGAACTCGCTTGGGCTCCGGGCGGCGGTTTCACCTCGTCCGTCAAGGGCGAAGTGTACTCGAACAACGCCTACCGCGTTCAGTTCAAGGCTGCCAAGTCCTTCGAATAATCGAAGCTTCGGTTTCCGAACGGAAAGGCTCGGCTCACGCCGGGCCTTTCTGCTTTTGGAAGGCACTTCTTGCAGGTGATCGTGCGGTGACGCTTTTGCCCTCGCGGCAAATCATCTAACGTCCGGCCAATGCGGCACTTAATGGAATCGATATGAAGAGGCACCTTCGTCACTTGGTGACGTCCGGAATGATCGCGCTTGGACTGGCTCTGAGCTTTGGTCCACCATCTCTGGCGCAATCTTCCGTGGTCGCGGTGCCGCCGCCACAGGTCTCCGATTATTGGGTCAGCATCTCGCGCCAGCCCGGCGGCGCGCTGGTCTTTGACGGGTATGCGCCCAGCGCTGCGTCGCGCGACGCCCTCGGCCTGCACAGCGGCGCTGACATTTCCTGGCTCAAACTCGGTTCGGGCGCGCCGTCCGGCTATGATGCCGCCACGGCATTTGGCCTTGACGTGCTTGATCGTCTCTCGGAAGGTCGCTTCGCGCTACGCGGTTCTGTCCTGTCGGCGAATGGTGTTGCCGCCACCCAGGCCGATTTCATCGCGCTCCACCAGACGCTGGCCGATCAGGTTCCCTCCGGCCTCATTCTCGCCATGGCCGAAATCTCCGCGCCACGCGTCGAAACCTATGCTTTCTCCCTTCGCCGCCAACCAAACGGCAACGTGATCTTGTCCGGTTATGTGCCGACGCCCGAACTCGAGCAACGCCTCCTCCTCACAGTTGGCGCGCGCGCCAGTTCCACCCTGCGCTTCGGCTCGGGCGAACCTCTCAATTTTGAGGCCAGCATCGATAAGGTCCTGCCGCTCTTTGATTTGCTCAAAGAGGGTGAGATCAAGCTCGAGGGCGGTGCATGGCTCTTTTCCGGTACGCCCCTGACGTCTGCTAACGCGGAATCCATTCGCGCAACGTTCGACCGCGATCGCTTGAGCGAAGCGGGTTGGGGCCTTGCCCTCGCAGCTCCCGCGCCCGAGGCGCCAGCCGCGCCGGAACCCACGTCGATCGCGACGGCGGCACCGGAACCCGTAGCAGCGGAAGCCGTAGCAGCGGAGCCCGCGCAAGCCGCGGAAGTTGCCCAGTCTGAACCCGAACCCGTAGTCGCCGCCCCAGTCGAAGCTGCCCCGCAGCCCCCAACGGCGCAGGCGTCCTCGACGCCTGAAACCCTGGACCAGTGCCGAACCACGCTCGCGGCGCTTTCTGCCCAAAACGGTATCCTCTTCCGCTCCGGCGCCGCCGTTCTGGCTGAAGGTACGGAGACGATCCTTGCCTCCATGGCCACCGCGATCAATCTCTGCCCGGGTGCTGCCATCGATGTTGCCGGCCATACCGATTCCGATGGCGAGGCTGCCGCGAACCTGGCCCTCTCCGTCGCGCGTGCCGAGGCGGTTGTCACGGCCCTGATCGGCCTCGGTGTCGGCCCGGAGCGCCTCTATGCCATCGGCTATGGCGAATCTCAGCCCGTCGCCGACAATGCGACAGCTGCCGGCAAGGCGCAGAACCGCCGCATCGTCGTCTCAGTGCGCGACGGGGCGTAAGGCTCAGGCTGCTTTGCTGCGGACCTGCGTACTCACCTTGAAAACAAAGCTGGCAACGGCTTCGATTTCGTCATGCTGGTCGAAAAGGGCAGGGGACCCCTGACCCGCAATGGTCAGCGCCAACGCGTCTGGCCGCCGCCGCACCATTTCTTCATAGGTCTCGCGCCGCAATTGATCCGTCAATTGCGTGCGCAGGATCATGAGCGGCATGCCGCTCAGTGCGTCGAACAGCGGCCATTGCGGCGTCAGCACGTCGTCAAAGCTGATCGCCTCCAGTGGCACCAACAGACGTTCGTCGAACAGTGGCTGTGCTCGTCCGCGCTTGTCGATGATGTGGCTGCGTTGCGCCAATGCATCGAGCGCCTCTTCGGAAAGTTCGGGATAGTCTCCGGCCAACATGCGCCGGAAGCCAGCGGCAACGCGCTTGGCTCCCCTCAGCCCGTCGATGTGCTTGAGATTATTGCGCAATCGCACGATGCCGCGAGAATCGACGATAGGTCCTGCATCGAGCAGGATGGTGCCCGCCACCAGCAGCGGATGTGTCGCGGCGAGCGACATAGCAACCTGCCCGCCATGTCCCTGGCCCAGAATGATCGCCCGGCCTATGCCCAAAGCCGCCAGGATGTCGGCCACGTCGCGCGCATCGGCTATCGAACTGTAGTCGCCCGGCTTCTGCCGGTCATCCGCCCGCCCTCGTCCGGGCAGGTCAATCAGCACCGCTGGCCAATTGCCGCTGCCCAGCCGCCGGAAATAGCCGACGAAATCGGCAAAATCACTCATGTTTCGCTGGAGGCCCGCAAGGCATACAAGCGGCATTTTCCCCCGGCTCAACGGGGCAGTGACATGGACCGCCGCGCGCACTGTTGCGTCCCGCGTTTCGATGAATTCCACCGGAAAACCGGCAAAAGGCTTGTGATCGGCCGGAACGACGCGCCGTTTGCGCAACATGGATTTTTCCTCGTGCCCGCGGGCTTTGCGTCTGTTGTGCCCGCCCGAAGGCCCGTCAATCAAGCCCCTGATGTTTTTGCGCCGCAGCTTTTTGCTTAGAGCCGCGCAAGCGCGCCATTCGTCTTGTGACAGATTGAACTTGAAAGTATGGTGCGCGTCTCCGAAGGCCCCTTCGGCCACAATCCAGACATGCGCAACCCGGTTCGCCCGGGCCAATTGAGGAATACCGACAAAATGCTGCGAGGTTCGATTACGGCACTCATCACTCCCATGCGCAATGGGGCAGTGGATGAGAAAGCCTTCGCCAGCTTTGTTGAGTGGCAGATCGAGCAAGGTTCACACGGTCTCGTTCCCGTCGGCACCACGGGCGAAAGCCCGACGGTCAGCCACGAAGAGCACCGTCGCGTCGTCGAAATCTGCGTCGAAGTGACCAATAAGCGCGTGCCGATCGTTGCCGGCGCGGGCTCCAATTCGACTGCTGAAGCGGTTTCGCTCGCCAAGTTCGCTGAAGAAACCGGCGCCGATGCGGTCCTGTCGGTGGTTCCCTACTACAACAAGCCGAACCAGGAAGGCCTCTTCCAGCATTTCTCGGCTGTCGCCAAGGCCGTGGGTATTCCGGTCATTCTCTACTCGGTGCCCGGTCGTACGATCGTCGACCTGACCGTCGACACCATCGCGCGCCTTCGCGATGCACACAGCAATATCATCGGCGTCAAGGATGCCACCGGCAATCTCGAGCGCGCCACCATGCAGCGCGTCAAGCTCGGCAAGGATTTTATCCTGCTTTCGGGCGATGACAGCACCGCTCTTGGCTTCAACGCCCATGGCGGCCATGGCTGCATTTCTGTTACGGCGAACGTGGCCCCGCGCCTCTGCTCCCAGATGCAAGAATTGTCGCTGGCCGGCGATTTTGCTGGCGCCCGTGACATCAACGACAAGCTGGCCTTCCTCCACAAGGACCTGTTCATGGAGCCCAATCCCGCTCCGGCCAAGTATGTGGCGAACCGGCTCAACCTCTGCGCCAATGAGATGCGCCTGCCGCTGACCCCGATCAGCAAGCCGACCCAGGACGCCATGGACTTTGCAATGAGCCACGCAGGTCTTATCTAAGAGCATTCAGCGAAAAAGTGGGCACCGGTTTTTCGCGCCGGGACTGCGCCCAGGGAATTCATGGTACAGGCAAAGAACGACAAGAAGAAAAACGGTGTGATCAGCCACGGGCTCGTGGCTGAGAACAGGCGCTCGCGCTACGACTATGCCATTGGCGAAACCATCGAGGCGGGCCTGGTGCTGACTGGCACCGAGGTCAAGTCGCTGCGTCTGGGTAAGGCGCAGATCACAGAGTCATACGCCTCGCCGGAAAAAGGCGAACTCTGGCTGATCAACGCGCATATTCCCGAATATCTGCAGGCCAACCGCTTCAATCACGTCGAGAAGCGCCCGCGCAAACTGCTGGTTTCCAAGAAGCAGTTGGCTCATCTCGAAGTCGAAGTGGCTCGCGCCGGCAACACCATCGTGCCGCTCAAATTGTTCTTCAATGACCAGGGTCGCGCCAAGCTGCTCCTGGGCGTCGGCAAGGGCAAGAAGAACTATGACAAGCGCGAGACCGAGCGCAATCGCGACTGGAACCGCGACAAATCCCGCATCATGAAAGAGGGCGGGCGGGGCTGAAAGCCGGCCGAAAGGCAAAATCACGCCAGTGGCGTGATTTTAGGTGAGCAGGCTATGAGAGCTCTGCTCGAGTGGCGGGGCTGCCTCAGTTCATCCCAATCGTCATCCTCGGGACTGACCCGAGGATATTTCACTTGGCGATTCTGCAACAAGTACAAAGCCCTCGGGCCGAACCCGAGGGTGACGTGTCGTGGTGGATTAAGCCTCCACCGGCCTCTGTACCTGCGGACGGCCAACGGTTTTTGCCAACTCTGCCACGTCGAGGAAAAAGTCCGCCTGGCGCCGGAGATCGTCCGAGATCATCGGCGTCGAGGTGGTCAGCGTCGAAACAACCGTCACGCGCTTGCCCTTACGCTGCAGCGCCGCCACCAGAGCGGTGAAGTCGCCGTCGCCGGAAAACAGGATCAGGTGGTCGTAAAAGGCTGAAAGCTCCAGCGCATCGACGCACAGTTCGATGTCCATATTGCCCTTCACCTTGCGCCGCCCGAGCGCGTCGGTGAATTCCTTGGCCGGCTTGGTGACGACGGTATAGCCGTTATAGTCGAGCCAATCGATCAGCGGCCGGATGGAGGAATATTCCTGGTCCTCGATCAGCGCAGTGTAATAATTGGCCCGCAAAAGGTAGGCCTTGCTGCTGAATTCGGTGAGCAATTTGCGGTAGTCGATGTCGACGCCAATGGCTTTCGACGTTGCATAGAGATTTGCGCCATCAATGAAGAGCGCAATCTTTTCCCGTGGATCTACGGACATACTTCTCAAATTTCCTCAATGAAATGAGTTGGTTGCAATCACTATGCGCCCTTCTGCCCCTGGGCGCGGCGAGGCAATCTCGCCCTGATGCTCATCTTAACTTCGCTATCCGTATATTTTCTCGAGATCGGCAGCGCAAGAGGAGTCGCTTTGGCCGTCAAGCTTGCCATCCCGGTTAACGTGGTGTATGCGGAGACTTTCTCCCCACAATTTTGGAGACGTTCGTGGCACGCGTCACCGTTGAAGACTGCATCGAAAAGGTCGACAATCGCTTCGACCTCGTGCTCATGGCCGCTCATCGTGCGCGCATGATTTCGTCCGGCGCCCAGATCACCGTATCGCGCGACAACGACAAGAACCCCGTTGTTGCTCTGCGTGAAATCGGCGATGGCACCATTTCGCCTGATGACTTGCATGAAGACCTGATCCACTCGCTGCAGAAGTATGTCGAGGTCGACGAGCCAGAGAGCCATGCTGCTCCGCTCATCGAAAGCGCCGGCGACGACGACTCGATCAACTTCGATACGATCAGCGAAGAAGAACTGCTGCGCGGCATCGAGAGCCTGGCTCCGCCGGAACGTCGCGACGACTAAGTCGCCCGACTGCAGAGATCGAAAATCTACGTACCACCCCCGGCCTGTCCGGGGGTGTTTCGTTTACTGCGTGCCGAAACTGTCCTTCCGACACTTCCCATTTTCATTCAACGCGCTAAGTATGGAATCTTCCGAGAGCGGCGACTTCCATGATGCGTCAGTATGAGCTCGTCGAACGCGTTCAGGCCTATAACCCGAACGCCGACGAGCAGTTGTTGAATAAGGCCTATGTCTACGCCATGCAGAAGCATGGTTCGCAGAAGCGCGCCTCCGGCGACCCCTATTTCAACCATCCGCTCGAAGTCGCAGCCATTCTCACCGAATTGAAGCTCGACGATGCCTCGATCGCCGTGGGCCTCCTCCACGACACCGTGGAAGATACCGACGCGACCCGCGCCGAGATCGACCAGATCTTTGGCGCCGAGATCGCCACCATCGTCGATGGCCTGACCAAGATCGAACGCCTCAATCTCGTCAGCCGCGAGGAAGCGCAGGCCGAAAACCTGCGCAAGCTGCTGCTCGCCATCAGCCAGGACGTGCGCGTTCTGTTGGTGAAACTCGCCGATCGCCTGCACAACATGCGTACCCTGCAATATATGCGCGCCGACAAGCAGCAGCGCATCGCGCAGGAGACCATGGATATCTATGCCCCGCTCGCCGGCCGCATGGGTATGCAGGACATGCGCAACGAGCTCGAAGATCTCAGCTTCCGCATTCTCCAGCCCGATCACTACAGCGCGATTATCGAGCGGCTCGAGCATCTTCAGGCAGAGAACAAGGAAACCATCGACACCATCACGCGCGAGCTGACGGACCGCCTCGGCGCCGAAGGCATCACCGCGCGCGTCAAGGCGCGGGTAAAGTCGCCCTATTCGATTTTTTCGAAGATCCAGCGCAAGTCCATCGCGCTTGAACAGCTCTCCGACATGATCGGCTTCCGCGTCATCGTTGATACGGTCGAGCAGTGCTACAGCACGGTCGGCCTCATTCACACGACATGGAAGGTCGTGCCCGGCCGCTTCAAGGACTATATCTCGGTCCCCAAGCACAACGATTACCGCTCGATCCACACCACCATCGTCGGCCCCAGCCGTCAGCGTGTCGAACTGCAGATCCGCACTGTCGACATGGACCGGATCGCCGAATTCGGCATCGCCGCCCACGCCCTCTACAAGGATGGCTCTTCGGCCAACCTCAGCCGCATCGAAAACGAATCCCAGGCCTATGGCTCGCTCCGTCAGTCGATCAGCCACCTGACCTCCGGCATTTCCGCAGAAGATTTCCTCGAATACACCAAGCTCGAACTCTTCCAGGACCAGGTCTTCTGCTTCACCCCCCGCGGGCGCCTCATTGCCCTGCCGCGTGGCGCCACGCCCATCGATTTCGCCTATGCTCTCCACACCGACATCGGCGACACCTGCGTTGGCGCCAAGATCAATGGCCTGATCCTGCCGCTCGTCACCCAGCTTCGCTCCGGCGACGAAGTCGAAATCCTGCGCGATCAGAACCACCGCCCGCCGAGCAACTGGATCGGCATTGCCGCCACCGGCAAGGCTCGCGCCGCCATCCGTCGCGCCGTGCGCCAATCGTCCCAGCAGCGGGCCTATGCGCTGGGCGAGCACGTGCTCAACATGATGCTTGAGCGCGAAGGCGTCATGCTCGACGACAGCGAGAGCAAGACTCTCGCCGAAGAACTTGGCCAGCCCGGCAAGCGCGAATTCCTCATCGCCGTGGGCGAAGGCAAGATCGGCAGCGAAGACCTTGGCAATGCCCTCGCCAAGGTAAAGGGCATCCGCAAGCGTCGTCGCAAGCTCGACCTGCCTGTTGCCGATACGGCCGACGGCTGGTTTGCCCTCCGCGCCACCGACCAGTTCAAGTTCCGCGTCCCCGGTGGACAGCATGCCGGTCCCAACGCCAAGGCCGCTCTGGCGCAGCTCGATTTCCACACCCCCGTCACCATTACGGGGGAGGGGGTTGTGCCCGGCGACCGTCTCGTGGGCATTCTCGAGCCCAATGCACCCCTCACCGTCTACCCGATCCATTCCGACGCCCTGATCGAAAAGCACGACGGCGATGTCGCCTGGGTCGATGTCCGCTGGGATGTCGCGGCCACCGAAGACAAACTCTACGCGACTGTCGTCTCGATGGAGTCGGTCAATCGTCCCGGCTCGCTGGCGCAGATTTCCGCTGCCATCGCCTCGTGCGAAGCCAATATCAACAATCTGGTCATGCGGATGATTTCGCCCGACTTCCACCAGATGATTTTTGAAATCGAGGTCCGCGACCTTGCGCAATTGACCGATGTTCTGGCAACGCTCAAGCGCAGTCCGGGCCTTTCCGCCGTCCAGCGGGCTGGCATCAGGGAAGCGGGTATGATCTCGACCCTCGAATGGGACGGCAAGGTTGATAGGAGTGCGCGCCGTGACGAAAGATGAAGTGCTGGATATTTTCCGCAACTGTGGGGCGCTGCTCGAAGGTCACTTCATCCTGTCCTCGGGCCTGCGCTCGCCGCTCTTCCTGCAAAAGGCCAAGGTGTTTCAGTACGCCTCCGAGACCGAAAAGCTTTGCAAGGCCCTGGCCGACAAGA
>NZ_JBEVLL010000098.1:0-14507 GCF_040509215.1 Devosia sp.
GGACGTAACGTCCGGCCCTCTCATTTCGATAGGTGACTGGCTTAGCCGTTGTTCGCCACGGTGATCAGCGGCGTGATGCGGCGGATGGTGACGCGGCGGTTTTCGCGTTCGCCAAGTTCCGTGCGGATCTTGAGGTAGCGCTCGCCATAGCCCTGGGTCGCCAGGTTTTCCGGCGGCACGCCGTAGAAGTCCGTGAGAATACGGGCAACCGTAGCGGCACGCAGGTCCGACAGACGCAGGTTGGAGATGTCCGAACCCACGGCGTCGGTGTGACCTTCGATCAGGAAGGTTTCTGCCGGGTTGGTTCGGAGCAGCTGCAACATGGCATTGGCAACGCCGGAGAGGGCGCTGACCTGGTCGCGATTGATGGTCGCGGCGCCGGTATCGAAGGTCAGGTTACCGACCTCGAGACGACGGACCGAGTCACGGACGCGAGCCGAACGCTTGACTTCGTCGATCGAGTAGACGCGGGCGACCTCCTCAACCGGCGGCTGGGCGAAGAAGGACCCGACTTCATTTTCGTCGGCAAAGGAAGCGTCGAGGACGTAGTCGCGCACCGGGATATTGAGACGGAGCGGGGGCAGGTCCTGACCCGGGTCGCGCCAGACGAGGAGATCTTCGTCATAGCGTTCGTCGAAGTAGGCGAGGACGATTTCACGGCCATCGGGGGTAATGCGCGAGCGACGGAGAATGTCGCCATTACGGTTGCGCACCGTGATGACCTGGCTGCCATCGGGACGCTGGACAACTTCACGAACGCGGCCGCCCGGCAGGTTCTCGTAGAAAACCTCGTCCTGCTGCGGATTGTAGAAGCGATCGGTATCCTGGCCAATGGAATTGACCACGAGCTGGGTACCGACCTGCAAGATCACCTGGGTGATGATGTCGCCGGCGGTCGCTTCACGTACTGGCACCTGCTCGATGACGGTGACGTTGTTCTGCTGGCCGATATTGTTCTGCGTGTTGTTCGTGACATTGGTCTGGGTATTGTTCGTCACGTTATTCGTGACGTTCGTGCCAGAGTTGTTCACGTTGGTAATGTTGGTGATGTTGTTGATGTAGTTGTTCACCACGGTCTGGTTGACCGTCGTGTTTTCGGTTGCCGTGACGGCCGTGCCGGCCTCGGCCGCTACCGAGGCGATCGGCTCGGCGGCAAAGGCGCGCATTTCCGCAGACTGGGAGGCGGCGTCGGATTCTGGCGGCGGAGCCAGCGGAGCTTCGGCAACCGGTGGGGCTACAGGAGCCTGACCGTCGACAACCGGGGCTTCAAGCTGGATGTCCTTGGCACTATCGAGCACCGGAGCAATCTGCTCCTGGGTGATCCCCGCGGGGAGTTCGTCAACGATCTCGGCCGGCTGGCCATCGACGGTGACAGGGGCATCGGCAGGGGGTGCGTTCGGATCGACAGCTGCGGGCTGCTCAACCGGCGCTGCCGGCTGTTCTGCCGGAGCGGCGGGCTGTTCGACCGGCGGCTGCGGTGCGGCCGGGATCGGCGACAGCGTCAGGCCAAGCGGAGCAAGGCAGACAGTGACGTCGGGCATGCCGGCATTGGCGCAGATGGCGTTGATCTCGCCGAGAGCGGCGTCGATACGGGCCTGGGCCGAGGCGTCACCCGCGGCGAGCTCGGCAACTGCGGCGTTGTGGGCATCGACCTGGGCAACGAGGGCCGAGGCGATATCTGTCGGAGCCGGCTGCTGCTCGGCGGCCGGCGCGGGTTCAGCGGCTGGCTGCGGTGCGGCTTCAGGGGCAGGGGCCGCTTCAGGAGCGGGGGCAGGTTCTGGCGCAGGTGCGGGTTCCGGAGCGGGCGCGGGCTGCTGTTCTGCGGCCGGCGCAGGTTCTGGCTGGGGTTCGGCCTGAACTTCAACAGGCGCGTCCGGTGCAGGCGCTGCCTCGACGGCGGCAGGCTCCGGTGCAGGAGCGGGTTCTGGCGCGACTTCAACTGGCGCCGGTTCGGGGGCAGGAGCGGGCTCCGGTGCGACTTCGACCGGTGCAGGCTCTTCTACGGGAGCGGCCTCAACCGGGGCTGGCGCCTCGACCGGAGCGGGTTCTTCAACGGGGGCCGGTTCGGGCGCCGGTGCAGGCGCATTGCCGGTAGCAGCAGCGATACATTCGTCGATGCTTGCATAGCCCGAGACGATGCAGAGTTCGGTGAGAACGCCGCGCGCAGCTTCGGTAGCTGCGACATCGCCCGAGGCTTCGGCAGCGGCGTAGGCCTGGTAAGCTGCAACCAGGTCGCCGTCCTGGGCGCGCACGGTCAGTGGCAGCAGTGCCATGAGCCCGACACTCGTGCCGGTCAAAAGCCAGTTTCTAAGGCGCATTGTTCTTCTTCCTTTATGTCGAGTGACATTTGAGACAAGCATCGCGGCGCCATCCTGAACGCAGTCTGAATGGTTTGGGCAACCCGTTGACGTGATGCTGTTCCCCCGCAAAGCCCGCAACGCCTGGATTTGACGTTGGTTCCCCGGGGCCGGCGGCAGGAGGGTGACCAAGGGAACATGGCGCCAGTGGGGCAGAGTGGACGGTTTGGGCCGGTCATGCGCTGGTTCCACAGGCAAGGTCATGGTAGGCCCGAGTCATGCAGCAAGCCGTTCACAGCATCAGCATTCCCACGCGGGGGCAGGGACTCTATGAGTTCACGGACGGGGTGGACCGCTTCGTGGCGCAATCGGGGATAGCGACGGGGCTCGTGACCGTTTTCGTGCGCCACACGTCATGCTCGCTACTCATCCAGGAAAATGCCGATCCGGACGTGCAAACTGACCTGCTCGGCTTTTTCAGGCGCCTCGTTCCTGAAGGCATGGACTGGCTGGTGCATACCACCGAAGGGCCGGACGACATGCCCGCGCATATCAAGTCGGCCCTGACGCAGACCTCCATTTCGATTCCCGTTGTCGATGGACAGACGGTGTTCGGGACCTGGCAGGGCATCTATCTTTTCGAGCATCGTCGCCACCCGCATCAGCGGAGCGTGGTGCTCCATATCATCGGGGACTGACTATGGATTGGGCTGACATCATCGGCTATTGGCCGTTTGTGCTCGGGATGCTGGCCACGGGTGTCGTTTCGGGCGTGGCGGCGGGGCTGCTGGGCATCGGTGGTGGCGCCGTGATCGTGCCGGCGCTGAGTTCGGCGCTGTTGTGGATGGGCTTTGATTCCGACGTGGTGCAGCACGTGGCCGTGGGCACGTCGCTGGCCATCATCATTCCAACCGGGATCATGAGCGCGCGGGCGCATCACAAGCGCGGGGCGCTTGATATGGATGTGTTCAAACTCTGGGCGCCGTTCATTGTGGCGGGCACGTTCATCGGCGGGCTGATGGCGGGCTGGTATTCGGGCGACGTGCTGCGGATCGTCTTTGCGGTCATGGCATTCGTCATCGCTGCCAATATCGTCTTCTCGTTCCAGACCAAGCTGATGGGGCACCTTCACAGCTCCAAGCCAACGCATCGCGGCGCGGCATTTGTGGTTGGCTATCTCTCGTCGCTGATGGGGATTGGTGGCGGCTCGCTGACCGTTCCGACACTGGTGGCCTTTGGGCAGACCATGCACAAGGCCGTGGGCACTTCGGCAGCGATCGGCGTGGCGATCGCCCTGTCAGGTACGCTGGGCTTTCTTATCTCGGGCTGGGGTGTGGATGATCTGCCGCCGCTCAGCCTTGGCTACATCAATATCGTAGCGCTGGTGCTGGTGGGTGCGATGGCGGCGGTCTTCGCGCCGCTAGGCGCCGCGCTGGCGCATAAGCTCGACCAGAAGACGCTCAAATACGTCTTTGCCATCTTCCTCGTGGCCGTGGGCCTCAACATGCTCTGGAAGGTGATCGCCAGCTAATTGGTCGAAAAGGTCAGGTGGGGGCGGGTGACTACGGTGGTCCGCCCCCACCGTCCAAGCCCCCCTCAACAGGGGGAACCCGGAAATCTGGATGCCACCCGCCTTGGAAGGCCTGAACCGATGGCTCCGGTTCAGGCTGGACGTGTGTCATGAAGGTGGCGGGTTCAAGGCCGCCGGGGTGAATTAGTTTGCCTTGGTGTCCAGTTCCCACTGAACATTGACGCCGATCTCGAAGGTCATCTCGCCAGCTTCGACCGGAACGGCCGAGGCAGCTACATCAGCGCGGGCATACATCGGCATTGGGATCGGGCTGTTGATGTTCTGGCTTTCCGAAATGGCTTCGAGCTCGCCCAGCGTTGCATTGGCAGCGGTGGCATAGAGTTCGGCCTTGCTGCGGGCATCGGCGAAGGCGGCCTTGCGGGCTTCGTTGTAAAGCTCGGTCGGATCGGTCACCGAGAAGCTGACGCCGTTGATCGTGTTGGCTCCAACATTCACCGATTTGTCGAGAATGGTGCCGAGTTCTTCGAGATCGCGCACGGCAACGGTGACGGTGTTGGACACCTGGTAGCCGTTGATCTTGGGCGGCAGGGAATAGCCGTTTTCGTCGCGGGCGTCGGAATAGACGTAGTTCGGATTGACAGAGAAGCCCGAGGTCTGGATGTCGCGCGCTTCGATGCCGGCTTCCTTGAGAGCGGCAATGAGATCGGCCATGGCAGCGGTATTGGCGTCGAGCGCTTCGCGGGCGGTGCCGCCCTGCGTGGTCACGCCGGAATTGATCAGCGCCATATCCGGGGCAGCCCGGACTTCGCCGCGGCCTTCGATAGTGATCGTGCCGGCAAAAGCAGGGATGGCGGCAGCAAGAAGGGCGAGGGGGGCGAGGGCAATCGCGAGACGCATGGCAAACTCCGTATGTGTGTTTGGTGGGGCATTTCATACCCCAGCCAATGCGTCAGTATTGCGGCGCACATGAACGCTAGTTGAACGAGCTGTTTATGTTTCTGTAGACGCTGGGAAATCGCCCGGATTCACAGGAGTTCCGGGGCCGAAAAAGATTGGCCGCCAAGGCTCTTGGCATTGGCAATAAGTATGACTATTTAGATGTCGGGCTTGCGCGGTGCGGTTGCGCCGGGGTAGTCACAGCTAACATTTTAGTTGGGGGAGCCAGCATGGTCGCGAACGTCATTCCCGAGGGCATCCTGCTTGGACGCGCCCGTGTGCGTGGCCATGCTGAACCGCGTATCGTTACGGTGCGCGATGGGCAGCTTGTCGATATCACCACCAAGGGTTTTGCCACGGTGCGCGACATTGCCGAGAGCGGCAAGGCGACGGCGCACGTGAAGGCGACCGAGGGCGTGGTGATTGGCGATGTCGCGGCGGCGGTTGCCAATTCGGTTGCTGGTCAGACCAGTGAAAATTTGCCCGTTCTTCTCTCCCCCATCGATCTGCAAGCCATCAAGGCCTCCGGCGTGACCTTTGTCGTTTCGCTGCTCGAGAGAGTAATCGAAGAACAGGCCCGCGGGGATAAGTCTCGTGCGGATGCGCTGCGCACGGAGATTCTAGACCTGATCGGCACTGATCTTTCCCAGCTTGTGCCGGGCTCTGAACCGGCGATGAAGGTCAAGGCGGCGCTGATCGAAAAGGGCGTATGGAGCCAATATCTCGAAGTCGGGATCGGGCCGGACGCCGAGATTTTCACCAAGAGCCAGGTGATGAGCTCGGTGGGGTATGGCGCTGAGGTCGGACTGCATCCGATTTCGAGCTGGAACAACCCCGAGCCGGAAGTGGCGTTGCTGGTGACGAGCAAGGGCGAGATCATCGGCGCGACACTCGGCAATGACGTCAATCTACGCGACGTCGAAGGCCGCTCGGCCCTGCTGCTGGGCAAGGCCAAGGACAACAATGCGTCCGCTTCGCTTGGGCCATTCATCCGGCTGTTCGACGGCGATTTCACGCTCGATACCGTGAAGAATTCCGAGATCGCGCTGCGCGTCGAAGGCACGGATGGCTTCGTGCTCGAAGGCGCTTCGAACATGGCGCAGATTTCGCGTACGCCGGAATCCCTGGTTGCCGCCACCATTGGTGGCCATCATCAGTATCCCGATGGGCTGGTGCTTTATCTCGGCACCATGTTCGCACCGGTGAAGGATCGCGATGGCGCGGGCAAGGGCTTTACCCACAAGCTCGGCGACACTGTCTCCATTTCGACGCCGTCGCTCGGTACGCTGACCAACACCGTCAATCTCTCAACCAAGTGTCCGCCCTGGACCTATGGTTCGAGCCACCTGCTGCGGGATCTTGCCCGCGCTGATCTCCTCTAGCCTGCGGATCTCCTCCCCACGGGCGACGCACGACATTTTTGAAAGGCTTCGACATGAGCGAATTGCACAAGAACCTGATCAACGGCGAATGGACCGGTTCTGATGGCGTTGAGAACATCAACCCGTCCAATCTCAACGAAGTGGTCGGCGTCTATGCCCGCGCCACCGTTGAAGAAACCAAGCAGGCGATTGCCGCAGCCAAGGCCGCTTTCCCGGCCTGGTCGCGTTCGGGCATCCTTGAGCGCCACGCAATCCTGCGCAAGACGGCCGACGAAATTCTCGCCCGCAAGGCCGAGCTTGGCGAGTTGCTGAGCCGCGAAGAGGGCAAGACGCTGCCGGAAGGCATTGGCGAAGTGACCCGCGCCGGTCAGATCTTTGACTTTTTCGCCGGTGAAGTGCTGCGCCTTTCGGGCGAAGTGCTGCCGTCGGTGCGTCCGGGCGTTGGCGTTGAAATCACCCGCGAGCCGCTCGGTGTCATCGGCATCATCACGCCGTGGAATTTCCCGATTGCCATCCCGTCCTGGAAGATTGCTCCGGCGCTGGCCTATGGCAATACCGTCGTCATCAAGCCGGCTGACCTCGTGCCGGGTTCGACCTGGGCGATCGTTGATATTCTGGTGCGTGCGGGCCTGCCCAAGGGCGTGCTGAACCTTGTGATGGGCAAGGGTTCGGTCGTTGGCCAGACCATGCTCGACAGCAAGGACGTCAATGCGATCTCGTTCACCGGTTCGGTGGGGACGGGCAAGCGCGTTGCTGCCGCTTCGATCGAGCATAACCGCAAGTTCCAGCTCGAAATGGGCGGCAAGAACCCGACCATCGTGCTTGATGACGCCGATCTCAAGGTGGCCGTGGAAACCGTTGCGCAGTCGGCGTTCTTCTCGACCGGCCAGCGTTGCACCGCGGCTTCGCGCGTGATCGTTACGGAAGGCATCCATGATGCGTTCGTGGAGGCTTTGGCTGAGCGTACCCGCAATCTGCGCGTGGGCGATGCCCTTGATAAGAATACGGAAATCGGCCCTGTGGTCGATCCGAGCCAGCTCAAGCAGGACACCGACTACATTGCAATCGGCAAGGGTGAAGGCGCCAAGCTGGTGGCTGGTGGCGAACTCGTGAAGGCCGCGACGGAAGGCTACTTCCTGCAGCCGACGCTGTTCACCGAAGCGACCAATTCCATGCGTATCGCCCGCGAAGAAATCTTCGGGCCGGTGGCTGCGGTGATCAAGGTGAAGGATTACGAAGAGGCGCTAGCCACTTCCAACGACACGGAATTCGGCCTGTCGGCCGGTATCGTGACGACCTCGCTGAAGTACGCGACGCACTTCAAGCGCAATTCGGAAGCGGGCATGGTGATGGTCAATGTGCCGACGGCCGGCGTTGATTTCCACGTGCCGTTTGGTGGCCGCAAGGGCTCCAGCTATGGCCCGCGCGAGCAGGGTCGCTATGCGTCTGAGTTCTTCACCATCGTGAAGACGGCCTACACCGCCGCTGGCTAAGCCAAGGCGAATATCGAGTTAGCAACGGGGCCTTCGGGCCCCGTTTTCGTTAGCAGACTGTTACCGTTTGCGCTGTGTGAGCCACATCCCGGCAAGGATCAGGACAACACCAAGGGCTGCAGCCCAGATTGTGACCGGGGCGCCGCGCAGGAAATCGAAAATCACTCCGAACACCATCTGGCCGGCGATGACCAGCAGGGTCGAATTGACGGCGCCGATGCGGGTGATGAGCCACGAGCCGGCGGCGACGAAAACGACGCCAATGGCGCCACCCGTGTAAATCCACCACGGCATCTCAGCGATGTTGGCCGGGATGAGGCCGCCGATGACGAGGCCGACGACGGTGAGGAAGGCGAAGCCGACGAAGTGGTTCCAGAAGGAAGAGATCAGCGGCGTCGTCGACATGGCCAGCCGGCCATTGACCTGGCGGCTGAGGATCACGAGGAGACCGGCAGCGAAGGCGGCGAGAATGGGGATGATCATGCGGCGCCGAGCCCAAAGAGAATGATGAGAAGACTGCCGGTGGCGATCAGGATGACGGCGCCGGCATCGCGCAGGTCGAGGCGGCGCTTGGGGAGCCCGAGGAGGCCCCAGAAATCGGCCGCGAGGCTGAGGACGACCTGACCGGCGAGACCGAGGGCCAGTGTGCCGGCGAGGGCGAGGGGGGAGTTTACGGAGGTCGAGGTCAGCATGACCGTGACAGCGCCGCAGAGGCCGCCGACATAGGCCCAGAGCGGAGCCTTGCCGATTTTGGCCGTGGCTTCAGCCGACGCAGCGCGCTGGCCGCGCCAGACTATGGCGAGGAAGACAATCGCGACAATGGTGCCGACGCCGTGGGCGAGCCAGGAGGAGAACATGGCGCCGCCGAACCGGCCAGCCTCGCCATTGACGAAGATCGCCAGGGTAAGAAGGCCGCCGCTGGCGAAGGCCGCGAGCAGATGCAGCGGGTTTGTCCGCTGGGTTGGTGGAGAGGTCATGGTTCGATTCGAGTGAGGGAGGTTGGGGCCACTCTATTCGGTGCAGGGAGTGCGACAAGTGGGTGTGCTCTGCCTGCTCGCCTCAAGTGGAATGCCCTCGGGTCAAGGCTGAGGGTGACCTGAGGGGATCAAAAGGCACCCCCGGCTTCGGTTCTACCTTGCCTCTCTAGGATGACTCGCCCATGACATGGGCAGGAGTTGAATGACTATGTCCGAGCGCACATCCATCACGGCGCCGTTTCGCCATGAGACGTTTCGTACCTTGTGGCTGGCGACCTTGTTTTCCAATCTGGGGGGATTGGTGCAGGCGGTTGGCGCGGGCTGGATGATGACCACGCTGACCACCTCGCACAATATGGTGGCGCTGGTGCAGGCGTCTAACACGCTGCCGATCATGGTGTTTTCCATCGCGGCTGGTGCGCTGGCGGATAATTTCGATCGTCGCAGCGTGATGCTGGTGGCGCAGGCGTGCATGGCGGTGGTGTCGCTGCTGCTAGCGGTTACGGCCTGGTTCGGGCTGCTCAATCCCTGGCTGTTGCTCACCTTCACGTTCCTCATCGGGTGCGGCACCGCGCTGTTCAATCCATCCTGGCAGGCGTCGATGGGCGATATCGTGCCGCGCGAGGATTTGCCCGGGGCGGTGACGCTCAACGCCATGGGCTTCAACATGATGCGTAGCGTTGGCCCGGCGGTCGGCGGCATGATCGTGGCCTTTGCCGGGGCGAGCGCGGCCTTCGCGGTCAACGCGGTTTCGTATCTGGCGCTGATCGGCGCGCTCTGGCGGTGGAAGCCACAAAGGGTGAAGGCGCGGTTGCCGCGCGAACACTTGGGCAGCGCCATGTGGGCCGGCGTGCGCTACATGTCGCTGTCGCCCAATCTGCTGTCGGTGCTGTTTCGCGGATTTATGTTCGGCTTTGCCGCCATCGTCATTATGGCGCTGCTGCCCTCGATTTCGGACGAGTATGTCGGCGGCGGAGCGCTGGTCTACGGCACGCTGCTGGGCTGCTTCGGGCTCGGGGCAATTGCGGGGGCGGTTCTCAATGGGCGTATTCGGCAGCGGTTTTCCAATGAGGCGATCGTGCGGCTGGCCTGTCTCGGCTTTGCGCTGAGCTGCATCGGGCTGGCGTTCAGCCGCGATCCCTTGCTGAGCCATATCGTCCTGTTGCCGGCCGGCGCCTGCTGGGTGTTGTCGCTGTCGCTCTTCAATGTGTCGATCCAGCTTTCGGCTCCCCGGTGGGTGGTGGGTCGGGCGCTTTCGCTCTACCAGACGGCGACCTTTGGCGGCATGGCAGGGGGGAGCTGGATCTGGGGCCTGACGGCCGATGCGGCCGATCCTCAATGGGCGCTGGTGCTTGCGGCGGGGGTGCTGCTGCTATGTCTCGTTGTCGGCTTGCGCCTGCCTTTGCCGCAGTTCAACGACCGCGATCTCAATCCGCTCGGTACGTTCAATGAGCCGCTGCTGAAGCTCGACCTGATGCCCCGCAGCGGGCCAATCCTGATCATGATCGACTACCAGATCGCCCAGGAAGACATTCCACGCTTCCTGGCGCTGATGAGCGAGCGGCGGCGCATTCGCATTCGCGACGGTGCGCGGCAATGGGCCGTGCTGCGCGATCTCGAAAAGCCCTATGTGTGGGTGGAGAGCTACCATGTGCCGACATGGGTCGATTATGTCCGGCATAACCTGCGGCGCACCAAGGCCGATGCCGACAATACCGAGCAATTACGGGCGCTGCATCGGGGGCCGGGCATGCCGGCGGTGCATCGGATGATCGAAAGGCAGACCGTGCCGCTCGATGATACAACGCCGCTGCGCGATAGCCCGGAAGTGTAGCGCCATGGTTGCGGTTTTTGTCGACGCAGATTCGTGTCCGGTGAAGGAAGAGGCCGCCCGGGTGGCCGAACGGCATGGGCTGGTGGTGACCTATGTAGCCAATTTCGGCCTGCGGCCATCGCGCGATCCCATGGTGCGCAATGTGATGGTGCCGCAGGGTGCGGATGCGGCGGATGACTGGATTGTCGAGAATTCGGCGCCGGGCGATCTGGTGGTGACGGCGGATATTCCGTTGGCGAGCCGCATTCTTGCCAAGGGCGGGGCAGCGATCGGGCCGACCGGCAAGCTCTTCACGACCGATTCAATCGGCATGGCACTGGCGATGCGGGACCTTAATCAGCACCTGCGGGAAACTGGAGAAAGCCGGGGCTTCAACGCGGCGTTTTCGGCCAAGGACCGGTGGAATTTCCTGCAGCAGTTCGACGCGCTGGTGCAGCGGGCCAAGCGGGTATGACGGGCGCAAGACGTCTGCGCCTTGACTTTGGCGCATTTGCAATAGACTATGGGACGATACGTTTTCTGCCCCTGTTGGCGAACTGACCCTCCCGGCCTGTCCGGTTGTTTGGCTTTCCTTCCGAACTGCAAACGTTACTAGGCTCCTGTGGCATGTGGCTGCAGGAGAACTGCTCGCTTGCACTGCTTCGAGCCAATTCAGGAAAACGTCAATGATCAACGGCACCGTGAAATTCTTCAATTCGACCAAGGGCTTTGGTTTCATCTCGCCCGAAGGCGGTGGCAAGGATGCCTTCGTCCACATTTCTGCGCTGGAACGTGCTGGTATTTCCAGCCTCGCCGACGGCCAGAAGGTGACCTTCGACCTCGAAAAGGGTCGCGATGGTCGTGAATCCGCAATCAACGTTCAGCTCGCCTAAGACGCGTACCGCGGTCTCCTAGATCGCGACGTGTTCAAGGTTTTTGCTGTGCCGCGCTTTCAGCCGGACGGTGGTTACCACTTCTCTGAAAACGCTATGTTTTGAGTTTGGCCGGGGCGGGTTCGCCCCGGTTCCAAAGGAGCGCTCGATGTCTCACCTCTATAAAGTCGGCCAGATGCTCGACCTGCGCTCCGCCCCGCGTCACAGCAACCGGCCAGCAGGCCCTTGCGAAGTGATCTCGTGTCTCCCACATGAGACTGGCCCGGTACTCTATCGGGTAAAGTCGCGCGGCGAGACCAATGAACGCGTTGTCGAAGAGGGCGATCTTTCGCCTAGCGACGCGTCCAAATCGGCCTATGTCGAAGGCGCAAGCGTCTTCAGCATCGCCGTGAACAAGCGCTAGTCGCCCAGCCTTCGGCCGTTCCCAAGACCTGAATGCAGGTTCCGGCTATCGCCGGACGGTGCGTGCATTTGCCTGAAATGGCAGCGTTTTTCGCTGTCACAGGCAATGTCACGCGGCTGAGATAATCTCCACGCAATATTGCGACACTGAATCAGAAGCAGCGCGAGACGCGCTGTACAATACCGGCCATTTACCGGCAGAAAGACTAGAATGAATACGCATATACTAAACGCCCCAGGGGAGTTGTTCCTCGGTAGCGATGCCGCAACGGCACTTGCACAGGGTGCGCGGCGCTTTTCCTCGGCCGCCAAGGCCGTGCGGTTTGCCATGGAGCAGGCTGCACCCGTGAGCCTCCGCGGCGCCTTGCTCAGGATTGGCGGACAGACACTTGGACCGGAGCAGATTCGCTCCCTGCATCGGCAGATGGAAACCATCGGCCAGGCGCGCAGGACGCGCCAATAGAAACGCCGGCCAAATGGCCGGCGTTTGTTCGATCCGAACTGGAGTCCAGTTTCGGAGGTAGACTTAGTCCTGCGAACGCGGGGCAGCGCCACCAGTGCGGCCGCCGAAGCTACCTGCGGGGCGCTTGGGCGCAGCAATCAGACCTTCACGAATAGCCTGCTTGCGCGCAGCCTTGCGGTTGCGGCGAATGGCTTCGGCCTTCTTGCGCACGCGAGCTTCCGAGGGCTTCTCGAAATACTTGCGGAGCTTCATCTCGCGGAAGACGCCTTCGCGCTGGAGGCGCTTCTTGAGAACGCGGAGAGCTTGGTCGACATTGTTGTCGCGTACCTGGACCTGCAAAAAATTTCCTAACTTGGTGTGCGCCTTCTCCATTAAAGGCAGGCGGAGTCGATCTGGGATCGGTGCACTTCGTTATCAGGCCCGGCCCGCGCTGCCAACCCGAGAAGTGGGGTTGTGATGCTTAAAGCGCGTCGCAAATCGTCGGTATTTACTGGAGGTGCACTAGATCCCATTGCCTGGGATCTTTTCGCGACGAATCCGGCATAACTTTCGAGGGACAGGCCCTGTCAGGCGGCGCGGCTGCCGATTGCTTCTGCTACCGCGATGTCAGCCATGGCAAGCGCGGCAGCGCGCGTCTTGGCAGCGGCGATGAAGCGACCGTTGTGGCAGAAGGTGGCGCCTTCGACGCCGCTGGCAACTTCCAGATCATGATTGGTGAGCCCAGCCCAGGCGGCGGGCAGGTCGGCGCGCAGCTCGAAACCTTCGTCGCTGCGGCGGATGCCGGTGAGGCACCAATCCTTGTCGCGCGGATGGACCACGAACAGCAGGTGATCGGCGCCGGCCTTCACGACGGCGGCGCGGAAGGGCATGCCCATGGGCAATTCGAGGACGCGGCCGGGGCCGGTTGCTTCGATTGCCTTCTGCACCAGGGATTCGGCGCGCAGCTTTGCGGCGCTGCGAGCCACGGCGGCTTCGACGAAGCTGCGGGCGATGACAAGGGCTTTCTGAAAGGCCTGCTGATCGGCCTCGGCGTCGCGATCGTCGAAATCGGGTTTCAACGTCTCGAGGAGCGAGGAGAGCGACAGGCCGGCCAGCGGGCCCGAGGGGCTGATGGCGCCGTTGTCCACGAGGTCGATAGGAAGGACGAGATTGCCATCGACCGATGCATGCACGCTTTCAACGTGTTCGGCGGGCACATCGAAGGAGGCGATGTAGTCGCGGCCGAAATGCTTCCAGACGAGCCCGAAGGAGCTGTAGGGCTGGCCGTCGTCGCGCAGGGGCGCGCCGCGCTGGTGGTGGTCGAAAATGCGCGCATCGGCGTCGTAGGCGCCGCCGACATCGTAGATGATACGGTCGGGAGCAGTGGTGATCCACTCCGGCGCACGGCTGCGCACGATCTGCGCATCGGGAAACAGCCGGGTCAGGATGACGCTCGACAGCAGCTCATCGGCATGGAAACCACCGGAGTGGGTGACGAGGAATGCTGGTGTCATATGAGAGGCGGTCCTGAAACTGGGCGATCGAGGCGCCAGGACCCTTTCGGCCCCGACGGACCTTGCTACCCTGCTTTGGCGGGGAGAGGCAATAATATCGTTAGCGAAACGTTAATGAAGGGCGGTCGGCATTGTGCAATGTCGGCCCAATTCGGTTGTCACCCCAGGGTATGCCGGGGTGACAGCCGATAGCGTGCTTCAGGCCGGCTGGCCGAAGCGCTCGTCGAAAGCGTAGCCGGCGCCGCGGACCGTGCGGATCGGGTCGTTTTCGCGACCACGATTGATGGCGCGGCGGAGACGGCCGATATGGACGTCGACGGTGCGTTCATCGACGTAGACGTCATTGCCCCAGACGCCATCGAGAAGCTGCTCGCGCGAATAGACGCGGCCGGGGTGGCGCATGAGATATTCGAGCAGGCGATATTCGGTGGGGCCCAGGTGCACGTCGCGGGTGGAGCGGCGGACGCGGTGCGTGGTGCGGTCGAGTTCGAGATCGCCGACCTTGAGGGCTGCGGTCACCAGATTAGGGTTGGCGCGGCGGAGGAGGGCGTGGATGCGGGCGACCAGCTCGGGGACCGAGAAGGGTTTTACGACGTAGTCGTCGGCGCCGGTGGAGAGACCGCGGACGCGCTCTTCCTCTTCGCCGCGAGCGGTGAGCATGATCACCGGAATGCGCGAGGTTTCTTCGCGGGCTCGCAGGCGCCGGCAGAGTTCGATGCCGGAGATTTCGGGCAGCATCCAATCGAGCAGGATCAGGTCGGGCAGCTTTTCGGCAATGGCGTGTTGCGCTTCGTCGCCGGTTTCAGCGGTGACGACGCGGAAACCCT
>NZ_JBEVLL010000099.1:0-14626 GCF_040509215.1 Devosia sp.
ATTGCGAAAAGCAGTCAGGCGCAGGCGGGAGATGTGGCGGATCATTTTGTCTCCGGCCTTCCCCTCGCCCCTTGAGGGAGAGGGACAGGAATTTCTGCGTTCAGCAGAAATTCCAGGGTGAGGGGTTCTATCCTCCGCAGGGACGCGTGTGGCGGAATTGAATACCCCTCATCCGCCCTTCGGGCACCTTCTCCCTCAAGAGGAGAAGGGAATCCAGTGTTCGCTGCAAGCTCGGAACTACACCCGCATCGGCATCAGCACATAAAGCGCATTTGCCTCGCCCTCTTCCTTCACCAGCGTCGGCGAATTGGCGTCGTTGAAGAGGAAGACGGCGCTTTCCGAGCGGATCTGGGTGATGATGTCGAGCAGATACCGCGCATTAAAGCCGATCTCAAAGCTGTCGATGTCGAAATCGACCGCCAGCTCTTCGCTCGCCGTACCGTGGTCGGGATTGGTCACCGAGAGTTCGAGCAGGCCATCATGGGCCTGGAGCTTGACCGCCTTGCCGCCGCGATCCGAGGCAATGGTCGAGACGCGATCGACGGCCACGGCAAAGGCCGCACGATCGACCAGCATCTGCTTGTCGTTGTTCTTGGGGGTGACGCGATCGTAGTCGGGGAAGGTGCCTTCGATCAGCTTTGAAAGCAGCACGACCGGGCCGACGGTGAAGCGGATCTTGGTGTCCGAAACTTCCACCTTCACATCGCCATCGACGCCGTCGAGAAGCTTTTGCACTTCGCCCACGGTCTTTTTCGGCACGATGATGCCGCTCATACCCTTGGCGCCCTCGGGCGCGGCGATTTCGGCACGGGCCATGCGGTGCCCGTCCGTCGCAACCGCGCGGAACAGCGGGCCGGTCTGGGAATTGTCGACGGCGTGGAAATAGATGCCGTTGAGATAATAGCGCGTCTCTTCGTTGGAGATCGCAAACTGGGTGCGCTCGATCAGCTCGCGCAGCAGCGCGGCCGACACGTCGAATTCATGGGCAAAGGCGCCCGACTTCAGGTCCGGGAAAGAATCGGGCGAAAGGCACGCCAGATTGAAGCGCGAGCGGCCGGAGGTGAGAACCATGTTCTCCCCGCCATCGGTCTCGAGCCGCACTTCGGCGCCGTCGGACAGCTTGCGGACGATTTCGTAAAGCGTGTGCGCGGGGACCGTCGTCGTGCCCGGCGTCGACACCATGGCCGGCACCGATTCCGTTACCTCGATATCGAGGTCGGTGGCGCGCAATTCGACATGATCGTCACTCGCCTTGAACAGCACGTTGGCGAGGATGGGATAGGTGTTGCGGCGTTCCACAACCCGATGCACATGGCTCAGCGACTTGAGCAGATGGTTGCGTTCGAGCGTGACTTTCATATTCGGCATCTATCCCAAAAAAGCGCAGCAAACCCGGCCGGGGCCGGGCAGGGACGTTTACATTCTCGTAACGGGTTGGCAAGGCCAGCGAGACTTTTGGCCGCGCCCAAGCTGTGGATCAGCTCTGAAAATAGATGGTCACGGAAAAACGCTCGTCCGCTTCCGCCCCAAGTGCCTCAAGACCCTCGAAGGGCACGCAGCGATCAACCGCCGCCAGAATGCTGTCGGTGAGGACGCCGCGCTTGCTGGCGGCCTTGGCTGTTTCCGGCGCCAGCAATGCTTCGCCATCGAGCCGCCCATCGCCAAAGAAGGCGATATCGACAGCCATGCGCTGGTCCTCCTCGCCGGGCGGCACGATCCAGCAGGACATGAGCTGCTGCTGCACGCGAATGGCGATGGCCTGGTTCTGCTTGGCGATGGCTTCGGGAGAAAGGCCCTGCGCCAAAGCGGGCGCAGCGGCGGCGAGGGCCAGGAGAATTGCGAAGAATCTGATCATGCGCCCATGGGTGCCGTCCGGTCCGGGCCAGATCAAGGCACGGATATGTCATTGCGACGAGTTTTGTGGATTGTCGCAGTGGAGACACAGCGCCACCATGCAAAACGCCACTCCCGCTATCGCGGCAATGGCGTTCGCTTGGACATGGGAAAGCGGGAAACCCGCCAATCCCTATTCTTCGAGCATGCGCTTGAGCAGTTCGATTTCCTGGCCGAGTTCCAGGTCATCCTTGATCATCTGTTCGACCTTGCGCACCGAGTGCAAAACGGTCGTGTGATCCCTGCCCCCGAAGCGGCGGCCGATTTCTGGGAGGGAACGCGAGGTCAGCGCCTTGGCCAGATACATGGCGATCTGGCGCGGACGCACCACGTCGCGCGAGCGGCGGGCCGAAAGCAGTTCGTTGCGCGGCACCTTGTAGTGGCGCGAGACGATTTTCAGAATATCTTCGATGCGGACGCGCTTGGCGTCGCGGGCACGGATCAGGTCGGCCAGCGTCTTTTCGGCCAGCGGCACGGTGATCAGTTCGCCGGTCAACTGGTTGGCGGCAACGAGACGATTGACGGCACCGTCGAGGTCACGGCCGTGGCTGGTGACAGCACGGGCAACATAGTCGAGCACGGCGGGCGGGAAGTGCATGCCGAAGCGCGCGGTCGACTGGTCGGCACGGCGCTGCACGATGGCACGGCGCAGGTCCATGTCGAAGGTCGAGATCGGAACGACGAGGCCACCCGAGAGACGCGAACGCACGCGCTCGTCCAGCATTTCGAGATCGCGCGGCGGCGCATCGCCGGCCACGACAACCTGCTTGGCGCCGGTCAGAAGCGCGCCGAGCGTGTGGCCGAATTCGGTGGCCGACTTGCCCTGCAGGAACTGCATGTCGTCGATGAGAAGAAGATCGACCTTGCGCAGCCACTCCTTGAAGCCGAGCGCCGACTGGCGCTGCACGGCGGTGATGAAGTGGTACATGAAATGGTCGGCGGTCAGGTAGACGATGTTCTTGGAACTATCCGCCTGGCTGACGGCATGGGCGATCGCGTTGAGAAGGTGCGATTTGCCGAGGCCAACGGTCGAGTGAATATAGACCGGGTTGAAGGTGACGGTGTTGTTGATCGCCGCATTGGCGATCTGTTTGGCGACACCGAAAGCCATTTCATTGGCTTCGCCCGACACGAAGGTGTCGAAGGTCATGCGGGAATCGATGGCGCTACCGGCAAGGGCATCGCCCTTCTGAGCCTGCGGCACAAGGCGGGCCACTGGCGCGGTTTCGACATTGGCAGTCTGCGCGGCGGGCTTGGCGACAGGCAGGTCTTCAGCCGGTTCGGCAGCAACGACCGGCGCGGGAGCCAGGCGAGGGCGGGCCTGACCATTGACGCGCAGGGTCACGTGCAGCCGGGCCGCATCGGGAACGTCGTGGCGGAAGGCTTCGACGATGCGGTCGGAATAGTTCGATTGCACCCAGGAGCACAGGAAGCGCGTGGGGGCAGAAAGGTGCACCAGGTCGTCGACGAGCTCTTCAAGCTCAAGCCGGGCGAACCAGGAGGTGAAAACGTCTTCGCCGACGGCCGCCTTGAGGCGAGCGCGCACACGCATCCAGAGGTCGCGCTGGATGGCGGCTGGGGAATTTTCGCTCATGACAGGGTCGCCACTCTGGTTGACGGAGGAAGAGGAGGGAGAGGCGGCCACTGACCAGTCATCCCGTCCTGCGATTGCCTGTCGCATCATTATTTAGCCCTGTTGTTTTGCCCGTACGGTCCGCATGCCGCCGAAGCTTGTTGTTCTCGCGCTCGTCGCTCCACTTAAGAGACGAGCATCTCCTTGCCTCCCCGGAGAGGGGAAACATTGACCCCGGCAGTTGCCTGCCACAGGCCTCAGTCAATCAATGTCGTGAGCCCGGCCGGACGGCCGAAGGACTAATACGCCGTGCCAGCCCGGATGAATCCGGCAGCACACCGTTCCGTCAAAAAGGTCATAACCAGCCCATGCTGCTCCGGCCTCGTGTGCCGAGACAGCCCCCAAACTCTTGCCCGAAGTGATCCTGTCTGCACCGTGCCGGGGTCGTTTTGAGCCCCGCTTTTCCGTGCTGACCAGATTACTTTAGGGGGTTGGTTTTGGCCCCGCAACTGGTGAATCGTTGAAATAGGGTCTTGACTCGGAGGCAGAGATTTAACCCTCGGGCGAGGTCCAAAATTGCCTTTCCACAAGAGCCTGTGACTCAATGCAGAATCGCTTTTTCGGCTCCTTAACAAAGGATGAAAAAATTATTCTGGCCCCGTGATCCCACCGATTTTATGTCGATTTGAACGCGGTTTAACGAAAGCCCGATTCCTCAGGTAACCCGTTAAATCTGAAGCGCTTTCCAAGGCTGTGCCCAAACGTGAGGCATTCTACCACACCGTCACGGAAATGAAATGTGACGTGTGCGCGACGAAAAACTTGCCCGCTTGAGCGCCAAAGAAAAAGGGCTCCTTGCGGAGCCCGTTTCTTCTGTCGCGTCTGCCTTATGGGCGCCGCTTCAGATTGTCTCGTCTCAGGCCTGGAGGGCCTTAACGCGGCTGTTCAAACGGCTGACCTTGCGCGAAGCGAGGTTGGTGTGAACGATGCCCTTGCCGGCAGCGCGGTGGATTTCCGGCTCGGCAGCCTTGAGGGCAGCAAAAGCAACGGCGTGATCGCCGGCGGTGATGGCTTCTTCGACCTTGCGGATGAAGGTACGAACGCGGCTACGACGCGACTTGTTGACCGCGGTGCGGGCTTCGATCTTGCGGGTAGCCTTTTTGGCTGAAGGCGTATTGGCCATAACGGTCCTCTTTGCGTCCAACCGGCCAACAAGCGTACAAAAGTCGCAGGCGTCCGGGATAAAATGAAATCGGCGGCTTTCGACTGCCGCCAAGTTGGGGGGTCTATAGGTCAAAGGCGCCGGGGCGTCAACAGGACTCTGTGGTCGGAGCCGGTTCCAGCCCCCCTCAAGGCTGCTTCTGGCACACCGGACAAAAGAATGTCGAGCGTCCCGACTGCACGATGCGCTCGATCGTCCCCATACATAGGGGCGTGGGGCACGGCTCCCCTTCCCGATCGTAGACCGCAAACCGGTGCTGGAAATAGCCTGACCCGCCCTCGGCATTCCTGAAATCGCGCAGCGTCGAACCGCCCACTTCGATGGCTTCGGTAAGAACCTCCCGCACGGCATAGGAGAGGTCTTCCAGCGCTTTCTTGGGCTTTTCCGCCTTGGTAAGAAGCGTCCGCGCCTCGATGGTGGGGAGGATATGGGCTCGGTGCAGCGCTTCGGCGACATAGATATTGCCCAGCCCCGCCACGACGCGCTGGTCGAGCAAAGCCGCCTTGATCGGCGCCTTCTTGCCCTTGAAGGCCGCGGCCATTTCCTCGGCATTGAAATCATTGCCGAGCGGCTCCGGCCCCAGGTCCTTCAAATAGGAAGAGTCCTCGGGCTTCTCGAACAGGTCCAAAAATCCGAACCGCCGGGGATCGGCATAGATAAGGTGGCTCTTGCCGTGCTCGGGATGATCGATGGAAAAGATCAGATGATCGTGCTTGGGCTCTGTCCCCGGCTCATAGTAGCGCGGCGGCTTGTCGATGCCGTGTTCGGCAAAGCGCCAGGAGCCGGTCATCCCCAGATGGCTCAGAATCGTCAGCCCATTGTCGAGCGCGATGAGCAGGTATTTTGCCCGCCGCCCGACATTGGTCACCGTGGCGCCCGTCACCTTTTCGGCAAGGCCCGCCGGAAAAGGAAAGCGCAGGTCGGGCCGGCGCAACTCCACCTTCTCTATGCGCGCCTTGACCAGCCAGGGTTCGAGACCCCGTCGAACGGTTTCTACCTCGGGCAGTTCGGGCACTCAAAATCTCCTTCACCCTGCGGTTCTTTGCGCCATGGGCTTTTCTTCGCGCCTTATATATGGTGCGCGCCGATCCCATGTGGATGTTTTAAGTAGTCCAGCAAAGAGGCGTGAGCCATGACCGAGGCGCGCGAAACCACCCATTTCGGCGAGCAGACCGTGGCGCTCGAAGACAAGCAGGGTCTCGTCAACAAGGTCTTTCACGACGTGGCCGACCGCTACGACCTGATGAACGATCTCATGAGCTTTGGTGTCCACCGTCTCTGGAAGGACGCGATGATCGCCGACCTCGCCCCGCCGCGCATGGGCAGCCGGGGTTATAGGGTTCTCGACATGGCCGGCGGCACCGGCGACGTCGCCGAGCGCATCGTCAATGCTTCGCACGGCTATGCCGAAGTCGTCGTCTCCGACATCAATTCGGACATGCTGCGCGTCGGCGCCGAGCGCGCCAAGACCTGGCGCTATCCTGCGCAAGCCAGTTTCGTCGAAGCCAATGCCGAAGAACTGCCTTTCGAGAGCAATTCCTTTGACGCCTATACGATCGCCTTCGGCATTCGCAACGTGCCGCGCATCCAGGTGGCGCTCAACGAAGCCCATCGCGTCTTGAAGCGCGGCGGCCGTATTCTCGTCCTCGAATTTTCTCAGGTCGATGTGCCCGGCTTCGATGCCGTCTATCGCGCTTTTTCCGACACCGTCATTCCGCCCATGGGCCGCGCCGTCACCGGCGATGCGCAGCCCTATCAGTATCTCGTCGAATCGATCCGCAAGTTCCCCGATCCCGCGCGCTTCACCGCCATGCTCGACACGGCCGGTTTCAAGCGCACCAAGCACACGGCCTTTTCGGGCAATATCGCGACGCTGTTTTCGGGCTGGAAGATTTAACGCATGGGTCTGGGCTCCTATTTCCGTCTCTTCCACGCCGGCTGGGTGCTGGCGCGGGAAGGCGCTTTCTCCGTGCTTCCTGCCGAATCCCTGCCGCCCTCGATGAAGCTGGGCATTGGCCTGGCGCGTATCGTCGAGCGCCCGAGCGTGCGGAAGACCGGCCGCGTCGACCGACTCAATGCCGCGCTCAACAAGCTGGGGCCGAGCTTTGTCAAATTCGGCCAGACCCTTGCGACGCGCCCCGACATCGTCGGGCCCCAGGCCGCCGCTGATCTCTCGGGCCTGCAGGATCGCATGCCGCCCTTCGATCCGGCCCTCGTTCCCGGCATCTTGGCGCTGGCCCTCGGCTCCAAGGCCGAGCAGTTGACCGAAATCAGCGAACCCATCGCCGCCGCCTCCATCGCACAGGTGCACAAGGCAAAACTGCGCCAGCCCGGCGCGCTGCCTAAAACCGTGGCGATCAAGATGCTGCGCCCCGGCGTGTCCGAGCGCTTTCATTCCGATACCAAGGCACTCTATGCCGGCGCGCACCTCGCGGAAATCTTCGCGCCCTCGAGCCGCCGCCTGAAGCCCACCGAGGTCGTCAAAACCCTCGACCATTCGATGCGCATCGAGCTGGACCTGCGCCTCGAAGCCGCCGCCATTTCCGAGATGGCCCAGAACATCAAGGACGACACCGGCTTCATCATCCCTGACGTGCAGTGGGACCAGGTTGCGCAAAACGTCCTCACGACCACCTGGGTCGATGGCATTCCGATCCGCGATCTCGCCGCCATGGACGCAGCCGGGATCGACCGCAAGGCGCTAGCCTCCAAACTGCTTCAGTCCTTTCTGCGCCATGCCATTCGCGACGGCTTCTTCCACGCCGACATGCATCCGGGCAATCTCTTCGCCGATCCGAAAACCGGCGACGTGGTCGCCGTCGATTTCGGCATCATGGGCCGCATTTCCAAGCGCGAGCGCAAATTCCTCGCCGATATCCTCTTCGGCTTCATCACCCGCGATTATCACCTCGTCGCCCAGCGCCATTTCGACATCGGCTATGTGCCAAAGCACCAGTCGGTCGACGATTTCACCCTCGCCATCCGCTCGATTGGCGAGCCGCTCCATGGCCGCACCGCCGCCGACATTTCCATGGCTAAGGTTCTGGGCCAGCTCTTCGTCATCACCGAGCTTTTCGACATGCAGACCCGCCCCGAGCTGGTGCTGCTGCAAAAGTCCATGGTGCTGGTCGAAGGCGTCGCGCGAAACCTTGATCCTGATCTCGACATTTGGACAGTGGCCGAACCCGTCGTCGGCGATTGGCTGCGCCGCGAGGAAGGCCCCATCGGCCGCATCGAAGATTTTGCCGGTCACCTTACCCGCATGAGCGAAGCCCTCGGTCGCGTCCCGGTCCTCATCGCCGAGGCCGAACTGACGCTGGCCGAACATCGCGCCATGATGGCCAACCCGCCCAATCGCCTCGTCAACAATGCCCTTGTGGCAGTGCTGGCGGCCGCCTTCGTGGTGCTCGTCCTCGCCGGCTGGCGCCTCCTCACAGGTAACTTCTAGGCCCAACTTGCCGCTCGGTGGGCAAGTCCATAGATTGCCGCCAAATCGGCTCCGGAGACTTTCATGGGTTTGAAATCAATCGCCAAACTGGGCGCCATGCTCATGCTCGGCGCCTCGCTTGCGGGCTGCATTGACGCCACGGTCGATGTCGAACTCACCAGCGAAACCACCGCCAAGGCGACCCTGATCCAGGTCATGTCGGCCGATTTCTACGCCATGTTCAAGATGAACGCCTCCGAGAGCGAAACCGCCACCAGCGAGTTCTGCTCGGAAGGTGAGCTCGTCGAAAACAGCGATGGTAGCGCCACCTGCACGCTGACCGAAGAAGGCACGTTCGAAGAACTGGCCGCCATCGAAGGGGAAGACAACGCCCTCTTCTTCACCCCGGCCGGTCCCGGCCTCGTGCGCGTCGCCCTGCCGACCGCCGACATGATGGGCGAACTCAGTTCGGGCGAAGATCTCGACCCCGAGACCAAGCAGATGGTCGAAGCCTTCTTTACCGGCCACACGATCACCATCCGCATTTCCGGCGCCGAGATCACTGAGACCAATATGGATCTCAGCGACGACAAGAAATCGTCTGACACTGAAGTCCCCTTCCTCGAGCTGATCAACGGCACCGCCGACCTGCCCGACGAATTCTTTGCCGTGGTGCGCGCCAAATGACCGGCTCGATCTCGATTCCCCTGCAGTGGCTCCCCCATGGCGCGGGCCTCCCCGTGCCAAAGGTGCAGACCGCCCTCTCGGCCGGCGCCGATCTCTGCGCTGCCGTTGAGGCCGACGCACCCATCACCCTCAAACCCGGCGCCCGTGCCCTGATCCCCTGCGGCTTTGCCATGGCCCTGCCGGCCGGCTACGAGGCGCAGGTGCGTCCCCGTTCCGGTCTCGCGGCCAAGCATGGCGTGACGGTGCTCAATTCCCCCGGTACGATCGACGCCGACTATCGCGGCGAGGTGAAGGTGATCCTCGTCAATCTCGGTCAGGACGATTTTGTCGTCACCCGCGGCGAACGCGTCGCCCAGATGGTGGTCGCCCCGATCGTGCAACCGGCATTTGCTGAAGTGGAGGCGCTTGATGAAACCGAACGTGGATCTGGTGGCTTCGGCTCGACGGGTCGCTAGTGCTTTCGGGCTTTTGGGCCTGATGGTTTCGCCCGCTCTGGCGGGTGACCGGGCGCTGATCGATTTCATCGGCTTTTCGCCCGATGCGAAATACTTCGCCTTCGAGGAATTCGGCATCCAGGACGGGTCCGGCGCGGCCTATTCCAATATCTATGTCATCGACCTCGAAAACGATTCCTGGCTCGATGGTACCCCGATCCGCGCCCAGGCGCCCGAGGGCGACGACAGCGAAAACCTCCTCGCCATTCGCTCCAAGGCCAATACCGAAGCCCTGAAGTTCATCGCCGACAACAAGATCTTCGTGCCGGCCGAAATCGCCGCCCTCAATGGCGATGGGGTGATCGACGAAGATCCCATGCGGCTTGCCTTCATGTTTCCAATCCCGGTTATGGGGATGGAGACAGACAGCTACCAGCTCGAAATCTCGCCTTTTACGGCAAAGTCAGCCGAGGATTGCGCCGACTATTTTGGCAACGACCCCTTCGGGTTCGAATTGACCGTGTTCGACGGCAGAGAAACACGGGTGCTCCACCGCGACGAAGACACGCTGCCGGCCTCGCGTAGCTGCCCCTACACCTATCGCCCCTATGCCGTGCTTGTGCCCGGCCTCGGTGGCACACCGTCGGCCGGCGTCGTCATCGTCTCCTATACGCGCGGCGGCTTTGAAGGCCCCGATCGCCGCTTCCTCGCGGTGCCACTTGCCTTCTGATCGCGCTCTTTCGCCCGAAGAGACCCGCCGCTACGCCCGCCATCTCGTCCTCAAGGGCTTTGGCGGCGCCGCCCAGCAAAAGCTCAAGGCGGCCAGCGTGCTTATCGTCGGCGCCGGCGGCCTCGGCAGCCCGGCCGTTGCCTATCTCGCTGCCGCCGGCATTGGCCGTTTGGGCATCATCGACCCCGACACGATTTCCCTGTCCAACCTGCAGCGTCAGGTGGTCCACACGACCGCCAGTATCGGCTCAAGCAAGGCCGACAGCGCCAAATCTTTTGCGGAAAATCTCAACCCCCACGTCGTGGCCGATGCGATCCCTGAGGCCATCACCGAGGCCAATGCTGCAAGCGTCCTCGCACCCTATGACCTCGTTCTCGACGGCACTGACAATCTCGTCACCCGCCGCCTCGTCGCCGCCACCGCAGCAGCCCAGCAAAAGCCGCTCGTCTCCGGCGCCGTCTCGATGTTCTCCGGCCAAGTCACCGTCTTCGCCCCCCATCTCGGCGGACCGACCCACGACGCGCTCTTTTCCGACGAGGCCGATGACGCCAGCCTCCCCTCCTGCGAGCTCAACGGCATTCTGGGCCCCGTCACCGGCGTCATCGGCACGCTCATGGCCATGGAAGCGATCAAGCTGATCACCGATACCGGCGCGCCGCTCATCGGCCGCGTGCTGGTCTATGACGCCCGCGACGCGCAGTTTTCCGAAATCGCTTACTGAAGCTCGCGCAATTCGCGCGCGATCCACTCGATCACCCCGGCCAGTCGCCGCGGCACAAACTGTCGCGACGGATAGACCGCGTGAATGGGCAGCGCGAGCTTCCGCCACTCCGCGAGCACCTCCACCAATCGGCCGCTCGCCAGATCCTCCTCCACCAGCACGCGCGGCGCATAAGCCAGCCCAACGCCCTCCAGCGCCGCGGCGCGCATGGCCTCGCCATTGTCGACGCCAAAGTTGCCCCTGACCGCCGCCGAAACCTCGCGCCCCTCGCCATCCCAAAAACTCCAATGGTCGCGCGGCGAGAGATTGAGGCTGATGACGCAGCGATGCTTTCCCAACTCATCGGGGTGCCCCGGCGTCCCCATGCGCCTGAGATAGTCCGGCGAAGCACAGCAGGCGAAATCATAGGTGCCGATGCGCCGCGCGATCAGGCTCGACGGTTTCAGATTGCCGATGCGAAACGCCAGATCAAAGCCCTCGGCCACCAGATCCACATTGCGGTCGAGCAGCGTCATTTCCACCGACACGGCGGGATGGGCGTTGGTGAAACGCGCCAGGGCCGGGGTCAGCATTTTGACGCCCAGCGTCGTCGAGCCGCTGATCCTGATGTGCCCAACGAGATCCTCCGCCTGCGGATGGGCAATGTCTTCCAGCTCCTCGACCTCTTCGAGGATGCGCATGGCCTTGGCGAGGAACATTTGCCCTGTCTCGGTCAGCCGCTGGCTGCGCGTCGTCCGCTCGATCAGTTTGACCCCATAGTCCGCTTCCAGCGCCAGGATGCGTCGCCCGACCATGGCCGGCGACACATTGAGTCGCCCAGCCGCCTTGGAAAAGCTGCCCGAGGTCGCCGCGGTGACAAAAGTCCTGAGATTGACGAGATCGACCATTCGATACTTCTACGCAATTATCTTTCAACAATTGAAGACATTCACGTCGGAGTAGTCCAGCCCTAAATACTCCCCATCGAAACCGCCACACGGAGAGAAGAAATGACCACCGCAATCATCGGTCTTGGGAATATGGGGTCGGGCCTCGCCCGTCGTCTTGCTGGCAACGGCAACCTGGTGCTCGCCACCCGCAATGAAGCCGCCGCTGCGACGCTCGCCGCCGAAATCGGCGCCAAGAGCGCTTCGATCGACGCCGCCATCGCCGCTGCCAACACTGTCGTCCTCGCCCTGCCCTATGCCTCGGCCCTCGACCTCGCCAAATCCGGCGCCCTCAATGGCAAGGTGGTCGTCGACATCTCCAATCCGGTAAAGCCGGACTTTTCGGGCCTCGCCATCGGCTTTGACACCTCGGCCGCCGAAGAAATCCAGAAGGCTGCCCCGACTGCCAAGGTGGTAAAAGCCTTCAACACCATCTTTGCGAGCCTTTTTGCCGCGGCCAAGGACGACACGGCCAATGTGCCCGTCTTCCTTGCCGGTGAAGACGCCGCGGTCGCTCAGGTCGAAACACTGGTGCAGAATGCCGGCTTCGCCGTCGAAAAAACCGGCACGCTCGACGCCGCCCGCCTCCTCGAACCCGTCGGCATGCTCAACATCCGCTTCGCCTACGGCCTCGGCCGCGGCACCGCCATCGCTCCGGCGTGGCTGAGCGTTTGATCCTAGCCACCGTACGTCATCCTCGGGCTTGACCCGAGGACACTTCACTTAGGGACCACCAGTAAGTGCCCTTGGGTCAAGCCCGAGGGTGACGGCGTCGGGTGGATAGCGAAAAACAAAAAAGGCGGGCCAAAGCCCGCCTTCTTCAATTCTAAAAGTACCGTCGCCTTACTTGGGCGCCAGTACCATGACCATCTGGCGGCCTTCCGAGCGCGGCTGGCTTTCCACCTTGGCGATGGTTTCCATCTGCTCGCGCACCTTGACCAGCAGCGACATGCCGATGTCCTGGTGCGCCATTTCGCGACCACGGAAACGCATCGTCACTTTCACACGGTCGCCTTCGCCCAGAAACCGTTGCACAGCTTTCATCTTGGTCTCGTAGTCATGGGTGTCGATGTTCGGCCGGAGCTGAACTTCCTTGACTTCGATAACCTTCTGCTTCTTGCGGGCCTCGGCTGCCTTTTTCTGGGCAGCATATTTGAAGCGGCCAAGATCAAGCATCTTGGCAACCGGCGGGGCAGAGTTCGCCGCGATAAGGACCAGGTCGAGCCCGGCTTCCTGCGCTTCTGCAAGCGCGATACGCGTTGAAACTATGCCTCGGTTTTCGCCTTCGGCATCGATAAGCTGGACGTCGGGGCTGGTAATGTCCTCATTGGCAAGCGGCCCATCTTTTTGGGGCGCCGTTGGTCTCATTGGACGACGAATGGCAAGCGTTCCTTGTGCTGTTCAAGCGAGGGGGTGAATTCGGGCCTAAAATCGTGTTAGCGGGTTAAGAAGTCAACAGCCGGATATGCTGATTTTCCGGGTGTTGCGCCCGGGGGACGCTTATCCGTTTGCCGGTAAAGATCGCAAACGACCAAAGAGTTCCGTGTGACTTCCCTTCCACGACAGTTCCTTAGCATTGGCGTGGCTGAAAAGCACCGCAATATCGCCTATGTCCAGCGCCCCGGAAAAACGCCGGGGCTTTTCTGGCTCAATGGTTTCCGCTCCGTAATGACCGGGCTCAAGGCCAACGCCCTCGACGCTTTCGGCGCCGAATTGGGCCTTGAGGTGACGCGATTCGATTATTCCGGCCACGGTGAGTCGGGTGGAAGCTTTGACGAGGCCACCATCACGCGCTGGCTCGAAGAGACTATCGCCGTCTTCAACCAGACCCACGGCCCCCAGATCGTCGTCGGCTCCTCCATGGGCGGCTGGCTCGCTTTGCTCCTTGCCCGGCACCTCCTGCAAAGCGGCCAAAAACGTCTGCAGGGCCTGATCCTCATCGCCCCGGCGGTCGATGCCACGCATGACCTCATCCCCACTCGCTTCACGCCGGAACAGTTCTCCGCCCTCGCCAAACAGGGCTTTGTGGAGCGGGTCAGCAAGTATGGCGACGGCGACTATCGCTATACCAAGACGCTCCTCGAAGACGGCGAAAGCCACCTGCTCTTCGGCCGCGTCATCGAAACCGGCTGCCCCGTCCATATCCTCCAAGGCGGGCAGGACCCCGACGTGCCCCCGGCCCATGCTCAAAAACTTCTCACGCATATCCTCCACGATCCCGTGACCTTTACGCTGATCCCCGACGGGGACCACCGGCTGAGTCGTGAGGAAGATCTGGAACGGCTGCGGGCAGCGGTGTTGGGGATGATGTGACTCTGTCACAAGTGCCACCCCAAACACGGTGTCATTCCCGCGAAAGCGGGAACCTCCGTTTCACCAGTTCGCTGCAAGCTCGGGATAAAGGTCTACCCAGTCCGCGTTGCCCGTCTCGATCAGTTCGATCTTCCAGGCTCGCCGCCATTTCTTGAGCCGCTTCTCACGCAGGATGGCTTCATCGATATCCTCGAAAATCTCGAAATGAACGAGATTGTGGATGTGGTAGCGGCTGGTCTGCCCGCGCACCAGTTCTTCACGATGAGTATACACACGGCCGATGAGATCGTTGGTCATACCGATATAGAGCGCACCATACTTTCGGCTGGCGAGGATATAGACGAAGTAAGTCTTCTCCATTGCAACACCCAAACAGAGGTTCCCGCTTTCGCGGGAATGACACCGAGTTGGTGGAAATATTAAGTCAATCTACAAGCCTGTCATCCCCGCGAAAGCGGGGACCTCTGTTTAACTTCTAGGCAGAGCATTCCGCATCCGGATCATCGAGAACACGAGGCTCGATTCCTTCACCGCGTCATGCAGCGCCCCAAGCGATGGCAGCACTTTCAGCGTCACGCCCTCGGCCGCAATCGCCCCCGGCAGATCGTCCACAATGTCGACCCCCACGGGTTCTATGGCCCCATAGGACACCCAATAACCAGCGCCCTCGTCCTGCAGCACAAAGCCATCATTGGGCATG
>NZ_JBEVLL010000100.1:0-5402 GCF_040509215.1 Devosia sp.
GCGCATCGCCGGCCGAGCGCGTGCCCGATTGCGGCGAGGGATTCCAATGCCCGAAGGACAGAAAGCCGATCTTTTTCATTTTTGCCTCACGGGGCCCAATTCATGTTGGCTCATAGCTAGGGGGTGATGGCTGTACGCACAAGGCGGCCAGACAGAACGGATTGGTCCGCGAGGGTGAACGATAAATCCGATGGCCACTCGCCATTTGCTCCGATGGCCGACCTTGGCAAGGTCGTCTTCCCCTGCCAAGAGGAGGTCATGACCAATTCCGATGATGACTATGTCTATGACGAAGCAAGCGGCGAGTGGCGCCCTGCTTCCGAGGCAACTGCAACCAGCGATATCCCGACCGTAGTCGACGCCTCCGGCAATGCCCTTGCCGATGGCGATTCCGTCGTGTTGATCAAGGACCTGAAGGTGAAAGGCGCCGGCCAGACGCTGAAGCAGGGCACGGTCATCAAGTCGATCCGGCTCACCGACAATCCCGAAGAGATCGATTGCCGGCACGACGCCATTAAGGGCCTCGTCCTCCGCACCGAATTCGTGCGCAAGCGCTAGGCGGTGCGTCGCCCGTGAAAAAAGCGGGCGCAGCTGTCATCCGAATCGGCCACCTTCGGCCCTGATACCGGAGGACCGCGAATGAAGATTGCCGTCGCGCAAACGCCTGTCGAGCCGGACATCCGGGCCAATGGCGAGGCGATCCGGAAAATACTCCTCGCGGCCCATCAGGAGAGCATCCGGCTCGTCGTCTTTTGCGAAGGCGCCCTGTCCGGCTATGCCAAATCCCAGATCATGCGCCCGGACCAATGGCATGCGTTCGACTGGTACGCCCAGGACAGCGAGTTGCGCGACATCGCCGCCCTCTGTGGCAAGCTCGGTATTCATGCGGTCATCGGCGGTGCTCACAGACTGGATGCCGCCACCCGACCGCATAACAGTCTCTATGTCCTGTCCGCCTCGGGAGACCTGTTGACGCGCTACGATAAGCGCTTCCTCTCCCATACCGAGATCACCGATTGGTACACGCCCGGCACCGAGCCAATCACCTTTGAGGTCGACGGTTTTCGGTTTGGCCTCGCCATCTGCATCGAGTCGCAGTTTCCCGAGGTGTTCAGCCAGTATGAGGCGCTCGGCGTCGATGCCGTGCTGTTTGGCAGCTATGGCATTCCCGAATATTTCCAGATCGCCCTCCGCGCCCATGCCGGGCTCAATTGCCTCTGGATCGCCGGAGCCACCCCGGCACAAAAGTCATCAGAAGGCCCGGCGGGCATTGTTGGCCCCGACGGCAAGGTAATTGCCCAGTGTCCGGCATCGGCAGAACCGTCCTACGTTATCGCAACGCTCGATCGGCATGATCCGCCCTATGACGTGGCGCTCACCAAAGCCCGCCCCTGGCGCGCCAAGGCGAGGTTGGGCGAGATCTATCGCGAGCGGATGGTGGATGATCCGCGGAGCCGCGAGCGCACCAGCTTCTGACGCGGCGAAACAAGCCACGCCCCAAAATGGAAATCCCCGCTTTCGCGGGGATGACACCAAGATTGGATTGGCGGCAGACCGGTACGCCTAGACGTCCAGATTGCTCACGTTGAGCGCGTTGTCCTGGATGAAATCGCGGCGCGGTTCGACGAGGTCGCCCATGAGCGCGGTAAAGATCTGGTCGGCTTCGTCGGTCTGGTCGATTTCCACCCGCAGCAGCGTGCGCGCATTGGGATCGAGCGTCGTTTCCCAAAGCTGCTCGGCGTTCATTTCGCCAAGACCCTTGTAGCGCTGCAGGCTCACGCCCTTGCGGCCGGCATCGGTGACGGCCTTGAACAGCGAACTCGGCCCAAAGATATTGATCGTGTCGCCCTTGCGCTTGAGCGTCGGAACCCCTCCGAACAGCTCGTCGAGCCGCCCAGCGAGCTGCCGGAGCTTGCGCGCATCCGCCGATTGCAGCAGCGCCCGGTCGATCTGGTGCGTCTCGGTGACGCCGCGAACCGTGCGCGAGAATGCCAGGGCGTCCTCGTCGGTGATCGCCCCGCTCCAGCCGCGTTCCAGCTCGTCGGAAATGCGGTCGAGCCGGTTGGCAACGCGCTTGAGCGTCTCGGCGCTCTTTTCGGGATCGGCCATGCCGTCCGGATCAAGCGCGCCGACGATGGCAGACTGTTCCACCAGATTGCGGTTGTAGCGCAGGTTCAGGTTCTTGATCGCATAGTCGATATCGCGCGCCTGCTGCAGGATCGAGAGCAGGTCGGGCCCGGCATGCTCGACCCCATCGCGCGTCGTGAACACCGTTTCGTCAAGCCCTGCGTCGAGCAGGTAGTTTTCGAGTGCCCGCTCGTCCTTCAGATACTGTTCGGAGCGGCCGCGCGTCGCCTTATAGAGCGGCGGCTGGGCGATATAGATATGCCCACGTTCCAGCAGTTCCCGCGTCTGGCGGAAGAAGAAGGTCAGAAGCAGCGTGCGGATATGGGCGCCGTCGACGTCGGCGTCCGTCATGATGATGATCTTGTGGTAGCGCAGCTTGTCGGCGTTGAACTCTTCCCGGCCAATGCCGGTGCCGAGCGCCGTGATCAGCGTGCCGACCTGGTCGGACGAGATCATGCGGTCAAAGCGCGCGCGCTCCACATTGAGGATCTTGCCGCGCAGCGGCAACACGGCCTGATTGGAGCGATCACGCCCCTGCTTGGCCGAACCACCTGCCGAGTCACCCTCGACGATGAAGATTTCCGACTTTGCCGGGTCGCGTTCCTGGCAGTCAGCCAGCTTGCCGGGGAGCGAGGAAATTTCGAGCGCGCCCTTGCGGCGGGTCAGTTCGCGGGCTTTTCGCGCAGCTTCGCGGGCGGCGGCGGCTTCCACCACCTTGCCGACGATAACCTTGGCTTCGTTGGGATGCTCTTCAAACCACTGGCCGAGCTTCTCGTTGACGATATTTTCGACAACGGGGCGGACTTCGGAGGAAACCAGCTTGTCCTTGGTCTGCGACGAGAATTTCGGGTCCGGCACTTTCACGGACAAGACGCAGGTCAGGCCTTCGCGCGTATCGTCGCCGTTAAGCTCGACCTTTTCCTTCTTGGCGATGCCGGAGCTCGTCGCATAGCCCGTCACCTGGCGCGTCAGCGCGCCACGAAGACCGGCCAAGTGGGTGCCGCCATCGCGCTGGGGGATGTTGTTGGTGAAGCACAGCACATTCTCGTGGTAGCTGTCGTTCCACTGAAGCGCCACTTCGACGGTGATGCCGTCCTTTTCCGAGATCATGGTGATCGGGGTCTCGATCACCGGCGCCTTGGATTTGTCGAGATATTTTACGAAGGCTTCGAGCCCGCCCTCATAGAAGAGTTCGACTTCCACGGGCTCGGGGTGGCGATGATCGCGCAGGTGAATGCGCACGCCCGAGTTGAGGAAGGCCAGTTCGCGCAGGCGGTGTTCGAGCGTCTTGAAGTCGAAGTCCACCATGGTGAAGGTGTCGGTCGAGGGCAGGAAAGAGATTTCCGAGCCCGATCGGCCTTCATAGGTGCCCGGCTGCTTGTTCTCGACATAGGTGCCGATGACCTTGAGCGGCGCATCGGCGACGCCATGGGTAAAGCTCATCTCGTGGATTTCGCCATCGCGGCGAATGTTGAGCTTGAGATAGACCGAGAGCGCATTGACGACGGACACGCCCACGCCATGGAGGCCACCGGAAACCTTATAGGAATTCTGGTCGAACTTACCGCCGGCATGGAGCTGGGTCATGATGACCTCGGCCGCCGACACACCTTCGGAGGCGTGAATGCCGGTCGGAATGCCGCGACCATTGTCGTTGACCGAGCAGGAGCCGTCGGCATTGAGCGTCACGGTGACGAGGTCGGCGTGGCCGGCCAGGGCCTCGTCGATGGCGTTGTCGACCACCTCATAGACCATGTGATGCAGGCCCGAACCGTCATCCGTGTCCCCGATATACATGCCGGGGCGCTTGCGCACGGCATCGAGCCCCTTGAGCACCTTGATGCTGTCGGCGCCATACTCGTTCGGGGTCGGATTTTCGCTGTCGCTCATGGGGTCCGAATCACTCGTACTTTTGGTTACTTGGTTCTACCGGAACGGGGTGTAAACCCCAAGAAAATTGCCGGTTTTCGTGGCTTTTGGTGGGCATAAGGGCAGCTTTTTGCAGCTATCGCGCTAGTCCCGCGCCACACGGCCCTCGTGCACGGTAAAACGCTGCGCCCGGTCTTCCAGCGCCTCGAAGAGAACGGGGTCAGTCCCGGTCAGAAAACACTGCGTCCCCAACCCATCAAGCGCCAGAAACAGCGCTCGTCGCCGGTCGGGATCGAGATGGGCCGCGATTTCGTCGAGCAGCAGGAAAGGCACGATGCCGGTCCTGAGGCGCACCAGCCGCGCATGGGCGAGGATCAGGCCAATCAGCAGCGCCTTCTGTTCCCCGGTCGAGCCCAGAGCCGCCGGCATGTGCTTTTGCGCATGCATGACTTCGAGGTCGACCCGGTGTGGACCTGATGTGGTGCGTCCGGCCGCGCGATCAAGGCCGCGTGCCGCATGCCAGCGCTGCGTCAGGAGAGCCTCGAGCTCGGCCGAGGTCGTCGCCTCGGCCCCGTCCTCGAAAAGCGGGGTCAGCGACAGCCTTGCCGCGGGGAAACTGGCATCATCGAGGCTTTCGGTGATCAGCGCCTGGAGATGGGCGAGGCTATCCGCCCGATTGAGATGGATCGAGGCCCCAAGCTCGGCCATCTGCACTTCAACCGCATTGAGCCATCGCGGGTCGGTGCCTTCTTCGAGCAGCTTGTTGCGCTGCCGCATGGCCTTTTCAAAGTCGGAGACGGTCGAAGAGTGCGAAGGGATCAGCGTCGTCACCAGACGATCGAGAAACCGCCGCCGCTCGCCCGCAGGGCCCGAAAAGAGCCCATCCATGCTCGGGGTCAACCAGAGCACGCGCAGATAGTCGCTCATGGCTTCAATCGAACGCGCATTGGCGCCATTGACCCGCACCCGCCGCCCGCCATCCGGAAGAGCGCCGGTGCCGATATCGGCCGGCCCATCATCGGTTTCCACCGTCGCCGCCACGGCCCAGCCAATGTCGGAACCCTGCTGCTGCAAGGTTTCAAAACTGGCCCCGCGCAGACCGCGGCCGGGCGAGAGCACCGAGACGGCTTCGAGCAGATTGGTCTTGCCCGAGCCATTGGAGCCGGTCAGCACGACATGGCGCTCATCAAGATCGAGCGCCGCCGAAGCATAATTGCGGAAGGCAGACAGCCGAAGGCGGGAGATGTGGCGGATCATTTTTTTGGCCCGCTTAAGGAAGGCCCCCTCACCCCAACCGAATTCGCAAATGCGAATTCGGTGAGCTCCGCGGCGACCTCTCCCCCCAGGGAGAGGTGGGTGACATCCGAAGTCGCGCAGCGACACCTCTCCCTCTGGGGGAGAGGTCG
>NZ_JBEVLL010000101.1:0-6786 GCF_040509215.1 Devosia sp.
CCGTGAGCGCCAGATGGTTTTAAACTCTGCCTGAAGAGGACAATCGATTACGACGACTATAATTTGATTTTTTCCAAGGAACGCGAGTTCGATCAATGACCCTTTTGGCGCAAAGGAGAAGGCCGCCCTCGGCCCGAAACAGTGTCCCGGGACCTGTCTGCAAGTGTCCGCGTTGGGGTGGTAAGGGGACTGTCGACTTCCGGCGCACACTGGACCGGACCAGATTTTGCGGGTTTTTGAACGGGATTGCCTTTGGCGACCGCCTGTATCACTGGCCTTCCGGCGAACCATCTTATCTTAACCGAGTTATTCATGGAAGAAAACTCTAATGGGAGATTGGACGATGCTGCGAGTTGGGTCAATTGTTTGGGGGGTGGAAAATGTGCCAAGAGCCGTTCAGTTCTGGTGTTCGGCGCTCAACTACAAGCCCCGAGAAGCGCCGGAAGGCGATTGGGCGGTGCTAGTACCAACCAGTGGTGAAGGCGTGCAGGTCGCAATTGATAAAGCAGATGAGCCGGCTACCGGTAAACGGCCCCGGCACCACCTAGACCTTTATGCCGATGACCAGGAAAAGGAGATTAACCGTCTTCTGGAACTCGGCGCCACTAGGGTTGGCCGGGACTATCCGCCCCACGCCGACTTTGTCGTCCTTGCTGACCCGGACGGAAACCGCTTTTGCGTCATTCAAAAGTAGCGAACAGTGTGACAAGGGCCGCGCGGCCGAAATCCAGCGCCGGTCCTGACGGTTGAATACCTTTCAGGACGCCACTCAGCCAACTGGAACGGCCGAAATGTGGTCCTTATGCACCGGCTGCCGAAGCGTCACGCCTTGTCTCCTTTTGGCACCTCTGGGTTATGACGGCCTTTTGCCCGAAGCGGTCATTGGCGTTGCCCGAACTCGCGCGCGCCTTATCTTCTCCAACGATGAGGGGGAAAACTAAAATGACATGGCTCATCGACTCCTTCACAGGAATAGGGCCGATCAAATTCGGCATGGCTCCAGAGGATGTCGCTACTCATATCGGAGCGCCGGACCGGTCGAGGCGAGGCATTCGGCCTGGTTCGTTCAGCGAGCATCGTGGCACAAAAGCGCCAATCGTGCGCTATCGAGAAAATCGGGTGAGCGAGATCGAAGCCTTCTACGATGTGGGAGTGGTTATGTTTCGAGGGATATCTATTTTCGAAAAGAACGGATTAGACGTACTTCGAGGACTGGAGGAGCTAAATGGAGGTGCCGCGATTTCAGTCGGCATCATACTCTTCGACAAGCTCGGCTTAACGGCTGGCCGTCTGGATGAAAGCTCACGCACAGAACATTCGGTAACTGCATTTGCAGCCGGCACCTGGGACGGCAAAACCGCTAGCTTCACGAGCATCCTTTTCAATGACCGCTAATGGCGCAAGACGCAATTCGGCCCTCGGCCCCTTGCGGACATAGCATTGCGAAACGGAAAACACCCAGCCGCGCCGATTGGCCTGGGTGGTCGTTGCTGCGGGAATGGTTCAGTTCTTCTGCCACAACCCCATGATGTGGTCGATCGACCGATCCAGGTCAGCTCGGTTCGTACCGTCGCGTGCTGCAGTCGATATACCGACCAGAAAGGTGCCGAACATCTCGGTCAGTCCATCAATATCGGTGCGGCCAGGTAAATCCCCGCTCGCAACGGCCCGCCGAACTTGGCTCCTGATTGCCTCATTGTTCTTTCGGCGAATGCTCTTCAGCAGTTGGCCCACCTTTTCGCCCGAACTGCCGCAGTTGCTCGCCCCTGATACGACGAGGCAACCGAGTGGATGGGAAGGGTCGGTCTGCATCTTCGCCGATTGGCGCAAACAGCGCTCAATAGCGAGGCGTGGCGAGATTTCCTCGTCGAACAAAATGTCGGTTACGCGTCCCTCGGTAGAGCGATACAGTTCCACAACTTCCTCGAAAAGCTGCTCCTTTGAGCCGAAGGCCGCGTAGAAGCTTGTCGGAGAAATCCCTCCCATTACCTCCTTGAGCTGGTTGAGCGACGTCGGCTCGTAACCCTGCCTCCAAAAGAGAGTGAGCGCCGCGTCCAGGGCCGCCTGCCTGTCGAATTCGCGTGGTCGTCCAGTTCGTGCCATCGATCGATCTCCTACTTATGAAATAGTCGATACATAAGTCATTGACAAGCGTTTCGATGAACCGTACTTCCGTATCGATCGATACATAAATAGGAGAGATCATGCCTCACGATTCAGGGCGGGCGGTAAAGGCCCCCGACCACCACAAGCCATTGCCGGTCGCCGCTCTGCTGGCACTGGCGATGACCGGCTTCATCTGCATTGCCACGGAAACACTGCCGGCCGGCCTGCTGCCCCAGATGGCGGAAGGTTTGGGGGTCTCGCAGTCGCTTGCAGGACAGTCGGTTGCCGCCTACGCCATCGGTTCGCTTGTGGCGGCCATACCGCTGACCCTTTTCACCCAGACGTGGTCGCGCCGAAACGTGCTGTTGCTGACGGTCCTCGGGTTTCTGGCATTCAATTGCCTGACGGCTGTCTCGGAAAACTACTGGCTGACGCTCGCTGCACGTTTTCTTGCGGGCGCGGCCGCGGGTCTCGCATGGAGCCTTTTGGCAGCCTATGCGCGTCGCATGGTCGAACCCCATCAGCAGGGCCGCGCCATGGCGCTTGCGATGATCGGTACGCCGATCGCGCTTTCGATCGGCGTGCCCCTCGGTACATGGCTTGGCACGGCGATCGGATGGCGCATGGCATTCGGCGTCATGTCTGCCATGACGCTCCTGCTGATCGTCTGGATTGTGGTCGCTGTCCCAAACTATCCCGGACAGAAGGGTGACAACAAGCTCAGTCTTGGCCGCGTCGCTGCGATGCCGGGCGTTCGCGCCGTGTTGTCCGTGGTCCTGTTCTGGATGCTCGCCCACAACATCCTCTATACCTACATCGCCCCTTTCGCTGCGCGGGCCGGCATGTCCGGGCGGGTCGATCTCGTTCTGCTGACCTTCGGCATCGCGGCTCTGGTCGGCATCTGGATCACCGGAAGCGTGATTGATCACGCGCTGCGATCATCCGTGTTGATCGCCTTGGCCGCCTTCAGCCTGACTGCCCTGGCGCTCACGCTGCTTGGCACGAACCCCGTCATTCTGCTTCTCTCGACTGCTGTCTGGGGTATCACGTTTGGAGGCGCGGCAACGCAGCTTCAGACTGCTTTGGCAGATACCGCCGGCGATGGAGCGGATATCGCCCTCTCCATGAACGTCGTCGTCTGGAATTCCGCCATCGCCGGCGGCAGCATCCTCGGGGGTGTTCTTCTCGACAACGGCGGCGCGGCGACCTTCCCACCTGCCGTTCTCGTTCTGGCGCTTATCGCCCTCTGCATCGCCTATGCCGCGCGAACCAACGGTTTTCCGGCGAGTAGCCGGCGTCACTGAAAAACCAAACCCAAGCAAGGAAACGTATGATGATGAAACAACTGCTTTGCGCGGTGGCCCTGGCGGCTGCGCTCACGGTCGCCCCGGCCTATGCCGAGACGAAGACGGAATTCCCTGTCCCCGCAGGGTTCGAGAGCAACTATTCCACGATCGACACGGTGAAGCTCCACTATGTGAAGGGCGGTTCAGGGCCTCTGGCATTCCTCGTCCACGGCTTTGGGCAGAGCTGGTACGAGTGGCATCAGCTCATGCCTGAACTCGCAAAGACGCACACGGTGGTTGCGGTCGACCTTCCGGGTCTGGGTCAATCAAGCTCGCCGAAGTCTTATGCAGGGCAGGACGTGGCACCTCTCCTCCACAAGCTCGCCAAGCAGTTCAGCCCGGATGCCCCTTTCGATCTGGTCGCCCATGATATCGGCATCTGGAACACCTATCCGATGGCGGTCACCCATCAGGCTGATATTCGCAGGCTGGTCTTCATGGAGGCACCGATCCCGGACGATCGCATCTACGCGTTTCCGGCCTTCACGCCAGAGGGTGAATCGCTTGTCTGGCATTTCAGCTTCTTCGCGGCGGCCGGCAATCTGGCGGAAACACTCGTGACCGGGCACGAACGCATGTTCCTCGAACACTTCATCAAGGAACACGCCACGAACCGGGATGCTTTCTCTGACGAACTTCTCGACCTGTATGCAGCGTCATATGCAAAGCCCCATACCCTCAATGCGTCTTTCGAATATTACCGCTCGCTCAACGAGACGGCGCAACGGAATAAACCCCTGGCTGAAACCAGGCTGGGCATGCCCGCTCTTGCGATCGGCGGAGGTGGCCACGGCGGTATGGGCCAGTTGCAGGTAGATCAGCTGCGAGAATACGGGACGAATGTCGAAGGGCTCGTGATCCCCGATTGCGGCCATTGGCTGCCAGAAGAATGCAGCGCTCCCCTCAATGAAGCGGTGGTCAATTTCCTGACGAAATAGTCCTGCCGGGCCGCGCGAACACAGTTCGCGCGGTTTCCCTCATGGGGTAGAAAGCGGCTTCCAGCGGACGCAGTGAAGAAGCGACGCGCCGTTCGAAAGACATCGGTGCAATCCGCAATCGCCCATTCAAACGAGGTCTTCGAAGCCGAGAGCATAAGACCGCCTCAGCCGGACCCAATCGCCGGCGCCAAGCAGGCACCCTTCGCCCTACCAAACCGATCGAATTTTGGGATCCCTATCGATTTCCGTTTCCACGCGCACAATGCCGCCGTCGGTCCCGGGCAGACCCACACCACAGGCAGAGGGATAGAAAGCCGACGACGTGTAGACGAATGCCAATTTGCCATCGGCTGAAGAAACATTCCTCAGCTCATAATCGCTGTTTCTCAGAAATGCATGGACCTTGGAAAACGATGCACCGTTGCTCTGGGCGTAGGCACGAACGGCCACCTTGTTGGCGACGTCGCTTCGCGCCTGCTCGCAGGTCATGCGATGCGAATTCGTGGCGGCGCCTCCCGGCAGGAACATGATGTAAGTGAAGAAACAATTCGCAAGCAGGGACATCGCCAAGATTAGGTTTCTGAACACGGAGCCTCCGCCTGACGTTCTGGACGACATTTGTCGCCCGGCTCCGGTAGCGAATGCAATAGGGCTCTACGGACGATGCGCAATCGCCTGCAGCACATCCGGTCGGCCTCGCCCATCGAAACGGCTCGAAGTCGAGGCCGAACCTGAGCGCCGTTCCCCGTGCTGGCGGCTTCCGCCGGCATGAGCGCCACCTCGTTCCACCGACATTTCAAGGCCGTCACCGGGTTCAGCCCGCTTGCCTTTCAGCGTCATATCCGTCTTCTGGAAGCGCGGAAGCTGCTGGCGGCGGGAACAGCCAATGTTTCGCGCGTGGCCTATGAGGTGGGCTATGTAAGCCCGTCGCAGTTCAGCCGGGAATACAAGAGCATGTTCGGCAAGTCACCGGTTGCCGATCTGCAGCGCTGAGCCCTTGCCGGTTCGCCTGCAAAGATTGGCGACCACCCCGCCGTGAACCGCGCGCGGCGGCGGGGATCGCGCTTCGGGCACGCCGCCGGCCGCCGATTTCGCGTTCCAATAATTTTCACGCAGCCCTCTGGTGCCGGCCGCGCAAAAACTCTAGCGTCCGGCCTCTCGTTTTCCTCATTGCCAGAGACACCCCATGGCCGAGTCCTCCCTCTTCGCCCGCCTGATTGCCTTTATCGGCCAGGGTACCGTCCTCATTCGTCATTCGGGCGATGCCCCGCGGGCGCCGGTTTACGGCACAACGCCGGCCATTCCGCAGGCGAAACCGCAGGGCAGGATGCCGACCCTGAAGATGCCGACGGCAAAGGGGTGGGAGGGCGATCACAAGCCGACCGCGGCCGCCGGGCTGAAGGTCAATGCCTTCGCACGCGGGCTGGTGCATCCGCGCAACATGCATGTCCTGCCCAATGGCGACGTGCTGGTGGCGGAATCGATGAGCGATGCGGGCAATCCGCGCAGCCTGTTCGACCATGCGATGGCGGCGACGATGAAGCGCGCACGCGCTGCCGGCGACAGCCCCAACCGCGTGACGCTGCTGCGCGACGCCGATGGCGACGGGGTGGCCGAGGAAAGCCACGCCTATATCGAAAACGTGCGCCAGCCCTATGGCATCGCGCTGGTCGGTGAGACGCTTTATGTCGGCGCCAGCGACGCGCTCCTGGCCTATCCCTACGAGCCGGGCGCGACGAAGATCACCCAGCCGGGCCGGAAGCTGATGGACCTGATCCCCGGCGGGCACTGGACGCGCAACCTGATCGTCAGCAAGGACGGCACCAAGCTCTACGTCGCCGTCGGATCGCTCAGCAATATCGGCGATGCCGGCATGGCGGCGGAGGAAAACCGCGCCTGCATTTTCGAATACGACATTGCCTCGGGCCAGTCGCGCATCTTCGCCGGCGGGCTGCGCAATCCGGTCGGCATGGCGTGGGAACCAGAGGGCGGCATGCTCTGGACCGTCGTCAACGAGCGCGACGGGCTGGGCGACGAGACGCCGCCCGACTATCTGACCTCGGTGCGCGACGGCGGGTTCTACGGCTGGCCGTTCTGCTACTGGGACCGGGTGGTGGACGACCGGGTGCCGCAGGATGCCGCCAAGGTCGCGTCCGCGCTGCAGCCCGATTATGCGCTGGGCGGGCACACGGCCTCGCTCGGTCTCTGCTGGCTTCCCGCCGGCACGCTGCCGGGCTTTCCGGCGGGCATGGCGATCGGCCAGCACGGCTCGTGGAACCGCTCCAAGCTTTCAGGCTACAAGCTGGCCTTCGTCGCTTTCGAGAAAGGCAAACCCGTCGGAATGCCCCGCGAAATCCTCACCGACTTCCTGTCGTCGGACGAGAAATATTCCTACG
>NZ_JBEVLL010000102.1:0-14280 GCF_040509215.1 Devosia sp.
AAAAATCCCCGCTTACGCGGGGATTTCATTGTGAATGGCTGGAACGACGCGTCACGCGTCCGGGTGCTTGAAGACCAGGGCGGCATTGGTGCCGCCAAATCCGAAACTGTTGGACAGCACATGGCCGAGGTCGACGTTGTCGCGACGCTGGCGCAGGATCGGCATGTCTTCGAAAGCGGGGTCGAGCACGTCGATATTGGCGCTTTCGGCGATGAAGCGATTGCGCATCATCAGGATCGAATAGATCGACTCGTGCACGCCCGTGGCGCCCTGGCTGTGGCCGGTCAGCGACTTGGTCGCCGAGATCGGCGGGCACTTGCCCTCATTGCCGAAAACGGCGCGCAGGGCTTCGATTTCCTTGAGATCGCCGACCGGGGTCGAGGTGGCGTGCGGATTGATATAGTCGATCGGCGCCTTGATGTTCTTGAGCGCCATGCGCATGCAGCGCTCGGCGCCTTCGCCCGAGGGGGCGACCATATCGACGCCGTCCGACGTCGCGCCATAGCCGACCAGTTCAGCCCAGATCTTGGCACCGCGCGCCCTGGCGTGTTCGTACTCTTCGAGCACCAGCACACCGGCACCGCCGGAAATCACAAAACCGTCGCGGGCCGCGTCGTAGCAGCGCGAGGCCTTGGCGGGGGTCTCGTTATAGTTCGAGCTCATGGCGCCCATGGCATCGAACAGGTTCGACAGGGTCCAGTCGAGGTCTTCGTGGCCACCGGCGAAGACGATGTCCTGCTTGCCCAGCATAATCTGCTCCATGGCATTGCCGATGCAATGCTTGGAGGTCGCGCAGGCGGCGGTGATCGTATAGTTGACACCCTTGATGGCAAAGGATGTGGCGAGCGTAGCCGAAGCCGTCGAGCCCATGGCCTTGGGCACGGCGAGCGGCCCGATGCGTTTTGGCGATTTCTTTTCGCGGGTGACGTCGGCCGCTTCGACGATGGTGCGGGTGGAGGCGCCGCCCGAACCCATGACGATGCCGGTCATGGGATTGGAAATGTCTGATTCCTCAAGGCCTGCATCGGCGATGGCCTGCTGCATGGCAAGGTAGTTCCAGGCCGCGCCCTTGCCCATGAAACGGGTGACGCGACGGTCGAGCACTTCGAACGGATCGAGACGCGGGTCGCCCTTGACCTGCGAGCGGAAACCCAATTCGGCATAGTCTTCGGCAAAGACGATACCGGGCTTGGCCAGGCGCAGGCTTTCAGTGACTTCGTCGAGCGAGTTGCCGATCGAAGAAATGATACCCATGCCGGTTACCACTACTCGTCTCATAGAATCCTCGCTCTAGTCTGGTGAAGGCGCCATGGGTCTGAGCGCTTCACTCTATATAGTTTCAGTTCGGTACGGCATTAAGGCCGATCAGGCGCTCTTCTGCTCGTGGAGCTGGGCATCGGTGAAAAGACCAACGCGCAAGTCCTTCGCTTCATAGATCAATTTTCCGTCAGCCTTCACCCAGCCATCGGCGATGCCGAGGGTCAGGCGCGAGCGCATGACGCGCTTGATGTCGATGCCGTATTCCACGACCTTGACGTCATTGGTCACCTGGCCAGTGAACTTGATTTCGCCGCCGAGGGCACGGCCCTTGCCGGGCTGGCCGATCCAGCCAAGGAAGAAGCCGGTCATCTGCCAGACGGCATCGAGGCCGAGGCAGCCGGGCATCACGGGATCATCGATAAAGTGGCACTTGAAGAACCACAGGTCCGGGTTCACGTCGAGTTCGGCGCGCACGAGGCCCTTGCCGAAATCGCCGCCGGTTTCGTCGATATGGGTGATGCGGTCGAACATCAGCATTGGGGGCGCTGGCAGGCGCGCATCCATCTGGCCGGGCAATTCGCCGCGACCATGCGCCAGAAGCTCTTCATAACCAAATGCGTGTTGCCGGTCCGCCATTACCCATCCCCGCTAAGCTCAAGCCTTGTCTCGTATAGAGGTGGAGAAAAGGGGTCAAGCCAGCCCAAAGACCGAGGGACGGGAGCGGGCTTGCGCTGTGACAGTTCGGCGACTTGTTTCAAACCCCTGCCGCCACTATAAGTAGTGTCATATTTTATGGACCAATGAGACGAGTAGCACTGGCCCAATGACCGATTTTGACCTTGCCGACCGTCCTGCGTCCCACACGCCCTGCCTGACGGCAGTGTTGCGTATGGCTGGATTGCGGCCCACGCGACAGCGCGTTGCCCTGGCCGAACTGCTGTTTGGCGGCCCGCATCGCCATGTCAGCGCCGAGCAATTGCATTCGGAAGCCAATGCGGCCGATGTGAACGTGTCGCTCGCGACCATCTACAACACGCTGCACCAGTTTCACGAAGCCGGGCTTTTGCGCGAAGTGGCGATCGACGCCTCGCGCTCCTACTTCGATACCGATACGTCCGACCACCACCATTTCTTTGTGGAAGAAGAGCAGCGGATGATCGATATCCCCGCCTCTTCCGTCGAATTCAAGGCCCTCCCCCTGCCCCCCAAGGGCATGGAAGTGGCCCATATCGACGTGGTCATCCGCGTTCGCAAGGCGCCGGTCTGATTTTCGATATCACGGTTCGTCACCCTCGGGCCTGACCCGAGGGCTCTTCACTTGCGGCTACGCTTTCAAGTGAAACGTCCTCGGGTCAAGCCCGGGGATGACGGCAAACGGGTGTCGAAGCTGTCGTGCACCCCGTGACAAAAGCCTGCCCTTTGCCCATATAGTGGGGCCCAGGAAACAGCGACAAAGGTGGTCGATGCCCGAAAAGGTCAATCTCAATGCCTATTTCGAGCGAATCGGCTTTGCCGGTTCGATTGCACCCACCATTCAGACCCTGGAACTGCTGCACGCGCTGCATCCGGCGGTCATCCCCTTCGAAAATATCGGGCCGCTGATCGGCGAGCAGGTGATGCTCGACCAGCAGAGCCTTGAAAAGAAGCTGCTTACAGACAAGCGCGGCGGCTTCTGCTTCGAGCACAATTTCCTCTTCATGCGCATCCTGGGCGATCTCGACTATGAGGTGCGGCCGCTTCTCGCGCGGGTGATCTGGACCAACCCCGAGGCCATTGCCGCGCCGCCGAGCCACATGCTGCTGCTCGTCGATATCAAGGGCGCCAATTATATCGCCGATGTCGGCTTTGGCGGATTGAGCCTGACGACGCCGCTGCGCCTCAGGGCCGGGGCCGAGCAGATAACGCCGCACGAGACCTTCCGCCTGACCGGTGGCGATCCCAATTGGACCCTTGAAGTCAAGATCGGGGAAGAGTGGCGCGGCGTCTATGTCTTTACCACCGACCCGGTGGCCGAGGTGGACCTGTGGGACATCAATCGAGATCTCTCGAGCAATCCCGCCTCCCCATTCACGCTGCAATTGCGCGCGGCGCTGGCCCCGAGCGGGCGGCGGCTGAAAGTGCACAATGACCAGTTCACGGTGCAGCCAACCGGCGAAGCGGCGGAAAAACGCACCCTGACCTCGGTCGAGGAGATTCGTGCAGTGCTGACCGAGGAGCTTGGCCTGACCCTGCCCGAAAGCGAAAAACTCGACGCCAAGCTCGCCGGGTTCCTTACGACGCCGCAAACGGTCGAGTAGCCTCATGGCCCCGGTCACAGTGCCGCTTGAGGCCCTGCACGAGTTTCCCGATTTTCAGTCGTTTTACGACTGGCTCGCGAAAAATCACGACACTGCACCGGAAGTCTGGATCCGCATTTTCAAGAAGGGTACGGGCAAGCCGACCGTCACGCCGGTCGAGGCAATCGATGCCGTGCTCTGCTGGGGCTGGATCGACGCCATCAGGAAGAGTTGGGACGACGAGAGCTTTGTGCAGCGCTATTGCCCGAGGCGCCCGAAATCGGTGTGGAGCCAGGTCAATCGCGACAATGTCGCCCGGCTGACCGAGGCGGGGCTGATGACCAGGCATGGCGAGGCGCATGTCGATCTCGCCAAGGCCGATGGGCGCTGGGACGCGGCCTACAAGACCACGATGGGTTCGCCCAAGGACCTGCTGGCGGCGATCAAGGCCAATGCCGATGCGCAGAAGACTTTTGAAAAGCTCAGCGCACAAAACCGCTTCGCGCTGACCTTTCGCGTCCATAGCCTCAAGACCGAGGCGGGTCGCAAGAAGAAGATTGCCAGCTTCGTCGAGATGCTGGCGCGGGGCGAAACCATCTATCCGCAGGGGTAGCGTGATCGCCACCCTCGGGTCAGACCCGAGGATGACGCTCCGCAATCTTCGTGGCCAGCTCTTGTTCGAGCCCCTCATTGCGCGCCTTCAGCGCCACGACAATGTCGGAGAGAAAGCGCTCGATGACTTCGATGTCGGTGCGGGAATAATCCGCCAGAACGGTTTCGCGCAGGCGCTGGGCGCTGCGTGACAGGGGCAGCGCCATTTCCTCGGCGCCGGGGCCAATCTGCAGCAATGTGGCGCGGCGATCGCTCGGATGCTGCTCGCGCAGCACGTAGCCGTCCTTTTCCAGCCGGTTGATCAGGATGGCCGTGGCGCCCGAGGTCATGCCGAGGTGCCGGCCAAGCGTCGTCGGCGTCGCCTGCCCGTCCTGATCCCTGATGAAGCGAATGGCCATCATGTCGGACATGTTGATGCCAGCGGCAGCCGAAAAGGCGCGGTAGCCCCGGCTCATTTCGTCGGTCAATTCGCGCATCAGTGGCTCGATCCGGTCCTGCATGCCCCCTCCTTTAGTCAGTTTTTACTATTTTGCAAAGATACTTTCTTGCAAAGGTACTTTTTCGGGACTAGATAACTGCCAACACACCAGCAATCGAAGAAACCGAAATGGCAAAGCTTTCTCCTATGACCGAAGGCGACATTCAAGCCGCCAACGCTACCCGCGCCGAAACCCGGCCCGCTGTTGTTCCGCCCGTACCAGCCGAGGCAGAGACTGTGACGGTCGCCGAAATCATCGAAGAACCGGCAAAACCCTCGCGTAGCCGCAAGAAGGCGCGCGTCGTGGGCCTGAGCCTTTTCGTTATCTTGGGCGGGGCCATCGCCTGGTATCCGCTGTCGGACCATAACGCGCCCTTCGCCTCGGGCGGTTCCGTCATGGGCAATGTGACCCAGATCGGTCCGCGCGTCGCCGGCCCGGTTGCCGAAGTGCTCGTTACGGACAATTCGAGCGTCAAGGCGGGCGATCCGCTGTTCCGCATCGACGAGACGACGTTCCGCATGGACGTGGCTCAGGCCGAAGCGCAGCTCGACCTCACCTCGACCAATATTTCCTCGGCCAGCGCTGCCATTCCGGCCACGCAGGCCAAGCTCAGCCAGGCCGACGTGGCGCTGGTGACGGCAAAGGATGCAGTCGAGCGCACGCGGCAGATGTATGATCGCGGCCTTGTCACCGACGCCCAGAAGACCCAGGCTGAAGGCAATTTCCAGACGGCCGAACTTAATGTCGCTGCCGCACAGGCCGAACTGACCCGCGTCACCACCTCGGCCGGCGCGCTCGACGATACCAATCCCAATTTCCGCGCGGCGCAGGCCGGGCTCGAAAAGGCACGCTTTGCGCTCGAAAGCACCACGGTTGTGGCGCCGACCGATGGGCATGTGTCCAACCTTCTGCTCACCCAGGGCCAGTTCGTCGCTGCCGGTTCGCCGGTGATGACCTTCATTTCCGGGGATCGCGGCTCGGTGCTGGTCGACTTCCGCGAGAACCAGCTCGTCAACGTGCAGCCCGGCGACAAGGCCGTGGTGGTGTTTGAAGCCGCGCCCGGACAGCAGTTCGACGCCACGGTCGATTCGATCGCCTGGGGCATTTCGAGCGGCCGCACCTCGACCAATGGCCTTGCCCAGTCCTCGACCGACACGCGCTGGTTCCCCCCGGCCCGCAAGATCCCGGTGCGTGTCAGCATCGACGACCCCGCTTCGCTGCCGCCCAATGTGCGTATCGGCTCAGAAGCCGCGGCACTGATCCTGCCCGATGAAGGCGGCCTCGTGCCGGCCATTGCGCGGACCATGCTCGGCCTGTCGAGCGTGATGTCGGGCTTTAACTAAAATGGAAACGCTGCCGCGCGTCGACCCGCTGGAAGATCCCTATCTCGCGCTCCGCACCATGCTCGGCGTGGTGCTGCTGTTCGCGCTGGCAGAACCGCTGGGCATGAGCCAGCCCATGCTGCCCATCGCCATCGGCATGAGCATTCTCTCCGGCCAGCGCGGCGCCCTGACGCCGCGCACCTTTGCCGGTCCAATCATGCTGCCGATCATTGCCATCATCTTTTCGTGGCTCGCCGCGGTGACGGTCAACGAGCCCATGCTCTTCATCATGATGAATGTGGTGCTGGCAGCGGGCGGCATTGCCCTCATGCTGTTCCGTGGCTCACGCGCCGGCATGATGCTGACCGTCTTTCCAGCGATGATGTCGATCTCCGCGCTCTACAACGAATATGCGCTGGTCGCCATTCGCGACAGCATGGTTTCGGGCGGACTGATGGTGGGTGTGGCGGCGGTTGTCACCAACCTGCTGTTTCCACCCAAGACCAAGCGGGTGCATGTGGAGCGGCCAAAGCCGCATGTGTCGCGCAATCCGGCTGTGGAACTGGGTATCCGCGTCGCGGTCTATCTCGCCGTGCTCATCGCCACCTATGCGACCAACAATATTAGCCTGCTTATCGCGCCGATCATGATGGTCTTCGTCTGTGCCGAACCCGACCATGGCGGGCGTCTGGAGCAGGTGGTGGATCGCGGTGGCGGCACTGTTATCGGAGCGATCGTCGGCATCGTGGCGCTGTTCGTCTACAATCTCGTGCCGCAGTTCATCGTGCTGCTGCTGCTGCTCGCGGCGATCACCTATGTGCTGATCGATCGCATGACGACGGGGCCGGCGCGGCCGCAATACTACCAGTATGTGTGCTCGGTGGCGCTGGTGGTGGTGCTGTCCTCGATCTATGGCACCAATTCGGCTTTTGAAGTCGTGGTGCAGCGCGTCTCGATCACCGTCGGCATCATGCTGGCCGGCATCGTCCTCCTGTCGCTGCTCGAGGCCATGTTTGTGCAGCGCGACGATAGTCCCGAAGAACTGGCGCCTGTCGCCTCCTGAGCCTTCCAATCCCCTGCCGCCCGGTGCTACATCGGGCGGCAGATGTTTGCGCCGGAGGAGGGGCGGGACATGGCTTTGGACGTCGCTTTCCTGCGCGGCATCAATCTTGGCAAGCGCCAGATGAAGATGGCCGAACTGAAGACCTGTCTCGAAGAGGCGGGCTTTTCGGATGTTAAGACGATCCTTGCCAGCGGCAATGTGCGCTTTCTCAGCAAAGCCGCCCCGGTCGAGAGCAAGGCGCTCCTCGAAAAAACCATCGAACAGAAATTCGGCTTCAAGGTCGGCGTTGTGCTGCGGAGCGAAGACGACATCAAGGAAATGCTCGCCGAGCATCCCTTTGACAGGATCGATTCCGCGGCCGACGTAACTAAGCACGTGCTGATGTTCGACGAACCGCTGCCCAAGGGCGTGGTGATCGATGACAAGCCGGGCCATACCGAGATCGTCCGCATCGACCCCAAGGAAATCTACATTGCCGGCTATCGCCAGCCCAATGGGCGCTATACGGAAGGCGTCGAGGAGGTGCTGAAGCCGCTTTATGCCAAGCTCGGCAAGGGCGTGCTCGACACCATGCGCAACTGGAACACCATCGAAAAGGTCCTCAAGTGATCGTTGTTTTCGGCTCTACCAATCTCGATCAGGTCGGCACCGTTTCGCGTCTGCCGGCACCCGGCGAAACCGTTGCGGGCGGCACCTTTTCCATGGCGCCGGGCGGCAAGGGCGCCAACCAGGCGCTGGCGGCGCGCCGCGCCGGGGCCGATGTGCGCCATGTGTCGGCCGTGGGCGACGACGCCTTTGCCGATATGGCGCTGAAGCTTTTGCAGGAAGGCGGGGTGGACCTCAGCCAGATGCGGAAAGCGCGTGCCGCAACCGGCATTGCCATGATCTTTGTCGATAGCGCGGGCGAAAATGTCATCGCCATTCTGCCGGGCGCCAATGGCACAGTGAGCGCCGAGGATGCCGAGCGGACGCTGGGTGGCCTTAGCGCCAACGATACGATCCTGCTGCAGCAGGAGGTACCACAGACCGCAACGCGCAAGGCGCTGGAGATTGCCCGGACCAAGGGCGCGCGCAGCGTGCTCAATACCGCGCCGTTTCTGGCCGACACGCCGGAACTCGCGCCGCTGGCCGATATCGTTGTTGCCAACGAAACCGAATTTGCGCTGCTCTCGGGCCGCGGCATCGAGGAACTCGATGCGGCCATGGATGAGTGGGTCAAAAAGACCGGACGCACCATTGTCGTTACCCTTGGTCCCGATGGGGCGCGGGCGGTTTTGCCCGAGGGCAAGTTTTCCGTGCCGGCCTACAAGGTGACGCCGGTCGATACGGTGGGTGCGGGAGATACGTTCTGCGGCTATCTCGCCGCAAGCCTTGATGCCGGGATGACGCTGGAGCAAGCCATGCGCCGCGCTGCTGTGGCGGGAAGCCTCGCCTGCCTCAATCCGGGCGCGCAGCCGGCCATTCCGCTCGCCAAGGATGTGGACGCGCTGGTTTAGAAGCGCCTGACATCAGCCAATTCCGATCAGTCGTCACCACCGGGCTTGTCCCGGTGGTCCACGCTTGGGGCGAGATACATTGCCGGGACGAGCCCGGCAATGACGACTACCAAAGAGTGTCGTGCCAGGGCGGGCTAGTGAAAGACGCGCCGCGGCTTGAACTGGCCGAATTCGACCGAGCCCGTCGCCAGCACCTTGCCCTTGAAACTCACCCAGCATTCATCGAGCTGAGCCGGGGCCGCAGCGCCCGTCAGCAGCACGGGATTGCCATTGCCCACGGCACTGGCCTGGCCGGCATCGAGGCGGATTTCGGGGAGGTCGACGAGACCGGCCGCGGTCGGGGCGAGGAGCGCGTCGCGGGCGTCGCCGGCTTCGGCGGCTTCCAGTTCTTCAAGCGTCACCGCATCTTCATCGGTGAACGGACCGACGGCGGCACGATGGAGGCTGCCGACATGGCCGCGGGTGCCCAGCACCTCGGCAATGTCGCGGGCGAGCGAGCGCACATAGGTGCCCTTGCCGCAGGTGACTTCCAGCACACTTTGCTCGGCGCCGTGTTCGAGGACGACAAGAGCGTCGACCTCGATGGGGCGCTCGGCCAGTTCCACCACTTCGCCGGCGCGAGCGAGATCATAGGCGCGTTCGCCATCGATCTTGAGCGCCGAAAAGATCGGCGGGCGCTGCATGATGAGGCCGGTGAAACGGGGCAGAACGGCTTCGAGTGCGTCGCGCTCGGGCCGGACGTCCGAGGTGGCGATTACCTCGCCTTCGCGGTCGTCGGTCGTCGTGGCGCTGCCCCAGACGATGGAGAAGCGATAGACCTTGGTGCCGTCCTGTACCTGCGGCACGGCCTTGGTGGCTTCGCCCAGCGCAATGGGCAGGATGCCGGTTGCGAGGGGATCAAGCGTGCCTGCATGGCCGGCCTTGGCGGCGGAAAACAGCCAACGCACCTTGCCCACCGCCTGGGTGGAGGTGAAGTCATAAGGCTTGTTGAGCACAACCCATCCGGAAATGGGGCGCTTCTTGGATTTCTTCTGTTCGGTCACGTTTATTCTTCGTCTTGACCGTCATCGTCGAGATCGCGCTTGACGCGATCCGAGCGCAGCAATTCGTCGATGCGGCCGGCTTCTTCAAAAGTGTCGTCCACGAAGAAGCGGATATCGGGGGCAAATTTGAGGTTCAGCTTGGGCGCAATCCGACCACGCACGAATTTCGTGTGCCGGTTCAGCGCCGCGACGATCTCTTCGGCATGTTGCCCGCCAAGCGGCATAATATAGGCGCTGGCGAGTTTGAGATCATTGGACATGCGCACTTCGGGCACGGTGACCACCGCGCCGACCATCGCTTCATCTTCGATATCGCCGCGTGCAAAAATCTCCGCCAGCGCATGGCGGACAAGTTCGCCCACGCGCAGCTGACGCTGGCTCGGGCCCAGAGGCTTGTTGTCTTTTTTCATGGGCAAGCGGATTAGGCTTTTAGGGCCCTTCCGTCAATCCGCCTTGCTGAGCGTGACCTCGGCCGCGAGCTGGTTGGCCCGGGCCTGGACGATGTCAGTCGCGACCGGCCAGGTCTTGGGATCGCCGGGATCAAAGCTCTTGCCGCGCCATTCCTGATAGATGATGGCGACGCCAGTATCGGAGCGCCGGAAGCTGGCGACCATGACCTCGCCGAGCCCGGCATAGGTGGAATACCGATCGGCATAGGCGCCGCAGACAAAGCCGAGCGGCGCCAGGTCATTGTCGCCATTGTCCTGGCCGAGCTGGAAGAAGCCGGTCAGTTCGGGTTTGCAGCTATTGGCGTGCAGCGTCATCAGGGCAGCGCGATAGTCGGCTAGGGTTCTTTCGTTCTCGTCGCGGCTGATGCGCGCGCCGTAGAGCGTGGTCCAGAGCGCTTCGCTCTCGCCCTTGGGATAGATTTCAAGGAGAGCCTGCCCGTCCTCGGCGAGGAACGTCGCCTCCACCCGGGCGAGCGCCGCGTCTTCGCCGGTCAGCCAGTCGGGCCGGGGCATAGCCAGATGATGGCCCAGCGCATCGAGAACCAGCTTGCCGTTTTCTTCGACGAGGGGCGGGGTGCTGCGAATCTGCGCCGTAGCCGGCATGATAGCGGCGCCCAAGGCGACAAGAACGAGGAAAACGGTTCTCAACGGCGTCACGGGGCACTCCTTAGCCCAAAGACAGGTGCAGTCCGGCCCAAGCCCCCAAAGGCCGACTGCTGTGCGCACGATTAGAAAGGAAGTCTCTTCGGCGCAAGATGAACGCGTTGGCGGCGTGATGATGAAGCGGCGTATGAAGGAAAGCTGCAACACATGGCGCGATGCGCCTTGTCTGCCCTAGCCCCGCGCACTCCTTGGCAGCGGCTTTTCGGGAAGCAGCCGGTGCGGCGGCTGGTGGCCATCCATGAAGGTGCGGATATTGACGATGACGGTCTCGCCCATCTCGACGCGGGCTTCGAGCGTGGCTGAAGCCATATGGCCGGTCAGGACCACCTGATTGGTCTCGGCCAACCCCAGCAACCTGGGATTGATGCCCTTGCGATTGTCGAAAACGTCGAGCGCGGCGCCGGCAAGACGGCCGGTTTCGATGCGCTCGATCAATGCCACTTCGTCGACCAGTTCGGGCCGGCTGACATTGAGCACATAGGCGCCCGGCTTCATCCGGTCGAGCCGCTCGGCCGAGAGAATATTGGCCGTGTCGCGGGTGAGCGGGGTGTGGAGCGACACGATATCCACCGCTTCGAGCATGGGCTCAAGCTCGAGCCAATAGGTGGCGCCCAAGGGGTCCTCAACGCCCGGCGGGCGGCGATTGCGGGAGAAGTAGTGGATATTGAGCCCGAAGGCGCGGGCGCGCTGCGCCACCGCCGTGCCGATGCGGCCCATGCCCACAATCCCCAGCGCTTTGCCGCGCAGCCGATGGCCCAGCATGGAGGTGGGTGACCAGCCGGCCCAGGACCGATCGCGCAGCAGCAATTGCGAGCCTTCAACCAGCCGCCGTGGCAGGGCCAGCAGCAGCGCCATGGCCATGTCGGCAGTGTCTTCGGTGAGAACGCTCGGCGTATTGGTGACGGTCAGGCCCGCGGCCCAGGCCGCTTCAAGGTCGATATTGTCGACGCCATTGCCGAACTGGGCGATGAGCCGCACGCTCTGCGGCAGGCGGGCGATGAGATCGGCATCGATCCGGTCGGTGATGGTGGAGACCAGAACGTCCTTGCCCTCGACACCGGCCAGGATGTCGTCGGCGGTCAGGGTCTGATCGGTTTCATTGACATCGGTCTCAAAAAGCGTCGCCATGCGCGCTTCGATGGTCTCGGGCAGGCGACGAGTCACCAGTATTTTCGGTTTGCTCGATGTCATGCTTGCCTTGCGACCTGATCACAAAGGGACGGCGTGCGCCTATCCTTTAAGGACCGTTAAGGATCATGCCGTAGTGATAGGGCAATTCCAATCCGTCTGCAAAGTCATGTTCATTTCGCACGCCAGTTCGGGCCGTGCCCGTATACTTTTTCCGCGCTTTTTCGCCGTTTTGCCGCTGGTGCTGGCGAGCCTGTTCGCGACTGCGCCTGTTGCATGGGCCCAGGCCGAATCGGTTTCGGGGCTGAAATTGCCGCGGTTTGTTTCCACGCGCTCCAACCCCATCAATGTGCGTGTCGGCCCCGGCACGAAATACGACATTGCCTGGAATTATACGGTTTCCGGCGTGCCGGTCGAAATCGTCCAGGAATTCGACACCTGGCGCAAGATTCGCGACATGGACGGGGAAGAGGGCTGGGTGCACCAGAGCCTGCTCGTCGGGACGCGCGCCGGCTATGTCACCCCCGTCGCTGCCAATGGCGAAGTCGATATGTATGCTTCGCCGACGACCGAGTCAGGGGTGCGGGCGCGGCTCTCGCCCGGTGTGCGCGTCAACATCTCCGAATGCGATGGCGACTGGTGCACAGTGAGCGCCGGGCAGCCGGGCGAACGCGCCAATTTCTCGGGCTATGTGCGCCAGGAAGAAATCTGGGGCGTCTATCCCGACGAGGTCTTCGACTAACCGTTGTTTGTCGCCTTTTCGAACCGGAAAAGTGGCAGCCACTTTTCCTGAAAACGCTCTAGGCGTCGAGTTCGGCCAGCGCCTCGGCGCGCTGCCGGCCAAGGCGCACGTCGTCGTCCTGCTTGGGGCAGGAACTGCAATAGGCATCGGGAAACGCCAGATAATCGAGGCAGCAGCCTTTTCGCGCGGTGATCAACACCTGGCGGCCGTCCGAGAGGTCGAGGGTTTCAAGATCCCCCTGCCCGACGAGGTCCATGGCTGAGAGCCAGAGACCGCAGAGGCGGCGCTGCTCTTCGACGGTCATTCCCGGCACATAATCGCGAAGCCGCAGCATCAGTCCCAGCATGCGATCGGTCACGAGCCGCAGCGCCGGCACGCGCTTGAGTTTGGTGATAGCGTTGATTTCGGCAAGCAGCCCATCAGCGAAGGCGCGGAGATCAGTGCCGGCGCGCAGGACCAGGCTATCGAGATCGGCCTTGTACTGGGGTCCAGGCGGCAGGCGAAAGCCGCTGACGTCGATCCCCTTGACCTGCTGGCTCACGCTTAAGAGTTGCGGCAGGGCGCCATGCACATGGGTGCCGATAACGGCGACATAGGCCGGCTGCCAGAAGAGATTGGTAAGAAGGCGCACGGCATAGAAGGGCTGGCCGGCCGCGGGATAGGTCGCTTCGAGCCGTGCATAGAGCTCGCGCAGGAACAGCGCATTGTCCCCGCCCGGCACGTACCAGCCGGGAAGCGCCTCGCCCGGCGCGCCCTTTAAAAAGCCGGTGACCCGCGCCGCGGTTTCGAGAAACCGGGTCAGCGCAACGTCGTGGCTATCGAGGGCAAAGAGAAAATTGCGGGCGGCCACAGGGCTCTCCGAAGGTTCGCCCCTCCTATACCGCCCCAGAGCACATAAGCAAATGCCCGATCAGGATGCGGATTTCCTCTGGGCTGCGGATTCACGCCTCAGAGAAGAGGAAAGGCGGAGCATGGAGCGACCATGATCGGTCCGGGAGGCTGGAATGACACGCCACCGTCCACGCTTGCTTGCCGACAATGAAGGTGGGGCCGCCGTCGAGTTTGCCATCCTCGCGCCTGTCTACCTGATGATGCTGTGCGGCATGCTGGCCTATGGGCTCTATTTCGGCGCGGCCCATTCGCTCCAGCAATTGGCCGCCGATGCGGCGCGCATTTCCATTGCCGGGCTCGACAGGACCGAGCGCGACGCGCTGGTCGGGCGCTATCTCGACCGCCATGCCGGCGACTACATGCTGCTCGACCGGGAATTCCTGACCTATGCCATTGGCGATGATCCCGGCGACCCCACGCAATATCGCGTCGCCCTGCGCTATGACGCCATAGAACTGCCGATCTGGAACCTCTATCCACCCCTGCCCATGCCCAGCCGCTACATGGTCTATGGCGCAACGATCCGGCAGGGCGGGCTGTGATTTCCTCGTTCCTCCGCGACAGAAGCGGCAATATGGCGGTGCTGTTTGCCACGGCCTTTTCGCTGTCGGGGGTCATCGGGGCCATCGCCGTTGACGCTGCCGCGCTCTACCACGAAAGGCGCGTCATCCAGTCCACGGTGGACCTTGCCGCCATCAGCGCCGTCCCCAATCCTGCCCGTGCCGAAGAGATCGTTGCCGAAATCATGACCGAGGCCGGCTTTGCCGATCTGTCGGGCCTCGTCGTCACCGTTGGGCGTTTTGAGCCCGACCCGACCCGCGCCCCGGAGGACCGCTTCGTGCCTAATCTGAGCCCG
>NZ_JBEVLL010000103.1:0-10264 GCF_040509215.1 Devosia sp.
TCGCAACCACTCTCGCGCTTGGCCTTGCCGCCACCGCGGCTTTTGCCACGCCTGCCTTCGCGCAGACCAAGACGCTCACCATTTCCTGGTGGGGTTTTAACGGCGAAAAGCTTGAATCCATCATTCTGGCCCCCTTCCGCGAAAAGTGCGGCTGCGAGATCCAGTTTGAAACCGGCAACAATGGCGAGCGCCTGAACAAGCTGCAGATCCGCAACGGTGCCGGCGTCGACGTGGCCTACTTCACCGACGCTTTCAGCCAGCAGGGCATCGAACTGGGCCTCTTCCAGGAACTCGACCGCTCGAAGCTCCCGAACATTGAAGGTCTTTATGACCTCGCCAAGGATCCGCAGGGTGGTTATGGCCCGGCTTACTCCATCGGCCGCGTCGGCGTCGTCTATGATAGCGCCAAGGTAACCACCCCGATCACCTCGTGGAACGACCTGTGGCGCGAAGACCTCGCCTCCTCGCTGTCGCTCCCGGGCATCACCACCACGGCTGGCCCGATGGTTGTGGTCAAGGCCGGCGAACATCAGGGCGTCGACGCCTTCGCAGACGCCGATGGCGCCTTTGCCGGCGTTGAGGCTCTCAAGCCGAACGTCGTGAAGAACTACAACACCGGCTCGGAGATGATTAACCTCTTCTCGACCGGCGAAGTCACCGCTGCCATCGCGCAGGACTTTACCCTCGCGCAGATCCAGGCCGCCGTGCCGACCGTTGTCTGGGCCGACCTCTCGGAAGGTTCGATCGCGACGCTGAACACGGTCAATATTCCGAAGGGCGCTGCCGAACCGGAACTGGCCTATGAGTTCATCAACTTCATCCTGTCCCCGAAAATCCAGCAGCAGCTGGCCGAACAGGGCGTTGACGCTCCGGTCAACACCTCCGTCACGCTGACCCCGGAACAGGCTGCCCTCTGGACCTATGGTGCAGACGTGATCGCTGGCCTCCAGAGCATCGACTCGGCCGCGCTCAATGCTGCCAAGGGCGGCTGGGTTGATCGCTGGAACGAAATCTTCGGCATGTAAGATTTGTGGGTGGGGGAAACGCGAGTTTTCCCCACCTCTACTTTGAGGTCATTCCCGCAGCCCCGGGAATCCCGTATTGCACTGAATGAGAGATTCCCGTGACCGCGGGAACGACGGCGGTGGTTGAGGGGCTACCAAAGAAAAAGGCCATAGGCGATGAAACGCTTTGCAGGCTGGACGCTGGCTTCGCCGGCAACCCTGCTGGTGCTGCTGGGACTAGTTGCTCCCGTTGCAGCCACGATCTACACGACGTTCGGAACGCCGGGCGGACCATTTGCACCCTATTTAGCCTTCTTCGGCAGCGGCTTCCGCCGCACCGTGCTGCTGCGGACCATCAATGTCTCGCTTGCTGTCACGGCCATCGCGCTGTTCGTCGGCTTCATCACCGCCTATGTGGTGTCGCGCGCTCCCGGCTGGCTCAAATCTATCCTGATCATCGCCGCAGTCTTTCCGCTGCTGACCGGCGTCGTCGTGCGCTCGTTCGCCTGGCTGATTATCCTGGGCAAAAACGGCATTCTTAATTCGACCCTGATCAATCTCGGGCTCATCACCGAGCCGTTCCAGATGCTCTATACGCAGGGCTCCGTGATCGTCGCCATGGTCTATCTCTTCGTGCCGCTGATGGTGCTTACCCTTGTCGGAGTACTCGAAGCCATTCCTGATGACCTGATCCAGGCTTCGGCCTCGCTCGGCGCCAATTCGTGGGCGACCTTCACTCAGGTCATCCTGCCTCTGGCCGTGCCCGGCCTGATCGTCGGCGCCGTGCTGGTCTTTACCGGCAGCTTCACCTCCTATGCGACGCCTCAGCTACTCGGCGGCGAGCAGGTGATGATGATGGGTACGCTGATGTATCAGCAGGCCATGGTCACCTTCGATTGGGTGAGCGCCTCCACCATTGCTGCCATCATGGTGGTGATCACCATTGCCATTGTCATGGCGATGAATGCCGCGGCGCGCCGCCTCAACCCGATGACCGTCTAATGCCGACAAAAATCCATCCCGCCCTGATCGGCTTCACCGTCCTCGTGTTCTTCTTCCTCGTCGGGCCGCTCGTCATCGTGCTCGGCTCGGCGCTGAGCGACACGACCTATCTCACCTTCCCGCCGCAGGGCATTAGCCTGCGCTGGTTCCAGAACATTTTCGAGATCGACGCCTTCCGCCGCACCATTCTCACCAGCCTTCAGGTCGCCGTCATCTCGACCTTCGTGGCGCTGCTGATCGGCATTCCGGCGTCCTATGCGATGAGCCGGTATCGCATCCAGCTTCCGGGCTGGCTGTCGACGCTCTTCGTGCTGCCGGTGCTGGTGCCCGAACTGGTGCTGGGCTTTTCGCTCCTGAAAAACCTTGCCTTCCAGTTCAATGCGCCGATTTTCCTGTCGCTGATCATCGGCCACACGATCCTGATCCTGCCCTATGTGATCCGGGTGATTTCGGCCTCGCTCGCTTCCTTCGATTTCTCGATCGAGGAAGCCGCGATCAGCCTGGGTTCGCCGCCGCTGAAAACCTTCTTCACCGTGCTTTTGCCCAATGTCCGCTCGGGCGTGATCGCGGCCTTCATCCTGGCCTTCATCACCTCGGTCAATGACGTATCGATCTCGATCTTCCTGACGGGACCGGGCATATCCACGCTTCCCATCCAACTGCTCGCCCATATGGAGCAGTTTTTCGATCCCACCGTCGCTTCGGTCTCGGTGCTGCTCATGGTGCTTACGGTGGCCGTCATGGCCATTGTCGAGCGTACCCTGGGCCTCACCTTCCTTGCCAAATAGAGGTCAGCCGTGACCAAGCCACTTTCCATTCGCAACATCACCGCCCACTACGGCCAGACCAAGGTTCTCGAGGATCTGTCGCTCGATATCGCCGAGGGTGAACTCGTTTCCCTCCTCGGCGCTTCCGGCTGCGGCAAGACCACAACCCTGCGCCTCGTCGCCGGCTTCCTGCAGCCGACCTCGGGTAGCATTACCCTTGGTGGCAAGGATCTGACCAAGCTGCCCGCGCACCAGCGCGATATCGGTCTCGTCTTCCAGAACTATGCGCTCTTCCCGCATCTGACCGTCGCCGAAAATGTCGGCTTCGGCCTCAAGCAGCGCGGCATTTCGGGCGACGCCAAGACCAAGCGCGTCGGCGCGATGCTGGAGCGCGTTGGCCTTGCCCATCTCGCCGAACGCCTGCCCGGGGCCCTTTCTGGTGGCCAGAAGCAGCGTGTGGCGCTCGCCCGCGCCCTCGTCATCGAGCCGCCGCTGCTGATGTTCGATGAGCCCCTGTCGAACCTCGACGCCAAGCTGCGCGTGGACATGCGCGTCGAAATCCGCCAGCTCCAGCGCGCCAATGGCACGACCTCGGTCTACGTGACCCACGATCAGGAAGAAGCCTTCTCGATCTCGGATCGCGTCGCCATTATGCATGCTGGCAAGATCATGCAGCTCGATACGCCGGAAAACCTCTACCAGCGCCCGGCCAATGCCTTCGTCGCTCGCTTCGTCGGCTTTGAAAACCTCGTGCCGATGAAGGTCGTGGCCCGCGATGGCGCCAAGATCACCGCGGAAGCGGCCGGCGGCGTGAAACTGACGCTCGGCCTCGAGCACTTTGGTGCGATCCCGGACAATTTTGTCCTCGCCTGCCGCGCCGACGGCCTTGCGGTCACCGACAACGCCGCTGCCGAAGGCATTCCAGCAACACTGGGCCTCCGCACCTATCTCGGTCGCGCCTATCAGTACCAGAGCGAAACCGCTGCCGGCATGCTGGTGGCCAATGGCCCGCTCAGCAAGCCGCTGGAACCGGGTTCGAACGCCAAGCTGGTGCCGGTGCCGGATCAGTGCACCATCCTGGCGGTGGAATGAGCGTTCTCTTCACCAATGCCCTCGTCGTCACCATGGACGACGACCTGACCGTCTATGAAAGTGGTTGGGTCCACGTAGAGGGCACGACAATCACCGCACTCGGCTCCGGCACACCACCAAGCGTTCCGGGCGCAGAGACGGTTGATTGTGGTGGCGATGTCGTCATGCCGGGCATGGTCAATGCCCACTGCCACATGGGCATGTCGGTATTCCGCGGCCTCGGCGAGGACGTCGATGACCGGCTCTATCGCTACATCCTGCCGCTCGAACGCAAGTTCGTGTCGGCGGAAATGGTCCGCGTCGGTTCGACCATGTCGGCGCTGGAAATGATCCAGGGCGGCGTCACCACTGTCGCCGATATGTATTACTTCGAAACCGAAGTCGGCGATGTCTGCGACAAGGCGGGCCTGCGCGCCATTGTCGGGCAGACCCTGGCCGATTTCGATCCGCCGGATCACAAGAATTTCGACGAGGGTTTTGCCCGCGTGGAAGAGCTGGTCGATCGCTTCGCCGGCCATCCGCTGGTGACGCCGTCCATCGCCCCGCACGCCCCCTATTCCACCGGTCGAGACGTGATGGCGCGCATCGCCCAGTGGTCGGCAGATCACCCGGACGTGCCGGTGCAGATGCACCTCGCCGAGAGTTCGCTCGAAGTGAAGTGGGCGCTCGACACTCACGGCAAATCCACCGTCGAGGTCACGGCCGAAGCCGGGCTCTTGAAACCCAACCTCATCTGCGCGCACTGCCTGCAGCTCGATGACGCCGATATCCGCATGATGTCCGAGCATCAGGTTTGCGTCGTCACCAATCCGCGCTCCAACGGCAAGGCTGGCCGCGGCATTGCCCCGGTCGAAAAGATGCGCAATGCGGGCCTCCCCGTCGGCATCGGCAGCGATGGCGCGATGAGCGGCAATACGCTCGACCTCTTCAGCCAGTTCGCGCCGGTCTCGATGTTCGCGAAACTCTTCGCCGGCTCACGAAAACCGCTGCCGGCCGTGGACGTGATCCGCATGGCGACCATCGAGGGTGCGCGAACCCTGAGCCTCAATCTGAAGACCGGTTCGCTGGAAAAGGGCAAGCAGGCGGACCTGATCCGCATCAGCCTCGCCGCTCCGCGCTTCCATCCGATTTACGACCCCTATTCCGCGCTCGTCTTCGCCGCCATGCCGTCCGACGTGACCGACACCATGGTCGCCGGCCGTTGGCTGATGCGCGAGCGCAAGGTGCAAACCCTGGATGTCGGCAAGACCGTTGCCGATGCCAATCAGATCGCCCGCCAGTTCAAGGCGGAAATGGATCGGATCGATCGCCAGGCAGGCGTTGAGGACAAGTAAGACTATGAAGAAGCGCGTCATCATCGATACGGACCCGGGCCTCGACGATGCCATCGCCATCCTGTTCGCGCTGGGATCAGGCCAATTCGACGTGCTTGGCATTACGACGATTGCCGGCAATATCGGGCTAGATCGCACCACGACAAATGCCGGTGGTCTCCTCGCTTTCATGGGGCGCGGCGATATTCCGGTGATCCGGGGGACCGATATTCCCCTGACGCGCGAATTGCAGGACCTCGTTGCCATGGTGCATGGCATGGACGGCCTCAAGGGCATCACCCTGCCCGAACCTGTCATGGCGCCCCTCAATGGCGCCCCAGACTGGATCGCCCGCACGCTGGCTGAAGCCGAGCCCGGCAGCATCGATATTCTCGCGCTGGGCCCGCTGACCAATATCGCCCACGTCGTGACTGAGCACCCCGAAGTCATCGACCGCATTGGCGAGATCATCGTCATGGGCGGAACGGTTCATGCGCCCGGCAATTCCGGCCCAAGTTCCGAGTTCAATTTCGCCTCTGACCCGGAAGCGGCTTCCGTGGTTATCGGCAGCGAAGTCAAGGTTACGATCATTCCGCTCGACGTCACTCGCCAAGTGCGCGCTGATATCGCCTATGTCGCTGCGCTCCCCGACACACCGCATGGCCGCCTAGCGAGCGAATTGCTCGGCGTTTATCTGCACAATGGCCGCGAGAGCCGGCCGCTTCACGATCCCTGCGTGATGCTGGCGGCGATTGATCCAAGCATTTTCAAAATCGAGAACATGAAGCTCGATATCGATCTTGGCGATGATCCCGATGCCGGCCGGCTGCTGGTTGACCGCCGCGGCAAGCCGGTCGACGTGGCGCTCGGCGTCGATGCCGAGCGCGCATTGGCCCTCTTGCGTACCGGTTTCGTCTGATCAGGCCGACAGTTCCTGTTCCACCAGCGTCGCCCAGAAACGGGCGCCGGTGAGAATGGCGTCGTCGTTGAAATCGTAGCGCGAATTGTGGTGCAGCGCGCCGTCGACGGCCGGACCATTGCCTAGCCAGACATAGGCGCCGGGTACTTCAGCGCCGAAAAAGGCAAAGTCATCGCCAGCGGTTGAGGGCGGGAAATCCGTCACGACCGGCCGTCCCGTCGCCGCCTGCGCCGCCTTGAGCGCGCGGGCAGTCGCGTCACCATCATTCACCACGGGCGGGATGCGGCGCAGGAATTCGTAGTCGACCTCAATGCCGAAGGTCGCCGCAACACCCCGAGCGATATTGCCGATTTCCAGCTCGAGTTGATCGCGCACATCGGCGCGATAGGCGCGAGCCGTGCCGCCGATGCGAACGATATCGGGAATCACATTGAGCGCCTTGAAGTCTCCCGCCTCGAGCGCACAGGCGCTGACGACCGCGGGCTGCAGCGGATCAACCACGCGAGCGACGATGGTGTGGATCGCAGCGAGGAAGTGTGCCGCTGCCGTCACTGCGTCGCGGCCAAGATGCGGCTTGGCGCCATGCGTGCCGACACCCCTATAGGTGACGGTCCAGCTATCAGATGACGCCAATTGCGGCCCGGAGACGACGGCCATTTCGTCGGTCGCGAGCCCCGGCATGTTGTGGAGACCATAGACGGCATCCACAGGGAACTGCTTGAAAAATCCCTCATCCACCATGGCCTTGGCGCCGCCCCGGCCCTCTTCGGCGGGCTGAAAGATGAAGTGGACGGTGCCTGAAAAATTCTTCGTCCGCGCCAGATGGCGGGCGGCGGCGAGGAGCATGACGGTGTGCCCGTCGTGACCGCAGGCATGCATGGTGTTGGGCGTGCCGGACTTGTAGGGGCGATCAGCCAGTTCGGGCATGGCGAGCGCATCCATATCGGCGCGGAGCGCAATGCGGCGGGAGCCGTCACCAATCTTGAGCGTGCCGACGAGGCCGGTCTTGCCGAGCCCGCGATGCACTTCGATCCCGGCCTCTTCGAGCTTTTCGGCGACGATGGCGCTGGTGCGGACTTCCTCGAAACCGAGTTCGGGATGAGCGTGAAAATCGCGGCGCAGCGCCGTCATGGCTTCGAGTTCGAAGGGATCGTTGCTGCGCGATTGCATTGGCCTGCTCGTCTTGTCATAGGATCGTTGGAGAACCTTTGCTTGCACCGCATCATTGAATCAAGGACTTGGCGTGAGTTTCGAGCCGCATGAATTCTGGCAGGCCTTTGCCCAGCCCGGTACGCACGAGCAAAACCCGGCTGACGGGCATCTTGGCTTTTACCCCGCGCCACTGGCCGACGGGCGCCAACTCCCCCTGCCGCTGCGGGTCTTGCCCGGCGATGGCAAATCGGCCGTCGCCTCGCTGATCCTAAACCAGGCCAGTTTTGCGGTCGAAGACGGGCTCGCGGCCGCGCTGGCTGCGTTGCTCAAGAGCAAAGATGCCGAAGTCATCATTGGCGTACCGACGCTCGGCCTGCCGCTCGCTTCAAACGTGGCGCGGCGGTTGGGCCATACACGCATGGTGCCGCTCGGGACCTCGCGAAAATTCTGGTATCGCGACGATCTCTCCGAGCCGATGAAATCCATCACCAGCCCGACGGCGAGCAAGACGCTCTATGTCGATCCGCGCATGCTGCCGCTGCTGCGCGGCAAGCGCGTAGCCGTGATCGACGACGTGATCAGCTCAGGTCAGTCGATGGGCGCGGTCCTGCGGCTATTGCAGAAGGCCGAGATTGAGCCTGCCGTGATCGGCTGCGCCATGTTGCAGGGGACGAACTGGCAGGAGCCCTTAGCAGCCTGGCGCGACCGGATCGTCGCGCCGCTCAGTTCGCCGCGTTTTGCGCTCAATGAAAACGAGCGCTGGACACCGGTCGTTTAGGCCCAGCGCTCGCCGGGCAGCGGCATAGCCTCGATTTCTCGCAGGACCTCGATCATGCCGGCGACATTCGCTTCGGCAATGGTCTTGCCCTTTGCGGCCGTGGCGATGGAGGCGTCCCCCACCGCGCCTGACGGGTTCACGTCCGAGGCGATCCAGGCATAGGTGTGCCCAAAGGCACCCGTGGGCCGCAGATACTGGAACTGCTGCTCATCGCTTGCTGCGATGGAAACGAAGTTCTCCGCCTTCGACATGTCGGCCAGGTGCGGCTTGAAGTGCAGCACCAGTGACGTCTCAGCATCGCCGCCATGGATGCCGTGGCGGCGTTCCAGATCGCTCAACACGCCGGGCGGCGTGAAGCGCCAACCGCTCTTTACAGCCAGCATGCCGGCGCGAACGCGCAGTTCGCGGGCGACGATGCCCATGATCTCCTCGTTGCCGCCGTGCGAATTGATGAAGATGATCTTCTTCACCCCCGCCCGGGCCACTTCGAGCCCGATCTGCGTCCAGGCGTCGATCAGGTTCGTCGCCGTGTGGGTAATCGTGCCCTTGGCCCAGATGTGCTCGTTGGACTTGCCGATGGCCTGAACCGGCAGGATGCGCAGGTCCATATCCGCAGGCGCGCGCTCAATAAGAAGTTCGATCATCGAGGTGTTGATGATCGTGTCCGTGCCGACCGGCAGGTGCGGGCCGTGCTGTTCCACCGCTGCGATGGGCAGGATGGCTATGGTCTTGTTGGGGTCGAGCCCTTCGAATTCGCGCGCCGCGAAATCAGTCCACCAGATCTTACGCATGTAAAAAGTTCCTCAGGCGGGGCCGGCCGCGATGACTTCGATTTCGACGACGAATTCGGGCCGGGCAAAGCCGGAGACGATCATCAGCGTCGAGGCAGGGTATGGGGCAGCAAAGAGGGCATTGCGAACGCTCATGTATTCGGGGAGGTGCTCGCGCCCCGTCACATAGGCATTGATGCGGATGATGTGTTCGAGGCCAAGCCCGGCTTCGCGCAGTATGGCCGCGACATTGTCGAAGCAGAGCTTCGTCTGGCCCGCGCAATCGGAGGGAATGGTCTTGTCGGCGGCAATGCCGAGCTGGCCGGAACAGAAGACCAGACGCTGGCCGGGCGGAACGACAATGCCGTGGCTATAGGGCGCGAATGGGGGGTGGATGTCCTTGGGGTCTAGGGCGGTGGTCATGGTTATCCAATGCTTGCCGGGCGAATGCTAAGCCAAAGGTAAAGCGCTTGACTAGCCCCAAAACACATAAATTGCACGCATAGCAGGCATTCACAAAGATTGCCTATTTTTTGGGTTCACAGGGGGAGCGCGGTGCGAAATGGTGCTGCCAGGGCGAAGGAGATCGCCCGAGAAATTGGCTCCGGCGAAACGACCGGAGCACAGGGGAACGCAGTAAATGCACGCTTCGATCAAGACGACCATTCTGGCCGCCATGGCGCTCGCCGCCACGCCGGCATTCGCGCAGGACCTCGACAAGGTCACCTTCGCCACCAACTGGCTGGCCCAGGCCGAGCACGGCGGCTACTACCAGGCCGTCGCCGACGGCACCTATGAGAAGTACGGGCTCGACGTCACCATCATGCAGGGCGGCCCGCAGTCTCCCGGCCGTCCGCTGCTGGTCAGCGGCGGCGTGCAGTTCTACATGGGCGGCGCCACCGGCGCGATCAACGCCGTCAAGGAAGGCATCCCGACCATCACGCTGGCCGCGATCTTCCAGAAAGATCCGCAGATCCTGATGTCGCACCCGGGCAAGTTCGCCACTTTCCCCGAACTGGCTGGCGCCTCCAAGTACATCCTCAGCGCCGACGGCTTTACGTCCTATTTCACCTGGATGAAGACCGAATGGCCTGAATTCGTTGACGAAAAGTACGAACCCTACCAGTTCAACCCTGCGTCGTTCCTCGCCAATGACATGGCAATCCAGCAGGGTTACCTGACCTCCGAACCGCTCTCCATCGAGCGCGAAGCCGGCTTTGCGCCAGACGTGTGGCTGCTGGCCGACCAGGGCTACCACCCCTATTCGACCACCATCGAAGCAATGAAGCCGTGGGTCGAAGAAAACCCCGATATCGCCAAGCGTTTCGTCGAAGCCACGATCGTGGGCTGGTCGAACTATCTCTATGGCGACAATGCCGCGGCCAATGATCTGATCAAGGCCGACAATCCGGAAATGACCGACGACCAGATCGCCTATGGCATCGAGAAGATGAAGGAATACGGGAT
>NZ_JBEVLL010000104.1:0-36236 GCF_040509215.1 Devosia sp.
TGTCCTCGCAAACTCAAGCGCTCTTCGCCAATCGCTGGCTGCCAGTCCTGCTGGTCACGCCGCTGGCTTTGTTGATCGTCATTTTCTTCTACGTGCCGATCTTCCAGGCCTTCTATTGGTCGTTCTTCCTGGAGCGCCCGTTTGGCGGCGGCTCGATCTTTGTCGGCTGGGCCAATTTCGCCCGCGTCCTCTCCGATCCGCAATTCTGGGAAGCAGGCAAGCGCACCGTCATTTTCATGGTGATCGGCTCAAGCCTTGCCGTGCTGGTGCCGCTGATCCTGGCCGTGGCGGCCGATCGTCAGTTGCGGCTTTCCCAGCCGGCCCGCAACGTTCTGGTCTGGCCCAAGGGCGTCGCCGGGGCGTCGATCGGCGTGATCTTTGCTTTTATCTTCAATCCCTTTGTGGGAATTCTTTCACCACTAAATCAGTGGTTCCCCGGCATTTGGGCGCCGGGCATCGACGGCACCGACGCCTTCATCATGCTCATCGCTGCTCACGTCTGGAGCGGCATTCCGTTCAATTTCGTCATCCTGCTGGCGGGGCTACAATCGCTGCCGCGCACCATGCATCAGGCCGCGGCCATGGATGGAGCGGGTGCCTGGCGTCGCATCTTCGATGTGCAATTGCCGCTGATCATGCCGCAGGTGTTTCTCACCCTGGTGCTCGAATTCACCGAAAGCGTCACCTCGGCCTTTGCGCTGGTCGACACCATGACCAAGGGCGGGCCGGGCGGCTCGACCAACCTGCTCGTCTACAAAATCTATGTCGACGGCTTTAACGGCTACGACCTGTCCGGCGCCGCCACCCAGACCGCCATTCTCATGGTCTTCGTCGTCCTGCTGACCGGCGCGCAATTCGCCTTCCTCGGCCGACGCATCAATTACGAGCGCTAAAGATGGTCGAAAACGCCCGCTCCCTCAATTTCGTCGCCGGCACAGTGCTGTTCCTGGGCATGCTCTACATCCTGGGGCCGCTCTATCTGACGTTGACCACCGCCACCCAGTCCCACGAATTCATGCTGCGCAATGGGCTCGTCTGGTATCCCGGCGATCAGTTCCTCGCCAATGTGCTCCGGATCTTCACCGAGACGCGCATTCCCCAGCAGATGGCCAATTCGCTGGTTGTCGCGGTGGGCGATGCCATCGTCACCTGCGTGCTGTCGTTCCTTTCGGCCTATGCGCTGGTGTTCTTTCCCGTCCGTTGGGGCAGCGTAGTCTTCGCGCTGATCCTCGCCACGATCATGCTGCCGCTCGATATCCGCGTCATCACCACCTATCAGGTGGCGTCAAACGTCCTCTTGCCGATCAATGCGCTGCTCGATGTCACCGGTCTCAATGGCCTCATCGCGAACCTGTTCGGCGCGCCGGTCATGCTCGAATGGAGCGTGCTCAACACCCATTTCGGGCTGATCGCACCGCTCGTTGCGCATGGCACTGGCACGTTCCTCTTCCGCCAGTTTTTCCTCGTCCTGCCCAAGGATCTGGTAAAGGCCGCGCGCATGGATGGGGCAGGGCCGATCCGCTTTCTCTTCGATATCCTGCTGCCGCTGTCGCGCCCGAGCTTTGCTGCGCTGTTCGTCCTGACCTTCCTCGGCGGCTGGACGCAATATCTCTGGCCGCTCGTCGCCAGTTCCACGCCCAATATGCAGACCGCCGTTGTCGGCCTCGCGCGCCTTGCGCCCGACATGGAAGGCGTGATGCCCGATTTTCCACTGATTATGGCCGGCGCTGTCGTCGTCTCGATAATCCCCCTCGTCATGATCGCCGTGCTGCAACGCTATCTCGTGCGCGGGCTCGTGCTTTCGGAGAAGTAAGATGAACGCAATCGACACAAGCATCGACACCGCTATTCGCGCCGCGGCGGCCGCCATCGTGCTCGACAAGGTCAGCAAATCCTACGATGGAACGACGCAAGTCATTCCCCCGCTCGATGCCGAACTGCGCGCGGGCGAATTCACCGTCGTCCTCGGCCCCTCGGGCTGCGGCAAGTCCACCCTGATGCAGATGATCGCCGGCCTCGAACGCGTCTCCGGCGGCATCATCAGTTTTGGCGCGCGACAGGTGCAGGACCTCGAACCCAAACAGCGCGGCTGCGCCATGGTGTTCCAGAACTACGCGCTCTACCCGCATATGAGCGTCTTCGAAAACATCGCCTATAGCCTCAAGGTCGCCGGCATGCCCAAACCCGAACGCGTGGAGCGCGTCGAGGCGGTGGCAAAGATGCTCGGGCTCTTCGACCTCCTAGCGCGAAAGCCGGGGCAACTCTCAGGCGGCCAGCGCCAGCGTGTCGCCATCGGTCGAGCCATCGTGCGCGAACCCGGCGTGCTGCTCTTCGATGAGCCGCTATCCAATCTCGACGCCCAATTGCGCCACGACATGCGCATGGAACTGGCCGAACTCCATCGCCGCATCGGCGCGACCACCGTCTTCGTCACCCACGACCAGGTCGAGGCCATGACGCTGGCCGATCGCATCCTCATCCTCAACAAGGGCCGGATCGAGCAGTTCGATACACCTAAGGCCATCTATCACCACCCCGCCTCGGTCTTTGTCGCCAAATTCATCGGGGCCCCGCCCATGAACATCGTGCCCGTCACCGGTGACGGTAAAGTGCTGCGGCTCGCCGACGGGCAGGTTTTGGCCGAATGCCCGGTCTTCGGCGCATATCAGCTTGGCATCCGCCCCGAAGACATTCTCGTCGGCGAAGGTCCGGTCAAGGCGAGCCTCCGCTACCGCGAAGACCTCGGCTCCCACGCCATCCTCGCCGCCGATCTCGGCGGCAATCTGCTCCGCATCGCCACCCCGTTTGGCGCCGATATCGGCACCGAAGCCAATCTCTCCCTCTCTTTCCCGTCCGCGCGCCTGCACCTCTTCGACGCCGAGACCGGCCGCGTCGTTCCCGGCGCCTTTACCCGATGAAAGCTCGTCCATGAACTACAAGGATTTCATGTCCGCTCCTGGACGAGACTGCGCCATCATTGCCCATCGCGGCATCTGGCGGGACGCGCCGGAAAACAGCCTTCTCGCCATCGAGGCCGCCATCGCCGGTGGCTATGATGTCGTCGAGATCGACGTCCGCCGCAGCGCCGATGGCGCGCTCTTTCTCTGCCACGACGACAGCCTCTTGCGCATGACCGGGCGCGACGCGGCGGTGGAAGAACTTGATGCCAGCAAGCTCGCTACCCTGCATCTGCGCAATCGCGATGGTGGCGCGGATAACGAGCTGACGGATCAGCGACTTGCTCGCCTCGACGATGTGTTCGATCTCACCCGCGATCGCATCTTCATCCATCTCGACGTCAAGGACTGGGCCCTGATCCCTGAAGTCATCGCCGCCGCTCAGGCCGCGGGTGTCGATCAGCAGGTCGATTTCTGGAGCGCCCTCCGCGACGAGGACGACTTCGCCTGGATCAATGAAAACATCATGGCCCACGGCGTGCCCTTCATCGCCAAGACACGTCTCAATGTGCCTGAAGCCGAACTCCAGACCGAGTTGGTGTCCCGCCTAAAACCTTTGATCTGCGAAATCTACTTCGACTCCATCGAGCAACTAGCTGCGCAAAGGCACCGCTTTGCCGCGGCGGGCATCCACCTCTGGGTCAACACACTCAACGACGTGTCATGCGCCGGCCTCACCGACAGTGCCGCGCTCCGTGACCCCGACGCTGTGTGGGGTCGGCTGCTCGATGCCGGCGTCTCCGCCATCCAAACCGACGAAGCGGCCGCCCTAAAAGCCTATCTCGCCGCTCGGCGCTAACTTCCAACGAAAGCAAGAACAATGACTTACAAAGACTACATCGCCGATCCCGCACGCCGTTGCGCCGTGGTCGCCCATCGCGGCGCCTGGCATGGCGCGCCCGAGAACAGCCTTGCGGCGATAGAGCATGCCATCGCCATCGGCGTCGACATCGTCGAACTCGACGTGCGCAAAAGCCTCGATGGCGAACTCTTCCTGATGCATGACGACACCCTGCTGCGCATGGCCGGTGTTGACCGCGACGCCGAAACCTTCACCATGGCCGAACTGCGGGCCATTGCCCTCCGTGCGGACGATGGCGGGGAAGGCCACGAGCTCACCGACCAGCGCGTTCCGACCCTGAAGCAGGCGCTCGAAATCATCCGTGGCCGCATCTTCGCCGACCTCGACCTCAAGGATCGCGACCTCTTCTCCGAAGTCGCCGCCTGCGCGCGCGAGATGGATGCGGCCCCCTATGTCGACCTCAAGACCACGGTGATGACGCCGGAACACGTGGCCTGGGTGAAGGCGCAGGATATCAGCGGCGTGCCCTTCATGGCCATGGCGAGCTTTACGGAAGGCGGGATCGGCCAGACCCTGTCCGTTCTCTCCGAGCTGAAGCCGTTCATGAGCGAAATCCGCTTCGACCACATCGACACCATCGCGGCCAATCGCTCCGCTTTCGAGGCTGCCGGAATGGCGCTCTGGAAGAACACGCTCGACATGGCTAATAGCGGGGAGTGGACCGACACGGTGGCCCTGACGGACCCGGACAAGATCTGGGGTCGCCTCATCGACGCCGGCATCAGCGCCATCCAGACCGACCAGCCAGCCGCCCTCAAGGCCTATCTCGAGAAACGTGCATGAACGAAATCAGCGACGACATGCTCAAGGCCCTGATGGCCGATATGCGGGCGGTGGCGGAGCAGGAAATCCTGCCCCGCTTCCAGGCCATCACCTCGGACACCATGCGCGCCAAGACCGCGCCCGACGATGTGGTGACCGATGCCGATATCGCAGCCGAGCACGCGCTGAGCCGGCTCTTGGCCCAGCGACTACCGGGTAGCGTGGTGGTCGGCGAAGAAGCGGTTTCCGATGACCGGTCCATCCTCGACCGCATTGGCGCGGCCGAGTTGGTGGCGATCATCGACCCCGTCGACGGCACCTGGAACTTTGCCCATGGCGTGCCGACCTTCGGTTCGATCCTGGCCATCGTCGCCAATGGCAGAACCATTGCTGGCATCATCCACTACCCAGTCATGGGCGATTTCCTCGTCGCCCGGCCTGGGCAGGGCGCCTGGCACGTCGCTCCCGACGGCGCGATGAGCCGTCTTTCGGTAGCCGAGCCAGGGCTGATTTCGGAAATGCACGGCTTCGTGCCGCTCCACATGTTCGCGCCCGAATTGCAGGCCGAACTAGCCCCGCGCGTTTTGCGCTTTTCGCGAACAACCACGTGGCGCTGCTCCGCATGGGAATATCGGATGCTGGTGACAGGAGCCATGAGCTTCTGCCTCAATGCCGGCATCATGCCCTGGGACCACGCGGCCGGCGTGCTGATCCATGCCGAAGCCGGCGGCTATGCTGCGCTGGTGAGCGGCGAGGGTTATCGCCCGACCGTGACCGACGGCTTTCTACTTGCAGCACCGGATCAGCAGAGCTGGGAGGAGATCAGGCGGGCCCTTTTCGAAGACTGATCTCGGAGGCGGCCGAGCCGCGCTGCCTCTCACAATCGGCGTCAAATGGCCTGAAACCGACTGCCCGCAATCTACTCCGTCTGACATTGCCACGCCTCGAGGGAATGTCCTACTTTAGGAAATCGCAAAGGCTGCCGGAGTTGCTAAAAAGGGGCGCCTGCTGACCTGCCGGTTGAGACTACGAGCAAGCAGGCCAGTCGCGCCCCTATGCTGCTAGTCGAGGCCGAGCTTGCCGCGTAGTGTTGAGAGGTCTTCGGCGAGGGTGTTGATCGCTGCCGAGAGGGCGTTGCGGTCGGCTTCGGTCAGTTCAAGATAGGAGACGTAGCCATCGCCCTTTTCGTATTTGGCAAGGGTGGTGAAGACCTTGTCGAAATTGGCGTCCACTTCCGTGAGGAAGTCGACTTCCGTGTCCGCGATCAGAGGGCGGACGAGATTGACGATGGTGTAGGCGCCTTCCGAGTTGGCCTTGAAGTCCCAGAGATCGGTGCGGCTGTAGCGGTTTTCCTCGCCGGAGATCTTGGTGAGCGCCACTTCTTCCATCAGCACGGCTGCGCCACCAACGACCTTTTCGGGTGGGAAAGTCAGAGCCTCGATGCGGCTGTGCAGTTCGGTGACATCGGCGAGCAGCTTGTCGGCCACTTCGTCGAGATCCTCCGTCGAATTGCGTGACCACAGGCCATATTCGATGCGATGGAAGCCCGGGAATTCAGGATCCACCTCGGCCAACTCATAGTCATCGGCGCGCGAGTCGATGGAGACGTCGAGATCGCTGAAGAGTTCTGCAATGGGCTCGATTTCTTCATAGGGCACGCGCACGGCGGGATAGAGCGCCTTGGCTTTTTCCAGCTCACCCGACTTGATGGCATCGACGAATGCCGTGACGCCCTCGATGAGCTGCGTCGTGCGTTCGGTGACGTAGAGCTTGTATTCGACGATGGGCTCGACGAGATCGAGCTCGGACTGGGCAAAGGCCGGCCCCGAGATGACCAGGCCAAGCGTGGCCATGGCGAGCATGTGCTGCAGTTTCATGTTTGTCTCCTGCAATTAGGACGTTTGCGTTTGGGCCTTTCGGAGGGCAGCAATCAGCGTGCTACCCAAATAGTCTGCGTCACCGCGCATGCCGGGCAGGGCGAAGAAATAGCCGCCGCCGACGGGCTTGATGTATTCCTCCAGGGGCTCGCCATCGAGGCGCCGCTGTACGGCGATGAAGCCCTTTTCGAGGTCCGCCTGGTAACAGATGAACAAGAGGCCCTGATCGAGCTGTCCTGCCTTGGTGACGCCATTGGAATAGTTGAATGGACGGCGGAGAATGATGCTTTCGGCGGTCTCCGCCGTGCGCGGATTGGCGAGACGGATGTGGGAGTCGAGTGGGGTGGACAACCCCTCCATATCGGCGGCGTAGTCGGGCACGTCGAACTCGCTGGCGTCCGGTTGATCAAGCGGTGCGCCGCTATTGCGCACGCGGCCCATGATCAGTTCCTGTTCGCGCAGCGGCGTGCGGTCCCAGCGTTCGACGAAATTGCGCACGATGCGGACGCTCTGATAGCTGCCGCATTCCGCCCATTCCGGCTCGCCGCTCCTAGCGCCAACCCAGACCAGTTGGTCCATGACATGGTCGTCGCCAGCATCGGGATTGGCTGAGCCATCACGGAAACCGAGGAAATTTCGGGAGCTTTCGACCGATTGATCCAGTCCCGGAGTGATCACCGGCACATTGCCTTCCTGTTTCCATTTGAGGACCAGCCGGTCGGAGAGGCTCTTGATGATGTCGCGCAGCGCATGGATCGTTGTGTCTTGCGTATTGGCGCAAATCTGCAGCGACAAATCGCCATGGCAGAGCGCCGCATCGAGCGCATCATTGGGAAAGCGAGTCATGCGAGAGAGACGCATGGGCTTGTGATCGATAAGCCATGCCCGGTCGTCGAACAGCGATGCGCCGAGACCAATGGTGATCGTCAGCCCGTTCGGGCGGACGATTGGGCCGACAATGCCGGAATCGGACGGGGGCAGGCGCGGGTCCGCTAGCGGCGGCTCCCCGCCAACTGTCAGAAAGCCGATGCGCGCGGTGAGGCGGCGGAACAGGTGTTCGAGATCATCGGGTGTGTCGGCAATGACGCCGAAGCTGGCTACCATACCGTTGGCAGGGCGCGGCGTCGCGATCCCGGCCTGATGCAGACCCTGGAATGGCACGCGATCATCGGGCGACGTAGCATTGGCCAGGGGCGCATCGGTAACGTGTCCATTGGCCTCCGCCGGCAAAACGGCCGGCGCTGCCAGGGCGAGAGTCGTGAACGGACAGGCGCCCGCCAGCAGGCCGATGCCGCCAAGAAAGCTTCGGCGCTTCAAATTGGACGATGAACTCGGCGATTTCGTCTTGTCGTTTGCCATGGTTCACCCAAGACCAATGGCGGGGTTCAACGCAGAAATGGCGTCGGCCAGAGCCTGGAAGGCAGCAGCGATTTTACCGCGCGCGGCAGCGTCGACACTGTCGTACGCGGGGTAAGCATCGCCGTTCTTGAAACTAGCCAGAGTACTGCGGGCAGCAGCGAGATCGTCGACAACTCGTTGGGCGATAGCCGGGTCGGCATTGCCAGCGAGTGGCAGGATGAGGGTAACGCTCTTTTCCATGCCGTCGAGATTGGCCTCGATCTCAGCGAGATCGCTGAAAGACCATCGGTTTTCACCCGAAGCGATCTGGCTCTCGCTCAAGCGGGCCGCTTCGCGCTGGGCACTGTCGGCCAGGTCCTGCGGGAGGAGTTTGATCTGACGCAGCCGCGTTTTTAACTCGGTGACATTGGCCAGCAATGTGTCGGCAACAGGGGCAAGGCCAACGATCGAGTTCTGCCCGAAAAGACCATACTCGATGCGGTGAAAGCCGATGAAACCTGCGTCATTCTCCCGTTGCTCAAGGTAATCCGACAGTGGATCTATGGCGTTCTCAAGATCGGCGATGCGGTTGCTGACTGCTTCCATGCGCTTGTAGGGCAGGCGCGCGGCGTGCCATGCCGCACGTGCAGCGTCGAGGTCGCCTGCATTGATGGCTTCCGATAGCTTTTCGGTGGCGTTGACCAGGGCTGTGGACTGGCCGATCAGAAACACCTTGTATTCCGAAAGCGGGCCGATAAAGGCGGTGATGGGCGGCTGGGCCCGCTCGGCTTCGGACTGTTCGGAGGGAATGACGGTCAGCGTACCGCGCGGATTGGAGAGCAGGCCGCAGGTGATCTCGTAGCTGCCGGGCAGAAGCTTGGCGGTGAGCAGCGAATGAAAGCCCGGCGCGATGTTTTCTCGTTCCTCAACCACATAGACGCCGTCGAGAATCTCCCATTCGATGGGGTGGGTCGAGGCGTTGCTGATTTCAAAGGTTGCGCGGCCGGCGGGCACCGTCAAATCAGCCGGCTCGCAGGTGCTATCGGCCACTTTCACCTTGTAGATGTCGCCGCGTTCCGGCCCCGTGGCGGTCTGGCTCGCGTAGTAGAACAGTCCTGCCGCGGCCACGACCAATAGGGCCGAACCGGCCAGCGCAAACGGGATGAGGCGCGACGGCGTCGCGATGCCAGCGTCTTTTTCTGATGAGCCCATGATCTATTTTCCAGCGACCGGAACGGCTTTTGACGTTCTGGCGGCCAGGGGTCGGAAGAACAGGGTGAGGGTAACGACGAGATAGAGCGCCCAGATCAGCACTTCGCCGACAGCGGGCGCGTCGTGATAACCGAACATGCCGGAAAGCACAGTACCTGTCAGGCTCGACAAGGGCAGGATTTCGGTGAGGTCATAGGCCCGGTCTTGCAAGAGGTTCCAGATGCCGGCCTCGTGCAGGTTGCGCAGAACACTGCTCAAAAGGCCCGCCGCCACGACCAGAATGAACAGCCCGGTCCAATGGAAGAAGTGGCGCAGGTTGATGCGCACGCCGCCGTAGTAGATACCAAACCCGATTGCAGCCGACAGCGCGATGCCTGCCAGCGCAGAAAGCGGCGCGGCCGTGCCCGGGCTTTGCTGGAAAATGGCGAGCAGGAAGAAGACCGATTCCAGGCCCTCGCGCGCCACGGCAAAAAAGGCCATGCCGATCAGCGCCCAGGCGCCGCCGCTGCTTTGGTCTAGCGCGCGGTCTATATCCTCATGCAGTCCGGCCTTGATCGAACGGGCCGCCCGCCGCATCCAGAAAACCATCCAGGTAAGCACGCCAACGGCGACGAGGCCGATAATGGCTTCGAACAATTCCTGCTGCTTTTGCGGGAACTCGCCGCCCAACAGCAAGACGACAGCGCCCGCGAATAATGAAAGTGCGACCGCGAGGAAAATACCGACCCACACGGTGGGTATCCAAGCCTGACGGCCGGTCTGACGCAGATAAGTCGCGATGATTCCAACCAGCAGCGCCGCCTCGATACCCTCGCGCAGCATAATCAAGAATGGCGCTAGCATGGCACACTGGGCTGGTCAGGCGGCGCAGCGCAAAGCTGCTGTACGCGGTCGTATTCGTATCGATGAAACATAAAGGCCGATAACCCCGTAACCGGGGTAATCCGTAAGGTGAGTTCCGATGTCACGTTATAGCGCGACCGACAGCTATTCAAGGTGATACTAGTGCGACCGCCATCCGCTAGTGGCGGCGCCATTAAGTGTCCAACGATGAATGAGCGACTCGCGGTTTGGTCCATAGTCAGTCGTGGTGGCGAATTGGAACGTTCGTTCTTTTGGACGTCGGTCAAATGGCAAAAATGGAACTTTTGCGCCGTCACAGACGGAATGCGGAACAGAGCGTCGTAACTTCGATACCAACGTATCGGCGATTGCGCCGAAGTTGAACTGGTCGCGTGCGCCGGTTCCCGCGACGATCCAACCATCGATGAAAGACCGACCCCTCTGGGCTCGGCTCCTCAGAGGATGGAAGGATGGCAATGCAACACTCGCTTTTTCTGTCGCCCCTTGCGGCGTTTCTGATGGTGTCGGCACTCGGCAGCACGGCCATGGCCCAGACGGCCTTTGCGCCTGCCGCGCTGACACCCGATGAGATCGGCGCCGGCCCACGGCTCATCTATCTGCACAACGAGTATCCTTCGACGCTCGACCCGCAAAACACCTCGGCCTTTGTCGGGCAGCTGGCGATGGAGATGTTCGATACGCTCGTGACTTACGAGATCGATCCGACGACCGGCATTGCCGACCAGACCAGGATCGTGCCGCGGCTGGCGGAAAGCTGGGAAATCTCGGACGACAACAACACACTGACCTTCCACCTAAATCCTGCAGCAAAATTCTGGGATGGCTCGGCCGTAACGGCCGAGGACGTCTATTGGTCGATACCGACGCCCGACGTTCCTGCGGCGTTAGAAAATGAACCATGGCCTTGAGAGGGTGACATTCCTTGGCCATGTCTAAGGGCGGTGATCGCGAACTCACCGGGGCGATTTTTGCATATTCAGGCGAACTTTTTTTGCCTTTGATCATTTTCCACGGCGAGCGGCCGGTGTGTGTTGATGACGCTCTCGCGCATTGAGTGCTGAACACGTCTTTTCCTGAAGAGGGCATTCGACATCACAGGTGCCGAATGTCTCTGTGACAATGCCCCGGCTCGTCCGGGGCTTTTTGTTATGGTGCAAGTTGACATAACGAGCTGCGTTTTTTGAGGCTCTGCTTGAATTCTATTCCCTGTGGGGAGAGTGACGGCGTTGACTGCAGAGACGGTCGATGAATTTGCCAACCGATCAACCCTCTGGGTGGTCTGGAGTGTCTCAGGCAAGAAAACAGCCCGCTTGACCTCTCCGGGTCGCCATAAATCCTCCAGACCCTTCGAACACATGGCAACCTAGGGAAGGCGTGGTAGTTTCTTGAATTGGTACGAGCTTGCCTACAAAGCTTGATTCAAGAGAGTGACGCGGGTGGACATGGCAAGCGGGAATGTGTCGAGTTCAAGTGGGGAAGGCAAATCCGACGCGACAACGCTATTTGCCGGACCCGGCGAGGTGCGGGCACTCGCAAGAACTCTTGATTGGTCGGCGACCCCCTTGGGACCAACTGAGGGATGGTCCCCCGCACTGCGAACGCTGGCGCGGTCCATGTTCGATTCACCCTTCCCGATCTGTCTTTGGTCCGGACCGACATACGCCCTCATCTACAACGATCCATACCGACGAATTCTCGCCGCCAAGCACCCTGTCGCATTGGGAAAGCCTGGCTCGATTGTCTGGGCGGAAATCTGGGATGAGCTTCAACCACAGTTCGATGGTGTAAGGGCTAACGGAGAGCCAGTCTATTTTGAGGATGCTCCGTTCGTGATGGCCCGCCTAGAGGGTGGAGCCACGGAGACCGCCTGGTTCAACTATTCCCTCTCTGCGCTGCGAGATGAAGATGGCAGCGTCGCGGCAATCCTCAACATTACCCCAGAGACGACTGGTCGCATCATGCTTGAGCAGCGGCTCCGCGACGAGCAGGTAGCGCTCGCTATGAGCGAGGAGCGACTGCGGCTGGCCGTCGACAATGCCGATGTGGGATTTTGGGATGTCGACGTGATCGCTGACCGACTGACTTGGCCTCCGCGCACCAAGGCCATGTTCGGTATTTCTGCCGATGTGCCCGTGACCATGGCCGACTTTTACAACGGGCTTCATCCCGATGATCGTGAACCGACGACTGCCGCTTATATGGCCGCAGCAGACCCTTCCCAGCGAGCCCTTTACGACGTTGAGTATCGGACGCTGGGAAGGGAGGATGGCGTAGAGCGATGGGTCGCAGCGAAGGGACGCGGCGTGTTCGATGAGGCGGGACGCTGCGTAAGGGTCACTGGTACAGCACTTGAGATTACCGCCCGCAAGACAGCGGAGATACGCCGCAATGCACTGGTTGAGCTGACGCGAGCCATTAGGGACCTGCAAGAGCCGGAGGAAATCGCTTTCGCCGCCGCCGAAGTGCTGGGGCAAACACTCGGCGTTGCTAGGGTAGGATATTCCGCTATCGACCCTGTTTTGGAAACTCTTCACACGGATCGCGACTGGACTGCGTCAGGGGTAGAAACGCTGGCTGGGATCGTGCCCCTGCGAAACTATGGTTCATTCATCGATAGCCTCAAACGAGGCGAGTTCACCGTCATCAGCGATGTCCGGACCGATGCTCGGACTGCAGATGCCGCCGGCGCCCTGGAGGGCATGAGTACCCGTGCTTTTGTAAACGCGCCGGTTCTGGAACACGGAACGCTTGTTGCGGTCTTCTTTGTCAATCACAGTGAAGCTCGAAACTGGAATGCCGGTGACCTTGGCCTCATCAAGGAATTTGCGGAGCGTACGCGTATTGCCGTCGCCCGCGCTCGCGGCGAGCATGCCCTGCGCGACAGCGAAGCACGGCTGCGCCAACTGAACGAAACACTGGAAGCTCAGGTGGAAGCACGTTCGGCTGAACGAGACCGGCTATGGACTCTTTCTGAGGACATGTTGGCTCGGGCGGACTACAGCGGGATGATGTCGGCGGTGAGTCCAGCCTGGACGCGGGTGCTGGGTTGGAAGGAAAACGAACTACTCACACGCGGGTATGCAACCTTCATGCACCCCGAGGACGAACCTCCTACGCTTGCGGCGATTGGACGTATGGCGCAAACGGGCCAGCCTGCACGGTTTGAGAATCGCATTAGTACTCGCGATGGCGGTTGGAAACACATTGAGTGGACTGTTGCCCCAGAACCCGACGGCATTAATTTCATCGCCGTAGGACGTGACCTGAGCGAAGTGAAAGCCCGCGAAGCCGAACTTTCCACAGCGCAGGAAGCTCTGCGCCAATCTCAGAAAATGGAAGCTGTCGGTCAGCTAACGGGTGGCTTGGCCCACGACTTCAACAATATAATTGCCGGGATCGGCGGCAGCCTGGAAATGATGTCGATCCGTTTGGCTCAAGGTAGGATTGGCGATCTCGACCGCTACCTGACCGGCGCTTCTGGGGCAGCTAAGAGAGCTGCGGGCCTAACCCAGCGTCTCCTCGCATTTTCGCGGCGACAAACTCTCGATCCAAAGCCAACCAATATCAACTCATTGGTCAACGGCATGCTCGACTTGATCAACCGTAGCGTTGGTCCGGAAATCCATGTCGAAACCGCTGGTGCGACTGGCTTGTGGACAACTTTTGTCGATGCCGGCCAACTAGAAAATGCTCTTCTAAACCTCTGCATCAATGCGCGTGATGCCATGCCCGATGGCGGCAAGCTTACCCTCGAAACGTCCAATCGATGGATGGACGAGCGCACCGCCGCACAGCATGCGATGTCGCCGGGCCAATACGTCTCACTATGTGTGAGCGACACTGGGACTGGTATGTCGGAAGACGTGATCAAGCGAGCCTTCGACCCCTTCTTCACCACAAAGCCAATCGGTCAGGGCACCGGTCTGGGTCTTTCGATGGTCTACGGCTTTGCAGGCCAGTCAGGCGGCACGGTCCGCATCTATTCTGAATTGGGTCAGGGCACCATGGTATGCATTTACCTTCCCCGGCACGCAGGCGAGGCGGAGACGCAGGAGGCTCCCCAGGAGACCGGCGAGACTCCACGCGCCGCGATCGGGGAGACCATCATACTCGTCGACGACGAACCACTCGTCCGAATGATCGCCAGCGAAGCGTTGGAAGAACTCGGTTACAATGTCATCGAAGCCGGCGAGGGAGCCTCGGCTCTAAAAGTGCTGAACTCTGACAAGAAAATCGACCTGCTTGTCACAGACGTCGGGCTTCCTGGCGGCATGAATGGCAGGCAGCTGGCCGATGCAGCTCGCGTTGCAAGGCGCGGCCTCAAAGTCCTATTTATCACCGGTTATGCAGAAAATGCCGTTCTGAATCATGGACACCTCGAACACGGAATGCATGTTTTGACCAAACCGTTCCAGATGGAGGTGTTTGCGCGGCGAGTGAAAACGCTCATTGACGAAGAGCAGGGCTAGGACGAGCTCGGCTTCGGGTCTTTGAGGGAAGTGGCACCGCCATGTCGTCGCAGATGAGCAGCCAATGCGCTGTCGGCCTTAACCGCTGAGATGCAGGTAACAGCCAGTCGGCTTACCACCCCTGAAACACACCTAACGACAGGGAGCAAAGTCCGCTCCTGTAAGGCATTGATCTCTGCCGAGAACTGCTGTCGCTTTTAACTAAGCGGCACAGGGCTAGTCCAAGAAATACTTCATCGACTGGCTGGCGTTTCTCGTGGTCGATGGCCGGGCTCGCAGCCTACTGTTCATTGGGTAGTCTATACCCGTTTGACCGAGAGAACGTCGAAAGTCTTGTCGATGGTCGCGACGGCGCGGTCATAATCGGCCAGTGCCAAGGCGGCGATGAGGGTGTCGATCACCGCCAATTGCGCGATGCGACTGGTCATGGCTTCGGTGCGGAACTGGGTTTCGCGCGCAAGAGTGTGCAGCACGATATCTGTGTGGGTCAGAAGCGGGGACCTGCCGAAATTTGTGACGGCGATCGTGGTCGCCCCGGCTTCCTTTGCGAGTTTTGTTGCCGTCAGCGTCTCGATGGTCGAGCCGGAATGCGAAATAGTTAGAACGGCAACCTCGGGATCACAAAGTGAGCCGGTGATTGCCATAACGTGGCTGTCGACACTGACCCTGGCAGTAAGTCCGATGCGCAGCAGGCGGTACATCGCATCTTCGGCGATAGGGGCAGCTGAGCCGATGCCAAAAACTTCGACGCGTTTGGCAGCGCGGATAGCGGTTACCGCCCGCTCGAGTTGCGCCAGATCGAGGGCGTTGCGCGTGTCTTGCAGGGCCTGTACACCGCCGCCAAAAATCTTGGAGACGACATCGGCGAGGCCATCACTGGGGTTGAGGTCTTCGTGGATGAACTGAACCGGCTGCACGAGGTCGCGCGCCAGGGCGATCTTGATCTGCTGGAAGCCGCGGGCGCCAAGTTGCTGGCAAAGGCCGACGACGCTGCCTTCGCTCGAACTGGTGCGTTCGGCCACTTCGGTCACAGACATATGCACGACATCTGCAGCGTTCGCCGTGATGAAATCGGCGATACGACCTGCCGTTGGGGCGAGGTCGGCGCGAATGGCGGAGATGCGGTCCAGCACGTTCATCAGGCGCTCTTGCTGTTTTGGCTCTGCCATGCGTCTGCCCGTTTCATCATAAAATTCGGCCTACTAGAGCACGTGGGTGACGGTTTCACGAAGCAGGTCCGGGAGTTTTCCCGGCATCACCTGCCAGAACGGTACGCCAAGTCCAATTGCGCCGGCGCCGTCAGTGCGCGGATTGTCGCCGATGACGACGCAATGCTGTAGCGCGATGCCGATCCGGGCGCAGGCATGGCGGAAGAGTTCGGGTTGCGGCTTGCCGATGACGCGATGCGGCACGGGGCCGGTGACGGCAAGGAGCGCGGCAGCGAGGGCGCCGGCCTCGGGCACGGGATAGCCATCGGCGCCGGGATGGCTGAGATCGGGGGCCGCCACCAGCACATCGGCGCCGTCGCGCACGGCGCGAGCAGCTATGGCGAGTTTTGTGTAGCTGAACTGGCGGTCACGCGCGACGATCACTGTGTCGACATTCCTCTCCGCCAGTTCAAAACCCATATTTCGCGCCATACGGCGAAGGGCAGGGGAGCCGAGCAACATCAGGCGTGAACCCGGATGCTTTTCCTCGGCGGCCTTCAAAGCGGCAACGCCTGCCAGAACGATCCGCTCGGATGGCACCGGCAAGCGCCATTCCCTAAACTTGCGGGCAAGCTGTTCGGGCGTGTGTTCGCTGTCATTTGAGACAATAGCGAACCGATCGGCAGTGGCATGGATGAGCTCGCGTGCGCCCGGTAACAGGTGATTGCCCGAGGCCAAAGTGCCGTCGAGATCGATGAGAAATCCCTGGTGGGCGTTGAAATTGAACGACACGCAAAGCACTCCTTGAATGGCTCAAGGGTGATTTGAGATAGTCTCAATGTCAAGTTCAGAAAAAATGAGATATATTCATATGGCTGTCACAGAGGCTGGCTATTGGTGGCGTCAACACTGCCAAACCTGCTCAGGACAGCGCCATGAAGATCGCCATAATCACCGACATCCACCACGGTCCGAAATCCCACACCAAGGAAACGGGTTGGGATGGCATGGCCACCATGGAAGCCTTTGTCGAGCATGCCAATGCAATAGGCGTCGATCTGCTGCTCGATCTTGGCGATCATATCTCGGATACCGATTACGCGACCGACGTTCGCGCAGCCACCGAAGTTGCCAACACGCTGAGCCAGTTCAAAGGCCCGCGCTACCATGTTGTCGGCAACCATGACGTGACCAACCTCTCCATTGCCGACAATGAAGACATCTTCGGCCAGTCGATGCAGAGCCAGGTGTTCGACCTTGGCGCTGCGCGGCTTATCCTCTGGCAGCCCGGCGTCAATATCGGCCTGCCGGGTGGCTTTGCCCCGACCACCGACGCGCTGCCCTGGCTGGTCGAAACGCTGGAGGCCGACAGCAAGCCCGCGATCATCGCGACGCATGTGCCGCTCTCGGGCCACAGCCAGATCGGCAATTTCTACTTCGAGAACAATTACCAGTATTCGACCTATCCCGACCACGCCGCCGTGCGCCGCGCCGTCGAGGCGACTGGCAATGCCGCCATGTGGCTCGCTGGCCATGTCCACTGGAACACGGTCACTCCAGTTGCCGGCATCCAACATGTGACTGTCCAGTCCATGTCCGAGCGTTTTACGACTGCGCCGGCTTCCGCCAATGCCTTTGCCGTCCTCGAGATCAATGACGATCTCGCTGACCTGACCGTCCACGGCAATGACCCGTTCCATGTCAAGCTGGCTTTCCGTCGCTCGGGCGATCGCCCTTGGCTGACGCCAATGGGCCCGTTCGGTTCGGAAGCCGAAGTTGCCGCCGAGCTTGAAAATGCTTGATCAGCTGGCCCGCCGCACTCTGGGGGCGATTGCGACGCTCGGCGTCGTCATCGTCGCCGTCTTCTTCGCGACCCGCCTATCCGGCAATGCGGCGGACTATCTGCTGCCGCCTGGCATCGACGCCAATACCAGGGCTTTGATGATCACCCAGATGGGGCTCGACCAGCCGCTGATGCTGCAATTCTGGCACTATGTGCAGGGCCTCTTCAGCGGAGACATGGGGATCAGCCTCTTCGAGCGGCGGCCAGTGCTCGACATCTATTCCGAGCGCCTGCCCAATACGCTGATGCTGTTTGCCTATGCGCTGGGTCTGTCGGTGGCGCTGGGCCTACCGCTCGGGCTTGCCGCGGCGCTCAATCGCGGCAATGCTCTGGGCGCGGCGATCATGAGCGTGGCCTTTGTGGGCTACGCGACGCCCAATTTCGTCCTCGCCATCATCATGATCCTGGTCTTCTCGTTCAACCTCCATTGGTTGCCGAGTTCTGGTTCGATGAGCCCGATCCACTTCCTGATGCCGGCGATCGTGCTGGCGGCGCCGATGCTGGCCGAAATCATCCGCTTCACCCGCAATGCCATGCTCGATGTGCTGGGCCAGGACTATCTGCGCACGGCCCGCGCCAAGGGTCTGCCCGAGCATCTGGTGGTGGGCAAACATGCCTTGCGCAATGCCGCCATTCCGGTCGTGACGATCCTCGGCCTGCAGGTCGCCGGCATGGTGGCGCGTGTCGTCATCGTCGAGAGCGTCTTTGCCACCAAGGGCATTGGCGACCTCGTGGTCTTTGCCGCCATCGGCCGTGACTATCCGGTCCTGCAGTTCGGCGTGATCCTGATCGCCATGATCGTCGTCACCTCATCGCTGGTGGTCGACTACGCCTATGCCGCCCTCGACCCCCGCGTAAAGGTTGCCGCATCATGACCGAGTTGTCAGCGTCTCTCGCCCCGACCCTGGCCACTGGCCGCAGAGGCAAACCGAGCCTTGTCGCTACTCTCTGGTCGCGGGCCAATCTCTTCACTCGCGTCAATCTCGGCGTCTTTGCGCTGATCTTGATCATGGCGGCGCTGGCCCATTGGATCGCGCCTTTTGATCCTGATGCGCAAAAACTCTTGGCGCGCCTCAAACCGCCGATGGGCTTTGCCGGTGCCAATACAACCAATATTCTGGGCACCGACCAGCTCGGCCGCGATCTTCTCAGCCGCACGCTCTATGGCCTACAACTGACCATGGCGATTGCCCTGATCGGCTCGCTGATTAGCCTCGTCCTCGGCGTGACGCTGGGTGTCGTTGCCGGCTATGCCCGCGGCTGGTTCGGCGGTCTGATCATGGCGGTGGTGGATATTCAGCTCGCCGTTCCCTTTACCCTCATTGCCCTGGTGGTCATTGCAGTGTTCGGCAATTCGCTGCCCGTGCTGATCATCACAATTGGGTTGGCCGGGTGGGAAGTCTATGCCCGCATCGTCCGGGCCCAGGTTCTGGCAACAGCGCGCATGCCATTCGTGGAAGCTGCAGTGGCAGCGGGTGCCAAGCACGACCGCATCCTCGTAAAACACATCCTGCCCAATATCGTGACGCCGATCATCGTCGTGTGGACCATGACCTTTTCGGCGCTGATCCTGGCGGAATCCTCGCTCTCCTTCCTCGGGCTTGGAGTTCAGCCACCAACCGCCACGCTGGGCTCCATGGTCGGGCTTGGACGCGACTATCTCGCCTCCTCGCCTTGGATCGCCCTCGTGCCGGCCATCGCCATCATGTTCGTCTCGCTCCAGGTGCTGCTTATCGGTGACTGGCTGCGCGACGCGCTCGATATCCGCCTCAAATAAGTCCCGGCGCCACGGCGCCGGCCCAAATCCCCTTTCATTCGATGTCCTCCCGACACCGAACCCTTGCGCCTGCCTGCTAAAGGACCAAACAGATGATCAAGACGCTGCTTTCAACCCTCGCGCTCAGCATCATGCTGATCTCGGCTGCCTCGGCGCAGTCCCTCACCGTCGGCGTGCAGAACCTGCCGCCATGGCTCGATCCGGGCAAGGATTTTGGCAACAATGGCAGCCAGATCTATTACAACACCTTCGATCCGCTGATCCTCAAGGACTATTCCCAGCCCGGCGCCGTGTTCAAGCCGGGTCTGGCAACCGCTTGGGAAAGCCTTTCGCCCACCGAATTTCAGGTGACCTTGCGCGAGGGCGTCAAGTTTCAGAACGGCGATCTGATGACTGCCGACGACGTGGTGTTTTCCTTCGAGCGAATTCTTCAGGACATGACGCCCGAGTATGCCGGCATTCACCGCCAGTTCTTCGACAACTTTGCCTCGGTCGAAAAGATCGACGAAGAGACGATCAAGTTCACCACCAAGAAGCCCGAGCCGCTGTTCGAAATCCTCCTCAACACCTCGGAAGCATCCATCGTCCCCAAGGCCTATATCGCTGGTCTTTCCGGCGATACCGATGCGATCGAGCCGTCCGATTTCGACGCTTTTATGCTCAAGCCCGTCGGCACCGGTCCCTATGCGATTTCGTCTTTCCAGCCCGGCGAAAACTTGGTGTGGACGCGCTTTGACGGCTATTGGGGTGACAAGGCAGCACTTGAAGAAGTGACCCTCCGCCGCATTCCCGAATTGGCCACGCGCGTCACTGCGCTTGCCAATGGCGAAGTCGATTTCATCACCAATGTGCCGCCCGATCAGCTGGCGACGATTGCAGGCAATCCCGCGCTTAAGGTCGTGGGCAATGTGACGCCGCTGTTCCACATCATCTTTTTCAACACCCGCAACCCGTCGATGGCCAATCCCAAGCTGCGCCAGGCACTCAGCATGGGTATCGATCGCAATCTCCTCAACGAGGCGCTCTGGGGCAACGAGGCCAAGGTGCCCAATACCCACAGCTATGCGCAATATGGCGAGCTGAACGACACCGAGAGCCAGACCTTCGAATACAATCCGGAAAAGGCCAGGGAATTGCTGGCTGAAGCGGGCTATGACGGCTCGACCATCCGCTTTGACACCGACCCGGTCTATTACACCAATGGTCTCCTGGCCGCGCAGGCGATCCAGGAAATGTGGGCCGAAATCTGCGTCAAGGCCGAGATCAACGTGACCACCAAATGGACCGGCCCCGATGCCGACATGCAGGTGCGCAACTGGTCCAACCCGATGTATTTCGCCGATCCCGCCGGCTCTTTCGGCACCATGTGGTCGCCCAAGGGTTCGGGCACTGAAATGGCCTGGACGCCGAACGAGGCCTATCCCGGGCTCTGGGACAAGTTCCGCTACTCGACCGACATTGCGGTCCGCAAAGAGGCCTATGGCGAGATCATGGCCTATGTGAAGGAAGAGATGCCCTTCGTGGTGCTCTACCAGCCCTATGAAAGCTATGGCATGCGCCAGAGCGTGACCTGGGCTCCGCAGCCCGGCCATATCCCCTATGTGCTCGACTTCCGCGCCGGTTCCGTCACCGTCGAATAAGCGCGTGAACCGGGTCGGCGTGTCGCTGCCGGCCCGGGCTCTCCCCTTTTGAAAGGTCCGATCATGAGCGCCAATGCCTTGCTTGCCATAGAAAATCTCTCCATCAGCTTCGGCCGTGGCGACAAGGCCAAGCGCGTCGTGGAAGGGCTGAATTTTGATGTGTACCCCGGCGAATGCGTCGCCGTGGTCGGCGAATCCGGCTCGGGCAAATCGGTCACGGCGTTTTCGGTGCTGGGGCTGACGGCCTTCAATGGCGGCACGATCGACACCGGCGCCATCCGCTTCAAGCGCCGCGATGGCAGCGTGGTGGATCTGGTCAAGGCGGGCGAAAGCACGATGCGAGCCATCCGCGGCGACGAGATTGCCATGGTGTTCCAGGAGCCGATGACGGCGCTGAACCCGGTTTTCACGGTCGGTGAGCAGATCGCCGAAGTCCTGCGCCAACATCGCAGCATGGATCGCCACACTGCCAATGCCAAGGCGCTGGACCTCATCACCCGCGTGCAGATCAATGATCCAGCGCGCCGCTTCACGCAATATCCGCATGAGCTGAGCGGCGGCATGCGCCAGCGCATCGTCATTGCCATGGCGCTCGCCTGTTCGCCGCGCCTGTTGATTGCCGACGAACCAACCACGGCCCTCGACGTAACCATTCAGGCACAGGTGCTGGACCTGATGCGCGATCTCGCCCGCGAAGAGGGCATGGCGCTGCTGTTCATCACCCATGACATGGGCGTCGTCGCCGAAATGGCTGACCGCGTGGTGGTGATGCGCAAGGGACGCAAGGTCGAGGAACAGGCGGTCGAAAAACTGTTCGCCCTGCCGCGAGAGAATTACACCAAGGCGCTGCTCAATGCCGTGCCCAAGCTCGGCTCAATGGCCGGAACGGTCAGGCCGCTGGCTTTCGGTGCTGATCCTCAAACGGCCAAACCGGCGTCCACCGTGGATACGCCACTGCTAGAGGTAAGAAATCTCTCGACTTGGTTCCCCATCCACAAGGGCCTTCTCAAGCGCCATGTCGGCGACGTGAAAGCCGTCGACGATGTCAGCTTCACCATTGGGCGCGGCGAAACACTGTCGCTGGTCGGAGAATCCGGGTCCGGAAAATCCACCACCGGCCGCTCCATCCTGCGCCTCGCCAAGCCGCATGCCGGCGAGGTGCTGCTGGAAGGACAAGATGTCCTAAAACTCGATCGCGAAGCTATGCGCGCCAAACGTCGCGATATGCAGATCGTCTTTCAGGACCCATATGCTGCCCTCGATCCGCGTCTCGACGCCTTTGAACAGATTGTTGAGCCGTTGGTGATTCACCGTGTCGACAAGGGCAGCGCCTTGCGTGACCGCGCCATTGAACTTGTACGCCGCGTCGGGCTCGACGAAGAACACCTCGACCGTTACCCGCACGAATTCTCCGGCGGCCAGCGCCAACGCCTTTGCATCGCCCGCGCTCTGAGCCTTTCGCCCAAGCTGATCATAGCCGATGAATCCGTCTCGGCACTCGACGTGTCGATTCAGGCCCAAGTGGTCAATCTGCTAATCGAGCTGCAGCAGGAACTGAGCCTTTCCTATCTCTTTATCAGCCACGACATGGGCGTCGTCGAACGCATCAGCCACCGCGTCGCGGTAATGCATCATGGCAAGATCGTCGAAATGGGCACCCGCGCCCAGATATTCGAAGCCCCGAGGGAGGCCTATACCAAGACGCTGATCGCTGCAGTACCGGTAGCCGACCCGATCCGCAGCCGTCCAAAATCAACGGGAGTTCGGGAGCTTCTTCCGGCCTGATTCAATGGGATGTTTGCTAATCCGAGCCCCCCGAGCGAACTGTCTGCAAGCCACCCCACACCAGTTGGGCGCTGGCCCACCCAAACTCGGACATTAAGTTAGCCCCCCCCCCCACACACACACACGCGGCCGTTCAAATCGGCAAGGGCTGGCGGTTGCAAGTCAGGTTAGCAGGTGCGTCCTAGCCGGATCTATTTACGTCCTCGGCGCAGCTTCACAAGGCGACATCGAGAGGACCGGCTCGGGCAATCGTACGAAAGCCTTGACCTTTACTATCTAGGCCGGCCGCAAAAGTCGCTGGCGTTCGATATTGTCGTGAATGCTCTGAGACACTGGTAAGCCTGAGACCAAAGCCGACATTTGCGGGAAGTGTCCCGTGACCTACGCTAGATCATAGCGCGGTGCAGCAGTGGCGAGTCGCTGGACGAAACTGGAGATATTGATGCTACCATGGGTAAAACTCGGTGAAACCACCATGCCGGGTGGTGGCGTGATGACCCTCATGCAGCGCGGCAGCGAATTCTCCATCATGTCCGGCGTTGTCACCCTGATGAACAACCGGCTGAACCATTCAGAAGAGCAATTGGCCGCGCTGTCGGCCGCCCGGGTAGGCGCGCGCTCAAAGGCCCGCATTCTGATCGGCGGCCTTGGCATGGGTTTTACCTTGCGCGCTGCCCTCCAGTGCTTTGCCGCCGACAGCGAAATCGTGGTGGCCGAGTTGGTTCCCGAGGTAGTCGCCTGGGCGCGTGGTCCGCTTGCCGTTTTGCACGGCAGCAGCCTTGACGATCCTCGTGTTCGAATTCACCAGGGTGACGTCGCGACCGCCATCGGCGGCGGGAAGCCATTCGATGCTATCCTGCTTGATGTCGACAATGGGCCCGACGGCCTGTTTCGCCCCGCCAATGACCGACTCTACAACGCCGCCGGCCTTGCTGCCGCCAGGTCGGCACTGACGACGGGCGGACACTTGGCCGTTTGGTCCTCTTACTCCGATGCCAGATTCACCAAGCGCCTGAGGCAAACCGGCATGGCGATCGAGGAAGTGACCGTTCGCGCCCGCAGCAACGGCAAGGGCGACCGTCACACAATCTGGATTGCCGTGAGGCCCGACCGGACAGGTGTCAGGCCACTGTAATCCAGAGAGGCAAGCTGCCGTGTCCGGAGCTTGGACTTCCGCTCTCAGCTTACCAAAGTAGGCTGAGAGTGACGATGGGCTTCTCCCAAGCGGCGTAGAGACAATATCACCGCTCGGCCAGCTGACGACCCCATAGCGGCCATTCAGGAACAAAAGCTGATCTCCCGATAGCACACAGGGTTGCGACCAAGGCGACCTTATGCGGGGGCGGTAGGAGGGATGACCGGGAAATCTGTTGAGTTAGTTCACGTCAGCTTGAATAGGGTCTCCGCCTCGATCCTGCAGTGACGAGAGGAACGTGCTCCCCAAATAAAGCGCCATCAGGCCTGTTGATGAGCAATGCCTACTTTGTGGGGACGTTTTCCTTGTCGCGGGTGCGCGTCGTCGAGGCTCCTGAATTGCCTTGAGAATTTCTCACGCCCCGAAGGTGGATTTGTCGATTGGCAAAGGCCGTCTCCCGGCCGACCATCCTGACATGGTCCAAAGATCCCTCAGCGGTCGATTGTCAGGAGAGCATCACGTGACGCAGATTGGCGTATTCATCCCGATTGGTAGCCGTGGCTGGCTCATTTCGACCACCTCGCCCAAAACCTTTCCGACCTTCGATCTCAACAAGACCGTGGTGCAGCGCGCCGAGCATTACGGGCTCGACTTTGCCCTCGCGATGATCAAGCTGCGTGGCTACAACGGCCCCAGCGAATATTGGCAGCATAATCTGGAGAGTTTTACGCTCATGGCAGGCCTTGCTGCCGTGACCAAGAAAATCCAGCTTTTTGCTTCGGTCGCCATGCTCACCATGCCGCCTGCACTTGTTGCGCGCATGGTTTCCACGATCGACTCGATCGCGCCCGGTCGTATCGGGGTCAATATGGTCACCGGTTGGCAGCCCAAGGAATATCAGCAGATGGGGCTGGAACTCAGCCCCGAGCACTTTGCCCGCCGCTATGAATATGCTGCTGAATACGTGCAGATCATGAAGGACCTTTGGGAAACCGGCACATCCGACCTCAAGGGCGATTTCTTCCAGTATGACGACTGCAAGCTCTCGCCGCGCCCCAGTGCTCCGATTCAGATCGTCGGGGCCGGCCAATCGCCTGCCGGCATGGATTTCGTCGCCAAGTATGGTGACTACAACTTCGTCGTCGCTGGCGGTCTCAACCAGACTGATGGCTGTCGTGATGTCGCCGGCCGCGTGGCCGAGGCTGCTGCACGCCACGGCCGTGGCACCGGGGCGTTTCAGCTTGTGATGGTGATCGCTGATCGCACCGACGAAATGGCCTTCGCCAAGTGGGAACACTACAAGACCGGCACCGATATCGAGGCCCTTGAATGGCAGGCAAGCCAGGCTGGCGCCGACACCAAGGCCAATGCCAACTCGACTGCCGCGCTGCTCAAGAAGGGCATTGAAAATCCCGAGCCAACCGGCATGACCAAGATCATTGGGTCTTATGAAAATGTCGCGCGCATGCTCGATGAAATCGGCACGACGCCCGGCATCAAGGGCATCATGCTCACCTTCGACGATTTCGTCACCGGTATCGAGCAGTTCGGCGAACATATCCAGCCGCTGATGAAGACGCGCAATGCTGGCCTCAAAGCCGATCAGGCCGCAGCTTAGGTCTTATGGCTCCGCGCCGGAGCGGGGTCTCTCCCACACATCGAGAGTGTAAAAATGGTCCAGATCGGGGTCTTCATTCCCATCGGCAGTCGCGGCTGGCTGCGCTCAACGACGTCGCCGCGTCTCTATCCGACTTTCGACATGAACAAGACCATCGTGCAGCGCGCCGAGCATTATGGACTCGATTTCGCCCTCGCCATGGTCAAGCTCCGCGGCTTCAATGGCCCCTCGGAATTCTGGCAGCACAATCTCGAACCATTCACGCTGATGGCCGGCATTGCCGCCGTCACCCAGAAGATCAAGCTCTACTCATCCATCGCGCTGCTCACCATGCCGCCGCCGTTGGCTGCGCGCATGGCGTCGACCATCGACTCCATTGCGCCCGGTCGTTTTGGGGTGAACATCGTTACGGGCTGGCAGCCCAAGGAATACCAGCAGATGGGCCTCTGGCCCGGCGATGAGCATTTCAAGAACCGTTACGACTACGCGACCGAATATGTGCGTGTGATGAAAGAGCTCTGGGAGACCGGCACCTCGAATTTCCAGGGCCAGTATTTCCAGATGGATGACTGCAAGCTGTCGCCGCGGCCATCCGCCCATATCGACATTGTTGCCGCCGGCACGTCGGATCGCGGCATGGAATTCGTCGCCGAGCATTGCGACTACAATTTTGTCTCCTCGGGCGGCGGCATCAACGAGGCCGACAAGGCCGGTGACAATGTTGCGCGGCTCAACACCTTCGCCGAAAAGACCGGCCGCAAGGTATCCGCGCTGACTGGTTGCATGGTTATTGCCGACCGCACCGACGAATTGGCCTGGGCCAAGTGGGAACACTACAAGCAGGGCACCGATCTCGAAGCCATCGAATGGGCCCATAGCCAGTCGAGCGCCGACAAGGGCGCCTCGGCCGACTCCACGGCAGGCCGAATGGCCGCCAATACGCTTGCCATGCTGAAAAACCCGCAGCTCGCCGAGCCCCACGGCGGTTTGCGGCTCATCGGCTCCTACGAGAACGTCGCGCGCATGCTCGATATTATCGCAGCGACGCCGGGTCTCGGCGGCATCATGCTGACCTTCGACGACTTCATCACCGGCATCGAGCAGTTCGGCCAATACATCCAGCCCCGGATGAAGAGCCGCTCAAAGCTCACTGCTGCCAATCAGAACGCCGCTTGATGCGCGCGACATCAAACAAAGCACCGCTAAGGAGAACAAAATGGTCAAACTGGGTGTCTTCATCCCCATCGGCAGCCGCGGCTGGTTGATTTCCACCACGGCGCCGGAGACCTATCCGACCTTCGATCTCAACAAGACGGTGGTTCAGCGCGCCGAGCACTATGGCTTCGATTTTGCCCTCGCGATGATCAAGCTGCGCGGATTCAACGGTCCCAGCGAATATTGGCAGCATAATCTGGAAGCGTTCACGCTCATGGCCGGCATTGCCGCCGTGACCAGCAAGATCAAGCTCTACGCTTCGATTGCACTTCTTACCCTGCCGCCGCCGCTCGCGGCGCGTATGGCGTCGACTATCGACTCCATCGCGCCCGGCCGCTTCGGGGTGAACATTGTCACCGGCTGGCAGCCCAAGGAATACCAGCAGATGGGCATCTGGCCGGGCGACGAGCATTTCCGCCGCCGCTATGAATATGCCTCCGAATACGTCCAGGTGATGAAAGACCTCTGGGAAACCGGCACGTCCAATTTCAAGGGCGACTATTTCCAGATGGACGACTGCAAGCTGTCGCCGCGTCCTTCTGCCCCGATCGAAATCGTGGCGGCCGGCGCGTCCGATCGCGGCATGCAGTTCGTGGGCGAGCATTGCGACTACAATTTTATCGGCGCTGGTTCGGGCATCAACAACACCTCCAATGCCGGCGATAATGCCAAGCGTCTGCTTGAGGTGACGAAGCCCTATGGCCGCAAGGTAGGCGCCTATACGCTCCTCATGATCATTGCTGACCGCACCGACGAAATGGCTTTTGCCAAGTGGGAACACTACAAGGAGGGCACTGATCTCGAAGCCATCGCATGGTCGCGTGATCAGTCGAGTGCCGACAAGAATGCGGCGGCCAATTCCACGGCGGGCGGCATGGCGCGACGTGCGCAGGAAATGCTCAACGATCCGTCCAAGGCCGAGCCCACCGGCATGCTCAAGCTCATCGGCTCCTACGAAAACGTCGCGCGCATGCTCGACGAAATCGCGGTCCAGCCGGGCATCGAAGGCATCATGGTGACGTTCGACGATTTTGTCATCGGCATGGAGCAGTTCGGCCAATATATCCAGCCGCTGATGAAGACGCGCAATGTGGAGCTGGCGAAGTCCGGCTCGTCCAGCGAAGCCGCGTGAGGGAGCAAGCGGATGACCAAGATTGGCGTTTTCATTCCCATCGGCAGCCGCGGCTGGTTCATGTCGACCACCTCGCCCGAGACCTATCCGACCTTCGATCTCAACAAGACAGTGGTGCAGCGGGCCGAGCACTATGGCTTCGACTTCGCCCTCGCGATGATCAAGCTGCGCGGCTACAACGGCCCCTCAGAGTTCTGGCAGCATAATCTCGAGGCGTTCACGCTGATGGCCGGCATTGCTGCGGTGACCAGCAAGATCAAGCTTTATGCCTCAATCGCGCTTCTGACCCTGCCGCCGCCGCTTGCCGCCCGCATGGCGTCGACCATCGACTCCATCGCGCCGGGCCGTTTCGGCGTCAACATCGTCACCGGCTGGCAGCCTAAGGAATACCAGCAGATGGGCCTCTGGCCCGGCGATGAGCACTTTAAGAACCGCTACGCCTATGCCACCGAATACGTGAAGGTGATGAAGGAGCTATGGGAGACCGGCACGTCGAACTTTGACGGCGAATATTTCCATATGGACGACTGCAAGCTTTCCCCGCGCCCATCAAGCCATATCGACATCGTTGCGGCCGGCACGTCCGACCGTGGCATGCAGTTCGTGGCTGAAGAGTGCGACTACAACTTCGTCGGCGCGGGCGGCAAGATCAACGAACCGCAGCTCGGCGGTGAGAACGCCCAGCGCCTCATGCAGGCGGCCGAAAAGACCGGCCGCAAGGTCGGTGCCTATACGCTCATCACCATCATTGCCGACCGCACCGATGAAATGGCCTTCGCCAAGTGGGAGCACTACAACGAGGGTGTCGATCTCGAAGCGATCGAATGGATGGGGCAGCAGTCGGGCGCCGACAAGTTCTCGGCTTCGACCTCCACGGCCGCGCGCATGGCAGCCGGTGCCGCGCAAATCCTCAAGGACCCCAGCCAGGCAAAGGCCAATGGCGGGCCGAAGCTGATCGGCTCGTACGAAAATGTTGCGCGGATGCTCGATATCCTTGCCGAACAGCCGGGCATCGACGGCATCATGCTGATCTTTGACGATTTTATCACGGGCATCGAACAGTTCGGCCAATATATCCAGCCGTTGATGAAGAGCCGCAACGGCGCCCTCGCCAAGAGTGCGGCCGCGTAAACAAAACCGGTGGTTGGAACGCCCAGCCATCCACTCTCGGGCTGTCACCTCGGCGAAGGTTGGGGTGACAGGCAGAGGGTGTTGCAAGATTGGAGACTAACGTGACTGACACCCTGACAGCCGAACGCGTCATCGATGTCCGCACTTTCTGGCAGGCCGTGGGCCTACGTGCCGTGGGCACAGCCATCGTCACTGCGGAAGCCGATGATGGCCCGCGCGGTTTCCTCGCCCTGTCGGCCACCCATCTTTGTGCCGATCCGCCGATGCTGATGGTTTCGGTCGACAAGAAGACCTCGGCTTTCCAGACCATGGTCGATGGTGGGCACTTTGCCATCAACTATCTTTCCACCGATCAGGCCGATCTCGCTGGTCCCTTCGGTGGCAAGGGCGACCTCAAGGGGGCTGACCGCTTTCAGCTCGGCTCCTGGACCAAGCTTGCCACCGGTGCTCCGATCCTTGAAGGGGCTGCCGGCGCCATCGATTGCGAGATTGAAGAAATCATCGAGCGCTTTGGCACGGCTATCGTCATCGGTCGGGTAAAGGATTTTGCGTCCACCCCCAATGTGAGTCCACTCGTCTCCTACAAGGGCAAGACCCTGTGAGCGAGCGTCGTTCCGCGCTGCTGATCATGGACTTTCAGCCCGATATCGTCAGCAATTTCCCGGCCGCCGGAGCCATCGCCAACACCCAAAAAGTGTTGGCCGCCGCCCGCAAGGCCGGCATGCCCATCGCTTATGTTGTCGTGGGTTTTCGTCCCGGCCATCCCGAGGTCTCGGCCAACAACAAGGGTTTTGCCGCCGCCAAAGCTGCGGGCCGGTTGGTCAATCCGGTGGTGATTGATGAACTTGCCCCAATCGAAGGCGAACCGGTGGTCTACAAGCGTCGCGTCGGCGCGCTTTACGGCACCGACCTGCCGGTGATCCTTTCGGCCTTCGAGGCCAACCACCTCGTCTTGACGGGCATTTCAACCAGCGGCGTCATTCTCTCGACCACGCGCCTTGCTGCTGACATGGACTTTGCCGTCACCATTCTTGCCGATTGCGTTGGCGACAACGATGCTGAAGTGCACGACTTCCTACTGACGAAAATCCTGCCCCGCCAGGCCGAGATATCCGACTCGGCCAGCTTCATAGCCTCGCTCTAATAGGTAGCAAAAATCCGCATGATCTCTTCGCGCGCGCTGGTTTTGCCCAGCGCCAGTGCGAGGAGAATGCGGGCCTTCTGCGGATTGAGATTATCCGCAGGGATGAAGCCCAGTTCCAAGAGGCGCGCGCTTTCGTGAACCATGCCGCTGCCGGCGCGGGTCGATTGCATGACGACGACACCAGCCGCCGCAGCACGTTCAAGTGCCGCAATCTGGCCCGGAGGTGCCATGCCTGGCGCGAAGCCGGCAGAGACGATGCCCTTTGCACCAGCGGCAACGAAGGCATCGACATCGACACCGTCGCCGCCGGCATAGGCATAGCTGATATCGACGCGGGGCAGGGCGACGAGCTGGGCGAGGTCGAATTCGGTTTCGGGAGCGGTGATGCGCGTGGTGTTGCGATAGTAGCTGACCACCGTGCCGTCGACATAACCGAGCATGCCGAAATCCGGTGCCCTGAATGTCTGGAGCCTATAGGTCGCAGTTTTCGTGACTTCGCGGGCCGCATGGATTTCATCATTGAGCAGCACGAGAACCCCGCGTCCGCGCGATTGCGGGTGGGCGGCAACCCGGCAGGCGTTTACGAGGTTCATCGACGCATCGCTCGAAAGCCCGCTCAGCGGTCGCTGCGATCCGACGACCACGACCGGAACTGAAACCTTCAGTGTCAGACCAAGGGCATAGGCCGTTTCTTCGAGAGTTGCCGTACCGTGTCCGATGACGATACCGGCGAGATCTGCATGTTCGCGCTCGAGTTGCGAGCACAGCGCCGAAAGCGCTTTCCACTCGTCGAAGAAGATGTTTGGGCTCGGGACATTGCCGAAGGGCACGGCGAAAATCTCGGCCACTTCCTGCACCTGCGGCACGGCCGCCAGGATATCGCCGGCGGGCAGCATGGTTTTGTGCGCACCATAGTGGACGATGTCGAGCGGCCCTTTGCCGATCGAGGAAATGGTGCCGCCCGTACCAATGAACGCAATCTTCTTCACCATTTCATCCCGCCTTGCCGGTTTGTCCATGCTGCAAAGGCTAGTCCTCCTGCACCGTGAAACTAGTCCAGAAATTCTCACTCAAGGCGATGAGAATTGGTCAGTTGGCACAAAAGGAGGCAGTGTCGATAGTTTGCCCATGTTTGCCGCAATCTCTCGCAGCAGGAAGGGACCAGCCTCGATGAACAAGGATCACTTCAAACTCGGCATGCGCCGCCTCGCGGCAGGTGTATCGCTGATCACCACGTCAAACGGCGGTCAGCGCCATGGCCTCGTCGCGACGGCCGTCAACTCCGTTACTGCCGATCCGCCGACGCTTCTGGTCTGCATCAACAAGAATGCTTCCGCGCATGCTCATGTCGCAGAGGCTGGCATCCTCTGCGTCAATATTCTCGCCGATGCCCATGAAGATGTTGCGGCTCGCTTTTCGAGTCCGGTAGACCGCGAAAAGCGTTTCGATCACGGCGAGTGGAAGAAAATCGTTACGGGCGCTCCGGCGCTGGTCAATTCCCTCGTCAGCTTCGACTGCGAAGTGCGCCAGGTCGTGCCTTACCAGTCTCACACAATTTTCCTCGCCGAGATCGTCGGCGTCGAGCTCTGGGCCGAAGGCATCAGCCCGCTGCTCTATCTCGATGGCGCCTATCGCCTTCTCGCCGAGAAGCAGCAGGTCTTTTCCGTCGCCAGCTAAGACGGACGAATAGGTCGAGCGAACCCAATCCACCCTCGCGCGGGGCCGGAGCCGAAAGGCTTCGGCCTTTTCACTTTTGTGCTTAGATTTGAAGACATTGCAGGGCAGCCCTGCGTCTGGCGCAGCCGAAATCTAGCTCTTGGCAACCTATGAGTTAATCTCATTTGTCGTCATCTTAGGTTCATTCAATCCTCTCCTTCGAAAGGCCTGCGCCCCAAGGCAGCGCCACCAGGAGAGACGACAATGAGTGAGCAGAAGAACAAGGGACTTTCCCGCCGCGGATTTATGAAGGGCGCCGCCGCAACAGCAGGCGCCGCGCTTGGTTCGGGTGTTATCACCGGCTTTCCCACCTATTGGGCGCAGGCCAGCAAGGACATCACGATCACCCATGTCGGGTCGATCTACACCACCAACCCGACCGTTGCCGAACAGGCCAACAAGGACCTTGGCTTCACCGTCCAGATGCAGACCCTGGACAATACGACGCTCATCAATCGCCTGCTCACTCAGGCAGAAACCGTCGATGTCGCCGACTTCGGCAATACCTCGATGGGCTATTTCAAGAACAAGGGGGTCCTGATGCCGATCCCCGTCAAGGAATACAAATACTGGGATCAGACCGTGCCGCTGTTCACCCAGGGTACCTATGCCGATGGCAAGCCCTATTCGATGCAGGGTTATGCCCCCATCAAGTCGCAGTTCTGGGTCGATGAATCAGCCCAGGAGTATTCGCCGACACCGACCGACTGGCTGGTCGGTATTCCGGTCATGTACAATGCCGATACCCTCGGCGTCCGCCCCGACCTCGTGCCGCACAAGGTCACGAGCTGGAAGGATCTCCTGGGTTCCGATTTTGCCGGCAAGGTTGCCCTCCAGGATGGCGTCAATGTCGGCGTGCCTGACGCGGCCGTGGCGCTCGAAGCTGCGGGCCTGATGACCTATGTCGACAAAGGCAACATGACCCGCGAAGAGATCGACAAGACGATCGATCTGCTCATCGAACTGAAGCGCTCGGGCCACTTCCGTTCATTCTGGACCAACTTCGACCAGTCGGTTCAGCTCATGGCCTCGGGCGAAGTCGTGCTGCAATCGATGTTCGCGCCGGCTGTGACCGAAGTGCGCACACGCGGCATCGAGTGCCAGTATTTGCCGCTCGAGGAAGGTTCGCGCGGTTGGTACATCTTCCAGTCGGCCATGGCTCACCTTGACGCCGGCGACAAGCTGCGCCGCGATTGCGTCATGGAATATATGAACTGGTGCAATTCGGGCTTCAACGGGGTCTATTTCTCGCGCCAGGGCTTCTACTCGTCCGTTCCGGACCTGATGAAGGCACAGCTTCCCGAAAACGACTACGGCTACTGGTACGAAGGCAAGGCAGCCACGGCCGACATTATCGATCCGTTCGGCAAGGTCATGGAAAAGGCCGGCGCCGTGCGCGATGGCGGCTCGCTCTGGGACAGAATGGGCAATGTCGGCATCTGGAACACGCTGATGGACGAAGATCGTTACTTGGTCCGTCGCTGGCAGGATTTCATGGCCGCCTGATCCCGTCTGCAAAGACTCCGGGATGCGTCCCGGGGTCTTCCTTCCCCATTGGAGCTCCCTCAATGAGCAGCATGACAGTGTCACCCCGCGCAGCGTCGTGGTTGCAGGCCACCCCATTCACCCTGATCATGACGTGCCTTGTCATGGTCCCGCTGGCAATCATCGTTTCGGTCAGCTTCATGGACTTCGGCTTCGCCGAAATCATTCCCGAATTCTACCTCGGCAACTGGACCGATTTGCTGAGGTCCAGCCTGACCTTTGACACCTACAAGACAGTTTTCCGGCAATTGGCGATCGTCTGGACGATCACCCTCCTGCTGGGTTTTACCATCTCCTACTATTTGATCTTCCACGTTCGCTCGAACATGTGGCGCGCCATTTTTCTCGCCGCCTGCGCCATTCCGTTCTGGACCTCCGGACCGATCCGCATGATCTCCTGGGTGCCGCTTCTGGGGCGCGAAGGCCTCGTCAATCAGGCGCTGATGGGGACCGGCGTCATCGATCAGCCGATCTCCTGGCTGCTCTATTCGGAATTCTCGGTGATCGTCGTTTATGTGAACATGCTCACCATGGCCATGGCCGGCCCGATCGCCAATTCGATGGCCAAGATCAGTCCCAGCATCATTCAGGCTGCCCGTGATCAGGGTGCGTCCGAATGGCAGGTGATCACCGAGGTGATCATTCCGCTCATCAAGCCCGGCATTGTCGTGGGCACGATCTTCATCATCACCGCTGTCATGGGCGATGGCTTCCTGGTGCGCGCCATGAGCGGCAACCAAATGAATACCCCCGCGGTCGCGATCATGAATGAGATCAATGCTTTCCAGTTTCCTCCGGCCGCAGCCAAGTCCGTGGTTCTGCTGCTGGTCGTGCTCGGCATGGTCGGCCTGCTGCTGCGCTTCGTCGATATCCGCAAAGAACTGGCGCGTTAAGGAGAGACCAAGATGGGCACACGGCGCTCTGCATCCTATTACATCCTGTCTGCTGTCTTCGCTGCATTCCTGCTCTTTCTCTATGGGCCGATGCTCTGCGTTTATCTCCTCTCCTTCCAAGGGCCGGAGGGCGGCATGAGTTTCCCAATGCGCGGCTTCTCCCTGGTCTGGTTCGAGACGCTGTTTACCGCCGGCGGGCGAGGCGTGGGCGACATCCACAATTCCTTCATTCGCTCGCTCCGGCTTGGCGCCATCGTTGCGGTGCTGACCATGCTTATCGGTCTTGCCGTCGGCATGAGCTTCCGGCGTCGCTATCCCGGCAGCAACTTCGTTTTCTACTCGGCCATCATCAGCATGATCGTGCCCGGCATTTTCGTGGGCTTCGGCATTTCGCTGACGCTCAACATGATCGGCATGCGGCCCCAGTGGTGGTATTCGGGCATCGGCGCCCAACTGACCTGGTCGCTGCCCTTCGCCATGCTGATCATGTTCATCATTCTGGGGCGCATGGACAAATCCTATGAGGAAGCGGCGACGGACCTCGGTGCCTCCTCGTTCCAGCGCTTCCAGTATGTGATCCTGCCGCTGATCCTGCCCGGCGTGATCGGCATGTTCATGGCCGGGTTCACCTCGTCCTACGAGGAAGCTGCCCGCGCGGGCCTCAATATCGGCACCGGCAACACCATGCCCATGGAACTGACGGGCCTCCTTGGCGCCGCCACGACGCCGGTGATGTTTGCCGTGGGGACGCTCACCACGCTCTTCATGTTCACTCTGGTGATTTCAACGCTGCTGGTCTCGGCACGTCTCGCCAAGCGCCGCCAGCTCCGCTTAACCGCCCAACACGCCTGATTGGCCTCCTTCGAGGGATCTTTGACATGAAAATCGACAGCGACTTCAATGCCAAGAAGCTGATGCCCGAAACCGAAGCGCCCGCCGATGGCGGCGTCACGAAATATGATGTGGAGATGATTGCCGTCTCCAAGTCATATGATGGTGGGGCCAAGGCGGTGGATACCATCTCCCTGCGTATTCCCAAGGCAAGCTATTGTTGCCTGCTTGGGCCTTCGGGCTGTGGCAAGACCACGACGCTGCGCATGCTCGCCGGCCACGAAGATATCACCGACGGCGACGTGCTGATCCACAACAAGAACGTCACCGATGGCGCGCCGTCCGCCCGTGGCACCTCGATGATGTTCCAGTCCTATGCGCTCTTCCCCCATCTCAGTGCGCTCGACAATGTTGCGTTCAGCCTCAAGATCAAGGGTGTCGGAAAGACGGAACGCCAGGCCAAGGCCATGGAATTCCTCACCCTCGTGCAGATGGAGCACCTGGCCCACCGCATGCCGGCGCAGCTTTCGGGTGGACAGCAGCAGCGTGTGGCGCTGGCGCGCTCACTCATCACGCGGCCGAAAGTGCTACTGCTCGACGAGCCACTGTCCGCGCTCGACCCGTTTCTGCGCGTGCTGATGCGGACTGAATTGAAGCGTATCCAGACCGAACTCGGGATCACCTTCGTGCACGTCACCCATAGCCAGGAAGAGGCGCTGGCGCTGAGCGATCTTGTCGTCGTCATGAGCGATGGTCAGATCATGCAGGCTGGTTCGGCGCGCGACGTATTCGAAAAGCCCGCCAATGCCTTCGTCGCCAAGTTTATTGGCGGGCACAATGTCATCGCGGTGGACGACCGGACGGTTTCGGTGCGAGCCGACAAGTGCCGCATCGTTGAAACGGTGGGCGGGGTCAATATCCCGGCGACGGTGACCAGCATCGAGTATCAGGGCTCCATGGTCCGCATTCTGGTCAAGGACGAAGCCGGCAAAGAATACTGTGCCCAGATTTCGGACACGCGCTTCTTCTCCGACCCGCCGGCGGTCGAGGAGAAGGTGATGTTCTCCTGGCTCCCCGAGGATGAATGGCTGTTGGCAGCCTAAGCCCACCCTCAGACAAACGACTGCAACGCCTCGGATCTTCCGGGGCGTTTTGTTTTTAGGCGTGACGATGTTGCTGACGGTCGTTTGAGCCGCGGCCGTCGGGTCGCGGCTATCCAGTGAAATCAGGCGGGAACCACAGTGCCGGCGGCGATGGGCGCGCGGACCTGGTCAAAGAGCCAATCCTTGAAGCGATTGACGGTCTTGGGAACCGTCGGGCTCCAGGAGGAGACGAGGTAGTA